>JBBIPO010000118.1:0-11752 GCA_037442805.1 Deltaproteobacteria bacterium
CCGCACCCCCCACGCCGGCCCCCGGCTATCGGCTGTCCCACTGGGACAGCCTCCCGGAGCGCTTCGCGCTGGGAGCCGGGGCCCCTGCTGCGGCCGGGTCGCAATCCGCGCTTACAGCGCGGATTGCTCTCTTTCCAGCGGTCCTTGACGGATCGGGGCCGACGGACTACCTTTCCGCCATGAAAGCGCACCCAGAAGCCCGCGCTTCGGACATGCCGGACTCGACCACGCGAGAACGGAACCTCAGGTATCTCGACGCCGTGTGCCGCTGGGCCGAGGCCCTGGTGGACCTGCGCACCGCGGAGGCGTACGGGGCGGACCTGGACGACGCGCAGCGACGGGTGTTGCGGGACCTCGTGTCCGCCGCGGACCGGGAGGCCCGGGCCCTCGCGGCCGAGGCCGAGGCGGCCGGGTCCCCCCTGCCCTTCCCCGCACTCGCGCGACGCCTGGACCTGACGGAGGAGGAGGTCGCGGTCCTGCGCCTGGCCCTGGTTCCCGTGCTCGATGCCTCCTTCCGCAAACGGATTGCCCGGTTCAAGGACAATGTCCTGCTCGATTACGTGGACGTGGATTTCCTGCTCGGGGTCCTGTACGAGCAACGACTGGACCGACTGCGAGCGCGGGACCTCTTTTCGCCGGAGGGCCGACTGATTCGCGAGCATCTGCTGACCCTGTCGCTGCCCCGCGACGCGACGTCCGACACCCTGCTCGCCCACGAGGTCCGCGTCCCGGACGGCGTGGTGCATCTGGTCCTGGGCCTGCCGCACGTGGACAAGGCCCTCGCGTCGTTGTGCATGTTGACGTGGCCGGACGTGGGCCCGGAGGCGCTCGTGATGGACGAGCGGGTCCTCCAGGAGGTCCTGGCCCTCCTGAAGGGGTCGCTGGGACCCCCGTCGGGTCGGGGGACGGTGATCGGGCTGTTCGGGCCGCCGGGGACCGGCAAGTCGCTGTTCGCGTCGGTCGCGGCGTCCGTGACGCGAAGGCCGCTCCTGACCGTGGATTCCGCGCGGCTCGCGGTGGATGAGGGCGCCTTCCGAGACACCCTGGACGCCCTGTTCAGCGACGCGCGCATGAGGGGGGCGCTGGTCGCGCTCGACCATTGCGAGGCCCTGTTCTCGCAGAAGAACCCGCGCATCCCGAGCGTGTATTCGTGGTTCGAACGGTTCCCGGGCGTGGTGCTCTTGCTGACGAACGACCCGAGGCAACTGGACGCGTCGCTCGAGCGCTACATCGCGTACCAGGTGGACTTCGAGGCGCCCGATGTGGCTCAACGGGAGCGCCTGTGGGACCTGCACGCAAGGAAGGCCGGGCTGTCGCTCGCGGAGGATGCGGACCTCCCGGGGCTCGCCCTGAACTTCGAGTTCACCGGAGGGCAGATCGCGAACGCGGTGGCCGTGGCGCGCGACCTGGCGGGGGCGCGCGGGGACGGCCGGGTGACGCAGGCGGACCTCACGGCCGGGGCGTGGGCCCAGGTGCGCGCGGACATGGAGGAGTACTCGAAGAAGCGCAAGGTGCACCTGACGCTCGATGACCTGATCCTGCCGGAGGAGGAGAAGAAACTCGTCGCGGAGGTCCTGGACGCGGCCCGACACCGCACCTTTATCATGACGCGCTGGGGATTCGGGCGGCGCCTGACCACGGGGCGGGGACTGTGCTGTCTGTTCGTCGGGGAACCCGGGACGGGCAAGACACTCGCGGCCGAGATCCTGGCCGAGGCGCTCGGCCAGAACCTGTATCAGATCAGCATCCCGCGCGTGATGAGCAAGTACATCGGCGAGACCGAGAAGAACATCGAGCGCATCTTCTCGACGGCGCGGGCGAACAACTCGATCTTGCTGTTTGATGAGGCCGACGCTTTGTTCACGACGCGCGTGAAGGTCGAGACCTCCGTGGACCGCTTCTCGAATATGGAGATCAACCTGCTCCTGCAAGAGATCGAGCGCTTCGACGGCATCGTGATCTTGACAACGAACCTCGAGAAGAACCTGGACAAGGCGTTCGAGCGCCGCATCCAGTTCAAGATCCGCTTTCCGTTTCCGGACCCGAAGCATCGCGCCCGGATCTGGCAGGCCCTGATCCCGCGGGAGTGCCCCGTGGACCCGGACATTGACTGGGACCGGGTGGGGCGTAGTTTCGAGTTGTCGGGCGGGCACATCAAGAACGCCATCGTGCGGGCTGCGTACAAGGCGGCGCGGGACGAGAAGCGGATCACCCTGGAGCACATCGTGGCGGCCGCCGAGGCCGAGTGTCGAGCCGCGGGAAGGTTGTTCCGCGGCCTCAAGCCGGAGGATGAATGATCGGGGCGAAACGGGACGATGGAGGCGGACGAGTCATCGCCACGCCGGAGGACTTCGTGCGGGCCATTCCGAAGACGGACCTGCACGTGCACCTGGACGGGTCGCTGAGGCTCGGGACCCTCATCGAGCTGGCGCGCGAGCGTGGGGTCGCGTTGCCCTCCGAGACCGAGGCGGGACTGCGCGATCTGGTCTTCAAGGACCGCTACGCGAGCCTGAACGAGTACCTGCGGGGTTTCGCATACACGACCGCGGTGATGCGGGACCCGGAGGCCCTGGAGCGCATCGCTTACGAACTGGCCGAGGACAACTACGAGGAAGGAGTGCGGTACTTCGAGGTGCGCTTCGCCCCGCAACTGCACGCCCACGAGGGCATGCACATGGAGGACGTGCTGAAGGCCGTGGACCGGGGGCTCGAGCGGGCGACGCGCCGGTCCAATCGCCGTCCCGAGGTGCGGGAAGGCCGCGAACCCGAATACGCCTACGCCATCACGGTGTGCGCCCTACGCTTCTTCGACGCGAACATGTCGCCCTACTACCGCGAGTTCATGCGGGTCCATCCTTACACGCGGCGCGACCGGGTCTATGGGCTTGCGTCGCTGGAACTGGCCCAGGCGGCGGTGGCGATCCGCGACCGGTGGGGCATCCCGATCACCGGCTTCGACCTCGCGGGGCGCGAGCGCGGCTACCCGGCCGAGGACCACTGGGACGCCTACGACTATGCGCACCGGAACTTCCTGAAGAAGACGGTCCACGCGGGGGAGGCCTACGGGCCGGAGTCCATCTTCCAGGCGATCACGGACCTGCACGCGGATCGAGTCGGGCACGGGTACTACCTGCTGAACCGACGGATGATCACCAACCCGGCCATCCGGGACAAGGGGGAGTACGTGAGGGCCCTGGCCGAGTACATCGCGGACCGCCGCATCACCATCGAGGTCTGCCTGACGAGCAACCTCCAGACCAATCCGCACCTGAAGAACATGAGCCAGCACGCCTTCAAGGACATGCGGGCCATGAGGCTCTCGACCACCCTGTGCACGGACAACCGGCTCGTGTCGAACACGACCGTGTCGCGCGAGGTGCTGCTGGCGATCCGGCACTTCGGCCTGACGTCGCGCGAGTTCAAGAACATCATCATCTACGGGTTCAAGAGGAGTTTCTATCCGGGGTCGTACACGAAGAAACGCGACTATGTCCGCAAGGTCATTGACTACTATGAAGAAATAGAGCGCTCCTGGACGCCTCCACCCGGCTTCTGGCCCGACCAGGAGCGCCCGGGTATATGATGTCTTGAAATGTTCATTCTTCATAGCGACTATCGGCCGGCGGGGGACCAGGGGCCGGCCATCGAGGCCCTCGTGCGCGGGGTGCGCGAGGGGCAGCGAGACCAGGTCCTGCTCGGCGTGACGGGGTCGGGCAAGACGTTCGCGATCGCGAACGTGGTGGCGGCCCTGGGCCGGCCCGCGCTCGTCATCGCGCCCAACAAGACGCTGGCCGCGCAGCTGTACGGAGAGTTCAAGCAGTTCTTCCCCGAGAACGCGGTCGAGTATTTTGTTTCGTACTACGATTATTATCAGCCAGAAGCCTACGTCCCGGCGTCGGACACCTATATCGAGAAGGACTCGCGGATCAACGAGGAGATTGACCGGATGCGCCACTCGGCCACGCGCTCCCTGTTCGAGCGGGACGACGTGCTGATCGTGGCGAGCGTATCCTGCATCTACGGCTTGGGGTCGGCCGAGGCGTACTTCGGGATGATCGAGTTCCTGGAGGCCGGGCGCGAGTGCGACCGGGACCGCCTGCTGCGCCGTCTGGTCGAGTTGCAGTACACGAGGAACGACCAGGCCTTCGAGCGAGGGACGTTCCGCGTGCGCGGCGACGTCATCGAGGTGTTTCCGCCCTATGAGGAGGCTAGGGCCCTGCGCGTGGAGCTGTTCGGCGACGAGGTCGAGGCGATCCGGGAGTTCGACCCCATCTCGGGACGGGTAGAGCGGTCGCTGTCGAAGACCGCCATCTACCCCAACACGCACTACGTCACAACCCAGGACCGCATGAAGGCCGCGATCCTGTCCATCCAGCAGGAGATGGAGGAGCGCGTGCGCGCCCTGCACGAGGCGGGGCGGGTCCTGGAGGCGGCGCGGCTGGAACAGCGGACGCTCGCGGACCTCGAGGCCCTGGAGCAGTTCGGGTCGTGCCCGGGGATCGAGAACTACTCGCGCCACCTGACGGGCCGGGCCCCCGGGGAGCCGCCGCCGTGCCTGCTCGACTACTTTCCGCGCGATTTCCTATGCGTCCTGGACGAGAGCCACCTGACCGTGCCCCAGTTGATCGGGATGTACCGGGGAGACCGCTCGCGCAAGGAGACGCTCGTCGAGTATGGATTTCGTCTACCGTCCGCCCTCGACAATCGTCCGTTGACCTTCGAGGAGTTCAACGCGCGACGCGGGCCAACGATCTACGTGTCCGCGACCCCCGGCGACTACGAACTGGGCCTGTGCGACGGGCCGACTGCCGGGGACGAAGCGGGGCGACGACCTCGCCGGGTGATCGAGATGATCGTGCGGCCGACGGGGCTCGTGGACCCGGTCGTGCACGTGCGCCCCGCGACGAACCAGGTGGACGACCTGCTCGGGGAGGTGAAGACGCGCGTGGAGGCCGGGGAGCGGGTGCTCGTGACCACGCTGACCAAGCGCATGGCCGAGCACTTGACCGAGTACCTGGCCGAGGCCGGGGTGCGCGTGCGATACCTGCATTCCGACGTGGACACCCTGGACCGCATCGAGATCATCCGCGACCTGCGCATGGGGGTCTTCGATTGCCTGGTGGGGATCAACCTGCTGCGCGAGGGGCTCGACCTGCCGGAGGTGTCGCTCGTCGCGATCCTGGACGCGGACAAGGAGGGGTACTTGCGCAGCGAGCGGTCCCTGATCCAGACGTTCGGCCGGGCCGCTCGCAACGTCAACGGCACGGTCATCCTGTACGGCGACACGGTCACCCGTTCGATGCAGAGGGCCGTGGATGAGACGCGGCGCCGGCGGGAGCGCCAGATCGCTTACAACGAGGCGCATGGGATCACGCCCCGGACCGTGGCGAGGCGTCTCTTCTTCGTCGAGCAGGCCGAGGAGGCGGCCCGGCGCGCCGGGGTCGAGCGACCCGCGGACCTGCGCCGGATGGTCGAGGACCCTCGCGAGGCCGGCAAGACGATCGAGCGCCTGCGCCGCGAGATGCAGGAGGCCGCCCGCCGCCTAGAGTTCGAGCGCGCCGCCGAGATCCGCGACCGCATCCGGGCGTTACGAGCGGTGATCGGGAATCAGTAGAGGGACCGTCGTGCCGTGTGCAAGGGGCCGGGAGACCGGGGTCCGGCAGGGACTCCGAGGCGGTCACGGTCACCGGCACGGTCACGGACCCCAGCACGGTCACACTCCCGCGCGCAGCGCGCCATGGGGATTCGGCGGCCGTGACCCGACGATCAAGGCCCTTCCCGGGACGCCGATTCCGGTCTAGGATTCGACCGTCTCGACGCGGCGAGGAACCGTGGACGGGTTGCTCGTGATCATCAGCGCTCCTTCCGGTGTGGGAAAAACCACCTTGATCCGGCGGCTCCTGCTCGAGGAACCCTCTTGCACCTTCGCGGTCTCGCACACGACTCGGCCGCCCAGGCCGGGGGAACAGGATGGTTTCGACTACTACTTCATCCGGGAGGACGAGTTCGACCGGATGGTCGAGGCTGACGAGTTCCTCGAGTGGGCCATGGTCCACGCGCACCGGTACGGGACCTCGCGGGCGGAGGTGGCGCGCTTGCAGGCCCAGGGTCGCGACGTGGTCTTCGAGGTGGATTTCCAGGGGGGCCGGGCCCTGATGCGCCTGTTCCCCGACGCGGTCAGCATCTTCCTGTTGCCTCCGAGCATGGCCGAGGTCCGCCGGCGCCTGGAGGGTCGCGGCACCGATGACCCCCCCACGATGGCCCTGCGCCTGCACAACGCCCGCGTCGAGGTCGCGACCGCGTTCGAGTATCGTTACGCGGTCGTCAACGATGACGTCGGACGGGCGCTTCGCGACCTCCGGACCATCCTGTCGGCCGAGCGGCTCAAGTCCGCGCGCTGCAAGGACCTGGTGCGCGCGCTCGTCGCCGAGGACATGTGAACGTGCCCGTCCGATGAGGGAGGTGGCCACGATGAACGACCCGGTTCGCGTCCGCATCGCCCCGAGCCCGACCGGCGACCCGCACGTGGGCACGGCGTACGTCGCCCTGATGAACTACGCCTTCGCGCGCAAGAACGGTGGTCGCTTCATTCTGCGGATCGAGGACACGGACCGCGAGCGGTCCACTGTGACCAGCGAGGCGGCGATCCTGGACGCATTGCGCTGGCTCGGCCTGTCGTGGGACGAGGGACCTGATGTCGGCGGCCCCTGCGGTCCCTACCGCCAGTCCGAACGCACCGCGCTCTACCGCGAGCACGCACGCATCCTGGTGGAGCGCGGCGCGGCCTACCCGTGCTTCTGTACGCCCGAACAGGTCGCGGCCATCCGCGAGCGCCAGCGCGCTGCGAAGCGGAACAAGGGCTATGACGGGACGTGCCGGCGCGTCGCGGCGGACGAGGCCCGGCGCCGCATGGCCTCGGACGAGCCCCACACCATCCGGCTGGCCATGCCCCTCGACGGCGAGACCACGTTCCACGACCACCTACGCGGGGACGTGTCCTACGCGAACGATCAGATGGACGACCAGGTGCTCCTGAAGTCCGATGGCTTTCCGACGTACCACCTCGCGAACGTCGTGGACGACCACCTGATGGGCATCACGCACGTGATCCGCGCCGAGGAATGGCTGAACTCCACGCCCAAGCACGTCGTCCTGTACCGCGCCTTCGGGTGGAAGCCCCCCGTGTTCGTCCACCTGCCCCTCCTGCGCAACGCGGACCGCTCCAAGATCTCGAAGCGGAAGAACCCGGTGTCGCTGGACTTCTACCGGCGCGTAGGCATCCTCCCCGAGGCGATGCTGAACTTCCTCGCGCTCCTTGGCCACTCCATGCCCGACGAGCGCGAGGTCTTCACCCTGGACGACTTCGTGCGCGAGTTCTCGTTTGAGCGCATTCACCTCGGCGGGCCCGTCTTCGATCTCGACAAGTTGCTGTGGCTGAACGGGAACTACGTGCGGGCGATGGACCCGAAGGAGCTGGCCCGCCGGATCCGGGATACCGTCTTCTCCCTCGAGAACATCGAGGCCTTGGTCCCCCTGATCCGCGAGCGCGTGGACGCCCTGGGTGAGTTCCCCGAGAAGACCTGGTACTTCACGCACCCGAAGATGCCCCTGCCGGTCCAGGAACTGGTCGGCGCCGTCCAGGGGTTGGCGCCGAAAGATGCCGCGAAGGCCCTCAAGGCGGTCCACGAGGTCCTCAACGAGGTCCCGTCCTACGATGCCGCCACCTTGGAGGCCCGGATGCGGGACCTGGCGGCCTCGCTGTCTTGGAAGCCCGGTGACCTGTTCATGCTCGTGCGCATCGCGGCGACCGGTCGCCGCGCCACGCCCCCCCTGTTCGAGACCCTAGTCGCCATCGGCCGCCCCGCCGTGGCCCAGCGCCTGCGCGCCGCTGCGGAGGCGCTCGGACAGGTCAGGGGGTCGGGGGAACGCGCCGGCCGCTAGCGGCTCTTGTGACCGTGAACGGAGACAGTGACCGGGACCGCGTCCGTGACCGTGCCCGCCGCGGAGTCCCTGCCGGACCCCGGGTGCCGGACCCTGGATGCCCGATTCCTCTCGCCACTTCGATCGGTCTCTGCTATGGTCCGGCCGGACGCGTTCGCAACGCAGCGAGGTGGGTGCCGGGGCATGGAATGATGGTCGAGGTCCTCGTTCGTGGTCTCGTACTGGGACTCGTCGCCGGGCTCCCGTTAGGACCGGCAAGCGCCGCGGTGGCGGACACGGCCATCCGCAAGTCTCTGTCACGGGCCCTCGCCGTGGGGCTGGGGGGGGCCCTTGTGGACTTCGTCTACTGCTTCGCGGTCGTGTCGGGACTCGGGGTCGTCTTCGAGCATTCCCCGCGCCTCCAGGAAACGTTCCTCGCCGTCGGCGGGGTCATGCTGATCCTGTTCGGCGCCTTCACCGCGACGCGCCGGCCCGTGGACCTCGAACACCCCTCGCCGCCCCGTCCGGTCGAGGCGCGTACCTTCCTGCGCTACGTCGCGACCGGGGTCGCGGTCAGCGTGGCGAACCCCGCGCTGGTCGTGTCGTGGGTCCTGTTGGCGGGCACGGCTTTGGCCGGTCTCGACCGGCTGGAAGGCATCGTGGCCGCCGCCGGCGTGTTTGCGGGCGTGATGGGGTGGTTCGGCATCGTCGCGCACCTCGCCCACCGCGGCCGCATCCACCTGGGTCCGCGCGCCGTGTGGATCCCGCGCGTGGCCGGGCTCCTCCTGGTCGTGTACGGAACGTTCCTGGTCGGGAAGGTGAGCCTCGCGTGGGCGTTCGGCTTACGCTGACGCCGCGAATCCGCGGAAGATGGCCTCCGCCTCGCGGACCATGTCTTGGACCACCTGACCCGCGGGACGAACATCGCGCATCAACCCCACGGCCTGCGAGATGTAGTTCATGCCCGCGTCCACGTCGCCTTCGAAATAGACCTTGCGAGTCTGCTCTCCGATGATGTGGGGAAGCAACTCGTTCAGGCCTCCGCCACGGGCCTCGATCTCGATCACCTTGCGGGACGCCTCGTTCACCAGCACGCGGTGGGTCATCCCGATGGAGCGCATCACGAGCGTCGTGTCGTAGATGCCGGCCTCGATCAGGGCCTTGCGGACGTTCTCGTGCACGCCGCATTCCTCGGTCAGGACCAGACGGCTGCCGATGATCGCCGCGTCCGCCCCGAGTACGAGGACCGCGGCCAGTCCCCGTCCGTCCACCACGCCGCCGCCCGCGATGACCGGGACCCGGACCGCCTCGCGCGTGGCCGGCACCAGGACCATCGTGGTCACGTCGTACTTCCCCGTGGCCCCGCCGTTCTCGTAGCCCACGACGGTCACCGCGTCCGCCCCCAGGCGTTCGGCCCGCTGCGCATGCCGGACCGCAGCGCTCTTGTGCATCCATTTCAGGCCCGCGGCCTTGATGTCCGCGACCAAACCCTCGGGAAGTTCATGGCCCGAGGTCTCGACGATCCGCACGCCTTCCGAGACGAGGACGTCCAGGTAGTCGCGGTTGTCCACGGGCCGCATCATCGGGAACAGGTTCAGGTTCACGGCGAACGGGCGGTTTGTCCGGTCCTTGATCCGTCGCAGTTCGTCCCGGAACGACTCGCGGTCCCGGAAGATGGCGGATGCGAGGACCCCGAGCCCCCCGGCCTCGGACACCGCCGCGACAAGCGGGGCCCGCGACAGGTGCATCAGGGCCCCGCCCACCACCGGGTGCTCCACCCCGAACAGCTCCGTGAACCTCGTCCGGATCGCCATCGCCCCACCTCCCCGTTCTACATGTCCTCGCCGATGAACCCGTAGTACCGCCCCATCCAGTACGCCAGCAGGTAGTCCGCGGGCTGGCGGATCTCCCAGGTCTTCTCGTCGCACGTCTCGCGGTCGTAGGGACTCGCCCACCACAGGAAGGTCCGCACGCACCGCTCCGCGACCGGGATCGGGAACTCGGTCTGCGAGTCCCCGAGCCTCCCGTCGCAATAGTGCGGGTACTCGTCCCAGGTGTTCCTCGCTTGCTGATGCTTCGACGCGGGAAATTCCTTCAGCGAACAGATTGCATCCTCGACGGCCTGCAACGCCGGTCCGTCGCTGCCCGGACCCAGACGTTTTCCGGCGGCCCAGATGAAGTCGAACCAGGTGTTCTTGTGGGTGATCAGGGCCCTCGGGCTGTCGTAGCGCATCAACTCCCTGTCGAGCACCTCCTGGGCCACCTCGCGGACCCCCGGGTCGCCCTCGAACCACATCAGGAGGTGCAGATAGGACATCACCATCGAGTAGTTGTTGAAGTTGCTCTTGCAGCCGCCTTTCTCGCCAACGTAAGCCCACATCATCGGCAGGAATTCCGTGTATGGCTTCGGGTCCTCCACTTCCAGAGGCCATGGCAGGCAGGGGCGTGGGCCGGAACGTTGCAGCAAACAATTTTCGTAGAAGTCGCGCAGGTCCTCGCGGCCCGACACCTCGACGGCCATCTTGAGGAACGCGAGCGACTCCGCGGCCAGGAAGCCCGGTGTGTCGGCGAACGAGGTCGCCCACAACTTCCCGTGCTCCGTCACGCGGCCGTCCCAGTCCACGATGGCCAGGTGATTCTGCATCAGGTGCACCCCGACCTGCTCGACCAGGTCCCGCACAGCCTCGCGCACGTCCGGGACCTCGACCAGCCGCCACAGGGCCCCCAGCGCGAACATGTGCCCCGCGTACTCGTCCTGGCTCACGTTGTCCAGGAAGCACCACCCCGCGAACTCGTCCAGCCCGCAGTGGTCCGTCTTCGTCCACTGCATCGTGTCGTGCGGGATGACCCACACGCACCCGTCGTCCCGGATCTGGACCCAGCGGTTGTCGTCCTTCTCGACGTCCGTGACGTAGGCCGCGTCGTCCTGCGGGCACGCGATGCCCGCGACGCCCGGCGGGATGAACTGCCGCGTGAAGACCCCGGGGACCCCGGTGATCTTCATCCGCGTGATTTCCCCTTCCAGCAGGATGCGGATGTTCTCGAGCGCCTGCGGGTCCTTCGTGACCGCCCACCGATACGCCTGGGAGGCCAGGTAGAGCCCGCTCCACAGGCCGTCGTTCTCGCCCGAGTGCCAGCGCTCCACGTCAGCCCAGGTCGCCTCGGCCTCTGAAACAGCCGCATCGAAGCAAGGCGCTGTCTTCCCTTGCGGGCAGGCGACTTCCACCTTGGGCAGCGTCACCCCCATGACCCACTTCAGGGACGGGTGAAGGTGCAACCGGCGCGCGATCCCGTCGTACCACGCGGCCTTCTGGGCGAGGGTTCCGCCGGTCGCCAGCGGGTCGTCCGGGCAGGTCCCCCACGTGGGAGACCCGTACCGCCACGGGTCCACGCACGCCCCGCCCTCACACAGTCGTCGTTCGTTCGCCATGCACGCGGTCTCGACCCACTGCCCCCCCACGCACCGGCGCAAGGTGTAGCCGTCCTCCGAGCACGACCAGTCGCCCTCGGCGCATCCGGTGTCCGCTGGAGAGCCCTCGTCCAGGGCATCCAGAGCGTCGCCCGGACCATCCTCTGGGACCTCGCGGGAAGGAACGTCCGCGCCCGCGATATCCTCGATCCCGTCGCCGTCGGCGGGCGTCCCCCCGCCTCCGGAGGAACAGGCCATCAATCCAGCCGCCACGATCGTCCACCATCGCCGCGTCACGGGTTGCCTCCTGCGAGGCCTACCGGGCCAGACTCTACCACCATGGAACGCGAAATGAATCTCGCCCTTGATCGAGCAATCCGCGCTGTAGGCGCGGATTGCGACGCGCCCGCAGCGCGGGCGCCG
>JBBIPO010000119.1:0-11739 GCA_037442805.1 Deltaproteobacteria bacterium
TTGACGTCAAAGTATTTGAAGGATCGGGGTTCGCCGACCCCCCGGCTGGACGCGGAAATCCTGGCCGCCCACGCCCTGGGGACGCAGCGACTCGACCTGTACCTGGCCCCGGAGCGGCCGCTCGACGCCGCCGAGACCGCGACCCTCCGGGAGTACGTCCGCCGGCGGGGGACAGGGGAGCCGGTCGCCTACATCACAGGCCGTCGCGAGTTCTACGGGATCGTGTTCGAGGTGACGAGGGACGTGTTGGTCCCAAGGCCGGAGACCGAGACCCTGGTGGACGCGGTGCTCGAGGGGCTGCGCGGGCGCGACGCGCCGGTCGTGGTGGACGTGGGGACGGGGAGCGGTGCCATCGCGTGCGCCGTCGCGGCCCACCATCCGACCGTTCGCGTGGTGGCGACCGACCTCTCGGAGGGTGCGTTGTCCGTGGCCCGCTCGAACGCGGCGCGGATCGTGCCGGACGGGCGGGTCCGTTTCGTGCGCATGGACGTACTGGAGTCGCTGGCGGCCAGCGGGCTCGTGGACGTCATCGTGTCGAACCCGCCCTACGTGTCGGAAGACGACCCGGTGGACCCCGGCGCGAGGGGCTTCGAGCCGCCCATGGCCCTCTTCTGCGGGGACCAGGGACGGGAGGTGTCGGACCGTCTGATCGCGCAGGCGCCGTCCAGACTGAAGCAAGGCGGTTTGCTGGTGGTCGAGGTCGGGACCGCGTCGCACCGGGATTGGGTCCGCGAGCGCCTGGCGGGGTCCGGGGCGTGGCGCGATGTCCGCCCGCTGCGGGACGCGGCCGGAGAGGTGCGCGGATTCCTGGCGGTCCGGGGTCAGGACGGAAGGGGGGCCGGTGGATAGGGCGAACCAGTCGCCGCTCGAGAGGAACGCGGGGTCGTCGGAACATCGCTGCGGGGTCGCGGCGATCCTGGGGCGGCCCAATGTCGGGAAGTCCACGCTGCTGAACGCCTTCCTGAAGACCAAGATGGCCATCGTGACCCCGAAGCCCCAGACGACGCGGGAGCGCATCCTGGGGGTCCTGACGCGCCCGGGGTTCCAGGTGCTGTTCCAGGACACGCCAGGGATTCACGAACCCCACCGGGCGCTCAATCGCCGGATGGTCACCGAGGCCACGGCCGCGCTCGCCGATTGCGACGTCGCCCTGGTGGTGACGGACGCGGGCGACCCCGAGACGTGCCGAGTCGAGGACGGCCCCGTGCTGGAGCGGGCGCGCGCGGCGGGGCGTCCCGTCATCGTGGCGATCAACAAGGTGGACCTGGTGGCGAAACCCGCGCTCTTGCCGTTGATGGACGAGATCCACCGCTGCTGGGCACCCGCGTCCATCGTCCCGGTCTGCGCGGTGACCGGGGACGGTCTCGAGGACCTCCTGGGCGAGGTCGTGGCGAGGCTGCCGCCAGGGCCTCCCCTCTACCCGGCCGACGTGCTGAGCGACCGTCCCCTGCGCTTCGTGGCCGCCGAATTGATCCGCGAGAAGGTCATCCTGTTCACGCGTCAAGAGGTCCCGTACTCGACCGCCGTCCGCGTCGAGTCCTTCGAGGAAGGTCCGCTGACCCGAATTGCGGCCACGGTCGTGGTCGAGCGGCCCTCCCAGAAGAGGATCGTGGTCGGAAAGGGCGGGGCGATGATCCGTCGGATCGGCACCGCGGCCCGGCGCGAGATCGAGGCCCTGCTCGCGGGCGGGAGCCCGTCGTCCGGTCGCCGTCGGAGGCCGCGGGTCTTCCTCGACCTGTTCGTCCAGGTGGACGAGGACTGGACCCGGACGGAGGAAGGGCTCCGCAGGGTCGCGGACTGACGACGGACTGCTTCCTCGGGCGTCCGGTCCGATCTACAATCCGGCCGACGTCAGGGGGCGACCAGGGCATGACGGACACGCGGCTGGGGCCGTTCACCAGGGCGCACATCCTGTACGTGAGCGTCATGGGGCTCGTGGGCCTCGTCTGCCTGGGCGTGGCCGCGAACTCCCGGGGCGACGTGTTCGTGGAGTCGGTACGGCAGGACCCGGACGCGTTCGTGACCTTCCTGGCCCTGGCCTTCATCTCGCGGCTGCTGTCCTTCCGGCTCGCGGGGATGGTCACCTTCTCGCTCGACACGGGGGTCTATGTCGCGTCCCTCTTGACGCTCGGGACGGGACCCGCGACGCTCGTGGTGTTCCTGGCCATGCTGCTGCGCGGGATCGTGGACCTGGTTAACCGGGAGGTGGCGGCGCGCGAACCGTGGCCGCCGCTCGTGTCGGCGGCGAAACTGCTGTTCGGCCCCGTGATCAGCGCCGCGATCGTGGTGGGCATCGGGCTGTTCTACGACCCGGCGTCCCGGTTCGCCGAGGTCGGAAGCGGCGTCTTCGGTTCCTTGATCGTCTTGTACGTCACGACCCTGGCTATGCTGACCGTCCCACAGTTCGCGGTCGTGACCTTGTCCTACCGATTGAATCGGCTCTCGTGGGACCGCATTTTCCGGGAGGTCGTCGGCCCGGGGCTGGCCGCGGAGGCGGTCTTTGTCCCGGTCGGCTTCGCCCTGGTCATCGTCTATCGCGAACGAAACATCCTGGCCCTCCTCTCGTTGTCCGTGTCGTACGTCGTGTTCAGCGAGGTCTTTCGGCGGATGTGGATGAAATCCCAGGCCGCCCGCGAGAAGGCCGAGGAACTCGCGGTCGTCGAGGAGGCGGGCCGCGCCGCGGCCTCGACCCTCGACATCGAGGAGGTCGGGCGGCGGATCGGCATTTCATTGCTCGATGCCGTGGAGGATGGACTGGGGGTGGTTCTGATCGCCCGGGGGTCGAACGGAGAGAAGGGTCGGACGTATGTCCGGGCTCGCGACCGGACGGACAAGCCGGCCATTTACGAGGCCGTCCTGAAGTCCCTCGGGAGCGCGTCAGGGGTTTTCCCGGAGCACGCGGGGCCTCCGACCAGCCCCATGCGCGTCGGCGGTGGGGGGCGCCCGGACATTGGAGAGGTCATCGCAAGGCCCATGGTCGGACCCAACGGAACGGACGTGGGGCACCTGTCGCTGGTCCTGCGCGCCGGTGTGCGGGCGAGTGGCCGCGAGCGGCGCCTGGTCGAGAGCATCGCCCGCCAGGCGGCCATCGCGGTCGAGAACTGGCGCCTGTACAGCATGGCGACCGTGGACGGCCTGACGGGCCTCTATATCCGGCGATACCTGGAGGCGCGACTGTCCGAGGAGTTCGAGCGCGCCCAGCGGTCCGGGTCGCCATTCTGCGTCGTGATGCTGGACGTGGACAACCTCAAGGAGGTGAACGACCGGTTCGGCCACGCGGCCGGCGACACGCTCCTGCGGAATGTCGCGACGGCCCTGAAGGAGTCGGTCCGGGGGATGGACGTGGCGGCCCGGTGGGGCGGGGACGAATTCGCGGCCCTCTTGCCCGACATGGACCTGGAGGCCGGCCTCGTGGTGGCCAGGAGGGTCGCGCAGGCGACGAGACGCCGGGTCTTCACGGTGGGGACCGAACGGGTGACGCCCTCGGCCAGCATCGGCGTGGCCATGTGCGACGGCCGGAGCCCCGAGAACCCCGAGGAACTGATGGCGATGGCGGACCGGGCGCTCTACCGCGCCAAGAAGTCGGGGACGCGGGGCGAGGTCGTTGCCATCCGGGAAGGGGCTTGACCGTGCCCGACGAGGTCCGCGCACGCAAGGGCCGGCGGGGCCGACCGGAGGCGTTGCGGCGACCCGATGGACCACTCGGGGTCACGACCGGGCGATCATGTTGCGAATTCGCTGGCCGTGCGGGCACCGAAAACAGCACGAATCCTTGTTTCCGAAGGCGTTGGCCTCGACGTACGCATCGAGGCACTTCTCGACCGGGAGCTCGAGCCGCTGGGGCTTGCACTGAACGACTGCGTCCAGCCGGACCTGGGTCTTGTAAGCCATCTTCCCTCGAATCATGCGTGCCAACTCCCGTTGGTCCGTCCCGTCCGTGGCCTCGATCGTCGCGCCCTGCCGACTTCTGGACGACCTGGGGCCACGCCGGGGACGCCGAACAAGGACGGCGTATTGTCGAGAGTTTCTCGGCTCGTGTCAATGGAGGACCACGATGATCCTCGGCCTGACGGGTCCGAACGCCGCGGGGAAGGGGGAGGTCGCGCGCATCCTGCGCGAGGGCGGTTTCGAGTACTTCTCGCTGTCCGACGAACTGCGGGACGAGTTGCGACGCAACGGGGTCCCCGAGACGCGGCAGGCCCTGATCGAGTGGGGCACGCGGCTGCGGGTGGAGCATGGCCGCGACGTGCTCGCGCGCCGGGTGGCGGCCCGGTTCACGCAGGGCCTCAACCAGGTCGTGGATTCGATCCGCAACCCGGAGGAGGTCCAGTATCTGCGCGGGTGCGAGGGGTTCTTCCTGGTGCGGGTGGAGGCCCCGATCGAGGTTCGCTTCGCCCGGAGCATGGCCCGCGCGAGGCCGGGGGATACGCGGGACATCGCCGCATTCCAGGAAGCGGAGGCGCGGGAACTCGCGAGCGACGACCCTGCGGCGCAGCAACTCTTGCAAACGTTCGCGCTCGCCGATTTCGTCGTGGTGAACGACGGCTCGATCGCCGACCTCCGGGAGCGGGTGAAGGCGGTCTTTCGCCAGGCCGCCGCGCGCGTTCCCCGGCTGGACTGGGACCAGTACTTCTTGAAGATCGCCGAGGTCGTGGCCTCGCGCTCCTCGTGCGTGAAGCGCAGGGTCGCGGCGGTCATCGTCCAGGACCGGCGGATCATCTCGACCGGGTACAACGGCACGCCGCGAGGCACGACCAACTGCTCGGACGGGGGCTGCGAGCGATGCCTGTCCCTCGCCCCGTCCGGGTCGAATCTACAGGACTGCCTTTGCTGCCACGCCGAGGAAAACGCGATCGTCCAGGCCGCGTATCACGGGGTGGTGCTTCGGGGGGCGACCCTCTACACGACATTCTCGCCGTGCCTGATCTGCACGAAGATGATCATCAACGCGGGGCTGGCCGAGGTCGTCTATCGCACGGCGTACCCATTGCCCGAAGCGGCCGCGAGGCTCCTGGAGGAGGCGGGCGTCCGGGTGCGCCGCGTCTGACGTCGGGTCGCGGGCGGGTCCCTACTTCACGAACAGGCGGCTCGTCTCGTCCACCCGGGCGCAAAAGTCGCCGGACTCGTCGCAGACGACGACGCGCTGGACCCCGGGCTTCGCGGGTCCGGCGAGGACATCGGGCGTGACGGCCCAGCGGATCTGGAAGGCGGCGATCACGGTCAGGGCCACGGCAATGACCGTGAGCACCACGCGGGTGTAGAGGTCCGTTCGCATGGTCCTTGTCCCTCCCTTCACGGTGACCGGATGGGGAGGTGGCAGCGCACCGGGCCGTCCCACCCCGGGGAACGCCTACTGCGCGGCGGCAGGGTTGTTTTCGAAGACCTCGGGCTTGCCATCCCCGTCGCGGTCCCACCCGATTCGTTCCAGCTGATTGTTCACGAAATACTGGAACTCGTCGAAGGCCCCCGTGCCCTTCGTGTCCACCGTCTTCAGGACGAGGACGCCGTTCTCGTAGAACTTGCGGACATCGAAGCGACCATCGAAGCGGGACGACAGTTGCTCGCGGACGAGCTGGCCATCCTGGTATTCCCGCAGCGCGTCCGTGCGGCCATCGAAGTCCATGTCGAGGCTTTCGCGGGCCAGTCGTCCCCGGGCGTCGAACTCCTGGGTGACGTCCGGCTTGCCATCCTGGTTCACGTCGAGCGTCTTGCGCACGAGGATGAGGTCCTTTGTGCCCTCTCGCCCGGGTTCCTCGCGGTAGTACGAGAAGACGTCCGGCCTCCCGTCCCCGTCGAGGTCCGATTGCCGGACGGTCTGCCCCTCCGCCGTGGTTCCCGTGGCGAGAGTCGCGACAGGGGCGGTGTCCGACGACCGGGCGGACCTCGAGGACCCGGAGCAACCGATCGCCACGAGCGCCAGGAAGAACGCGACCATCCCGATACGCACCGCGATGACCTCCGCGGGGTGAACGCCTCAACGGTACCCGAGCAACTGGCGGTTGTCAATTCGATAGAGTTCGCACCGGTCCGAGCGGAACTCGAGCCGGAACAGGTCCGGTCGGGTCGAGGCCCAGCGGGACTCGATGGGGACCTCACCCTCGACCGGGTCCAGGAACACGAGCAGCGCATCCGGAGATGCGGCGGCGAGGTGGCGCAGCCAGGAGTCGTGGTCCGGATGCAGGCGCGGGTTGCCGTAGGGGTAGTCCGAGTGGAGGCGGGAGTCCTCGGGGCCGTTGTGGACGTACAGGACCTCGCGCTGGAAATGGGAGCCGAACAGCGGGAACAGAAAGCCGCGGCGGTGGGGTTCCAGGGCCACGGCCAGGCGGCCGCGTGGCGCGTGGCGGCCGAGGGCGGCCAGGCAGTCCGCGTACTCGGCGACTTGCAACTGGTAGGGCTCGGTCGCTTCGCGGTACGAGGCGATGCGATTCCGGTCCCGTGCGTCGTGCCACTGGACCAGGCCGAAGAGGACGATGCCGAGGAGCCCGGCGACGACGAGCGCGCGGCGCGGACGCGAGGCCGGCCATCCCCCGACCACGATGCGGTGGCCCGATACGGGGCCCCGCGCAAGGACGGCCAGACCGGCGGCCACGACCACGGTCACCACGGCCACCCCGGAGGTTGTGGTAACCGTGATGTTTGTGAAAAAGAACGTTGCGCCTTGAAGCAACAGGGTACCGGCCACGCAAAACGGCGAACCGGAAGGTAGAATCCGTGCAAGCCCGGATGCCGCGACCAGGCCAAGGAGGACGGCGCCCGGGTAGGCGAACCGCACGTTCGAGAACAGGAACTTGCCTCCGTACGGAAGGAAGAACCACGCGACGACCAGCGACAGCCCCGCGAGAAACAGGACAGGGGTCTGGCGGTCGGTTCGCGTGGCGAGTCCCTTCAGTCCGAAGGGAATCCCCAACAGGATGGCCGTGAGTCCCGTGGGACCCAGGCCCCACGAGGCGTTCGGGGTGAAGACCTCCCCGAGGACCGCTCGCAGGAGCCGGCCGCTTGGCCACAGGTAGTCGAGGTGGGCGGCCACGGTGGTCGCGGCCAGACGCGAGTCGAGGGCCGCCTGGCCCGGAAAGACCTCGTGCCCGAACAGGCGTACCGGCATGGGGTAAATCGGGTTTCCCGATTGAATGTAGTTGCGAATATAGAAAAACGAACCGAATACGAGAAGGCCCGCCAGAAGGTATGCGGCCCTCCGAAGAAGGACGCGGACGCATTGGAGGCTCGGGCGGAAGGCGACCGAAGCATGGGCCGCGAACACCAGGAACGCGAGGAACAGCCCGACGGTCTTGGTCCCCGCGAGGACTCCGCACAGGCCCGCGACGAGCGCGAAGAGCCGAGGATGCCCGCGGGCCGATGCGAGCGCGAATCGCAGGGCCACGAAAAACGTGGCCCACAGCGGGACCTCGACGTAGGCCTCGGTCGCGAGCATCGCGAACATGGGGACGGTGACGGATGCGCTGGTCAGGGCGGCGGCGGGGGCGCGTTCGAGTCCCAGGTCGCGCGCCAGGAGGTAGAGCGAGACCACGAGGGCGGTCAGGAAGGGGACGTGGACCAGCGCGAGCCACAGGTCGCAGCCCATCCACAACATGGCCCAGACCGAGAACACGGCGCCGTTGGCCGGGAACCAGGCGTAGAGGTCGAAGTACGGCGGCAGGAACACGATGGGGAACCCGTGGGTCTGGATGGCGGTCGCGGCGATGGTCAGGTGGTAGTTGAGGGGGTCGAACCCCATCGGGGGTCGCGGGAGGGCGTGAAGGAAGAGCAACAGATAGAAGGCAAGGCCAGGAAGCGTCACGAGCAGGGGCCACGGGTCGGAACGAACGGAGTCCCGCCACGCGCGGGTGTGCGCTCGAAACCAGCCGGTGGTCTGGACCGCGTCGGCCGCGGGGTCCTGTCGAACGACGCGGCCAATCAAATAGAGGGCCAGGGACACGGTCAGGCTCGCGCCCCCGACGACGGCGGGGGTCAACAGGCCCAGCGCCGCCGCGGCGAGGGTGACGCCGACCGCCTGGAGCGTTGCCAGCGAGAAGGTGGCGAGGAACCGGTCCGCAAGCCCCGTGGCCCGCGAGAGCATCGCGGCCATGCTCCCGGCCCCGGCCCACAGCGCCCCGTGCACCAGGAATGTCAGCAGGCTCCCGACGATGACGTGAAGGGCATCGTCCACGGACGGGGATGATAGCGCGGGGAAGGGCCAGGGGGGCAGGGGCTCGACAACGCGGTTCGGGTGTGGCAAGAAAGGGGCGGGTGCGAACGTGGAGGATCAAATGGACAGCCAGAAGAAGGTAGCGGTCATCCTGTCCGGGTGCGGGGTCTTCGATGGGGCCGAGATCCACGAGGCCACGTTGACGCTGCTGGCGCTGGACTTGGCCGGAGCCAGGGCCGTGATTGCGGCGCCGGACCGAAATCAGACCAGGGTCGTCAACCACCGGACGCAGAAGGAGGTCCATGGCGAGACCCGCAACGTCTTGGTGGAGGCCGCGCGGATCGCTCGCGGCGACCTCCGTCCCGTCAACGACCTGCGCGTGTCGGAACTGGATGCCGCGATCTTGCCGGGGGGATACGGCGCCGCCCTGAACCTGTCGTCGTTCGCGACGGCGGGGAGCGACATGCAGGTGGAGCCGTCGGTCGCGGCCTTCCTGCGCGAGATGTGGTCCGCGCGCAAACCGCTTGCCGCGCTGTGCATCGCCCCTCCGATCCTCGCGAAGGTCTTGAAGGACGCGGGCGTGCAGGGGGCGCGGATGACCATCGGGTGCGATGTTGGGGTGGCCGGTGCGATCGCGGCGCTCGGGCAGACACACGTCGAGTGCAAGGCGACCGAGTGTGTGGTGGACGCGGCGAACCGCAGCGCCACATCCCCCGCGTACAGGCTGGCGGGCGGGATCGGGGAGTTGTGGCAGGGGGTCCAGGCGACCGTGAAGGCCCTGCTGGACCTCGCGTGAGGGGGGGCAATGCTCCTGGAATTCGCGGGTCGCTTTCCCCGGGTGGACCCGGACGCCATCGTGCTGGAACCCGTGGTGATCACCGGGGACGTCGAGATCGGTCCGGAGTCGTCCGTGTGGTTCGGAAGCGTCATCCGTGGGGACGTCGGGGCCGTGCGGATCGGCCGGCGCGCGAACGTCCAGGACGGGTGCGTGGTCCACGAGAGCCTCGGCCGGACCCCCTGCGTCATCGAGGACGAGGTGACGGTGGGCCACCGGGCGGTGGTCCATGGCGCGCGCCTCGGACGCCGCTGTCTGATCGGGATGGGGGCGGTGATCCTGGACGGCGCGGTGGTCGGCGAGGAGGCAATGGTCGGCGCGGGGGCTTTGGTCCCCGAGGGGATGGTCATTCCGAACCGGCACCTGGCAGTGGGGGTCCCGGCGAGGGTGCGCAGGCCCCTGACCCCCGAAGAGGTCGCGGCCCTGGAGGCGTCGGCGGCCCACTACCTCGAATACGCGCGCCAGTACCGGTCGCTCGTCGGGCCCGGCTGACCGGCGTCAGGTCTCGAGTTTCCGGTAGATCGTGCGCGTCGCGATCCCCAGCAGTTGCGCGGCGAGCCTCTTGTTCCCTTTCGTCATCCGGAGGGTCTGCTGGATGACCTGCTGCTCGATGTCCTCGAGGGGGGTTCCGAGCTGGATCGTCAGGTAGTGGCGGGCGTGATCATCGCGAGCGATCAGGTCCGGCAGGTCCTCGACCCGGATCGTGTCGCTCCGGCAGAGCACCACCGCGTGCTCGATGGTGTTCTCGAGTTCCCGGACGTTCCCTGGCCAGTCGTGGGCGAGCAGCAACTCGAGAGCCTCGCGCGAAATCATGCGGACGTCCTTGCGGTTTCGCCTGGCGAACCGGTCCAGGAAGTGCTGGGCCAGCAGAGGGACATCCTCGATCCGCTCCCGGAGCGGGGGGAGGGTGATCGTGATGACGTGGAGGCGGTAAAAGAGGTCCTCCCGGAACTTCCCCGCGCGGACCAGGTCGAGCAGGGGACGGTTGGAGGAGGCGATGACCCGGACGTCCGTGTGGATGGTCTGGGTCCCGCCCAGGCGTTCGAACTCACCTTCCTGCAAGACCCTCAGCAGTTTGGCCTGCACCATCGGGTCGAGTTCCGCGACCTCGTCGAGGAACAGAGTCCCCCCGTCCGCCATCTTGAAGCGCCCCTCGCGGCGCGCGAAGGCCCCGGTGAAGGCCCCGCGCTCGTGGCCGAAGAGTTCCGACTCCAGCAAAGTGACCGGGATGGCCGCGCAGTTGATCGCCACGAACGGCCCGCCGCCGCGCGGGCTCCTGCGGTGGATGGCGCGCGCCACGAGTTCCTTGCCCGTGCCGGATTCCCCTTGCAGCAGGACCGTGGCGGAGGCGGACGCGACCTGGGCGATGGTGTCCAGGACCTTGCGCATGGCCGGGCTCGTTCCGACGAGGTTGCGTTCCCCGGCCACGGCGTCGAGTTCCTGGCGGAGGGCCAGGTTCTCGGCCTTGAGGGCGGCCTTCTCGTGCGCGCGGGTCACGCTGCGAACCACGAGCGGGCGCTTCAGGGGCTTGGTCACGAAATCGTAGGCGCCCTCCCGCATGGCCTCGACCGCCTTCTCGATGGTGCCGAAGGCGGTCATGATCACGACCTCGGTGTCGGGCCGGGTCGCCTTGATCGCCCGCAGGAGGTCCAGCCCGTCCATCCCCGGCATTCGCAGGTCCGCGAGCACGACCTCGTGACCGTCGGACCGGAGGGCATTCATGGCCTCCTCGCCACTGCGAGCCAGGGAAACCGCGAATCCTTCGTGTTCGAAAATCTGGCGCAGGGACTCGAGGGCCGATTCGTCGTCGTCCACCACCAGGAGCCCCGGACGCCTGCGATCCCCGACCATCTTCACTCCTCGCCGCTTCCATACCACGCCCGCCGCTGACCCGCAACCGCCCCCTTGATTCTTGCCGTGCTGGCCGTGGCGGCGAGGTGTGGCGCCGCTGTCGGGCCGCGGGTGCGGAAAACGTGCGTCCGGCACGGCCCCGCCCGGGCACTTGGACCAACGAATTACCTCGGGCCAGAGGGATGGGCGTGTGTTTCTCGGGGTTCTGCAGGCGGAAGCCAAAGAAACGCACGCCGGGTGTGCGGATCGCGTGCGTTTTTCCGGGGGATGTCATTCAGAACCTCCGATCACGCACGGAATAGCGCTGATCCCGACCCCGTGCCCGTGCGTTTTTCGGGGTCTTGCCGGCAGAAGTCCCGCAAACGCACGCCCCTCGAGCCCAGCACCCACCGAATCGTGTGCCCCTCGATTGTTCACGGTCGGAAACTCGTGACCTAGTCAATCCGCCCTGGCGACCAGGGACGACGTTGACGCCGACATCGCTCCGTCGTACCCTTCCTGTCGCGTTGGCCCCCGTAGCTCAGTAGGATAGAGCCGGGGATTCCTAATCCCTGCGTGCCGCGTGTTCGAATCACGCCGGGGGCACCGAAAAACCGCGACAAATCAGGCGATGGTGGACCTCCCGGGCTTCGGGCGAATACCCTGGATTGCCCCCAAATCCCCGAATATTCCCGCTTGTTCGTCACGTCTTGGTCACGGTCCGGGGGTCGGGGGGAGAATCGCCATTGGACACACTCCCCGCCTTGGCGACCCTCGCAAAACGGGGGTCTCCAGCGCCGGCCTGAACGACCGAAGGGAGTGAAGGTCGGGAGCCATCGCCCGGTGGACGGTGGCGTCGCTGGGGAGAACGGTCCAGTGGACCGTCCTCTCGCGCTCGCTCGCTTCGCTCGCTGCGCGCGAAGACGGGGCC
>JBBIPO010000120.1:0-11622 GCA_037442805.1 Deltaproteobacteria bacterium
CCGCTTCACCTGGCCGGCGGACTGCTGGGAGTGGCTGGGGCGCGGGGGGCAGTTCATGGACTTCGAGACCGAGGGCCGGTGCTGCGAGGGCCTCAAGCCGATGGACGACTGCGTACCGACGGAGATGGGGTGCGCCTGCCCTGACTGCCCGTGCCACATCTGCCTGCCCTGCGGGGACGGGGAGTGCGGGCCGTTCGAAAACGAGTGCAACTGCCCGGCCGACTGCGCGCCGGCGGCGTGCGTCGAGGAGGGTGGTTCCATCCCGGTGATTCCGGATCCCCCCAAGTGTTGCCCGGGCCTCGTGAAGGTCCCGTGCGATGCCCCGGACGGGGAGGGCGGTTGCCTCCCTTGCGTCGGGGCCTCGCTGTGCACGAAGTGCGGGGACGGGCAGTGCGGGAAGGGAGAGAACCTCTGCAACTGCCCGGCCGACTGCGGCGGCGAGTGCCTGGGGCTCGGGGAAACGTTCCTGGATTTCAACACCGCGGGGAAGTGTTGCCCGGCCCTGAAGCCGGTGCCCGACTGCGACATCGGGGCGGTCGAGGGATGTTCGTGTCCAAAATGTCCATGTTATATCTGCCTGCCGTGCGGGGACGGGGTCTGCGGCCCGTTCGAGCACGTCTGCAACTGCGCAGAAGATTGCCCGGAGGCCGAGAAGTGCGTGCCCACGAAGAAGAGCGAGTGTTTGGGCGACCCCTACGGCGCGGACCCCGCAGGGACACTGAAGATCGAGGTCAGCGGCCATGACGTCACGTTGCGCCACGAGGCCGTGGTCCTGAACTGTTGCCTCGACACCACGGTGTGCTTCACGCCGCGGCCCGGGTCCCTCGAGGTGGTGGAGCGCCAAGGCGGTGGCCCGCCCTGTTTCTGCCAGTGTCTGTTCGACGTCGTGGCCACGCTGCCCGGGGTCAAGTCCGGCGACTACACTCTGACTGTTTACAACGAGGAACACGGGAAGGTGCTCTTCGAGGAGACGGTCGTGGTCCCGTGACCTCCCGCGCGTCTCGCTCGCCCGTCAGCGACCATCTGGTCCGTGAGCCCGTGCCCGACCCGCTCGGGTCCTCGTGTTCGGTTCTTTGGCGCGGGGCGAGGCGGGCCACGGTCGCGTTCCCACCACGACCCTCCCGCCCTCGGAGCATCGCGGTCGTGTTCCGTTGCCGTTGACGGCGACCGCGGAGTGCGAACAATTGGTCCATGCGGACCATGAGAAGTCGGCTGGAAGCGATTGGGGTGGGGTCTGGAGGATTCGAACGACGCGGTGGGGGTGAACGTTGAAGAGGGACCTCGACATCGCGGTCATCGGCGGCGGGGCGTTCGGCACGACGCTCGCCTCCCTGCTCGCGGAGGCCGGCCGGAAGGTCGTCCTGTGGGCCCACGAGGAAGAGGTCGTCCACTCGATCAATCGCCACCACGTCAACGACCTGTTCCTGCCCGGGTTCCGGCTGCCGCGGGGACTGCGTGCCACGACCGACCTGCAGGGCCTCGTGCCGAGCGCGCCGGTTGTGCTGGTCGTGGTTCCTTCCGAGTACTTCCGGGGCGTGGCGCGCACCGTCGGCCAGGTCCTCCAGGGGGACCAGGTCCTCGTCCACGCGACCAAGGGGATCGAAATCGCGACCTTCCGGCGCATGTCCGAGGTCCTGCGGGAAGAGACCCCCGCCCGCAAGATCGGGGTGCTGTCCGGTCCGAACCTGTCGGGGGAGATCATGGCCGGTAAGCCGGCCGGGGCCGTCATCGCCTCGACGGACGATGAGGTCATCGTGGCGGTCCAGGGGTTGTTCCGCGACACGCGGTTGCGAACCTACGCGGGGCACGACGTGATCGGCGTCGAGGTTGCTGGCTCCTTCAAGAACATCGTCGCCCTCGCCGCAGGGGCCGTGGACGCGCTCCAGATGGGAGAGAACGCCAAGGCCCTGTTGCTGACGCGCGGGCTCGGCGAGATGACCCGCTTCGGGGTCGCCCTCGGCGCGGACGCCCTCACCTTCTACGGGCTCGCCGGGATCGGGGACCTGATCGCGACGTGCGCCTCGCGGCTGTCCCGCAATCACCGCTTCGGCGAGCGACTCGCCGCCGGCGAGACCCCGGCCCAGGTCCTGGCGGACATGAGGCAGGTTGCAGAAGGCGTACCGACCACGGCCGCCGTGTACCGGCAGGCGGTCTCCCTGGGCCTGGACCTCCACATCGTGCGCGCGGTGCACGCAGTCCTTTACGAGGGCTGGAGGGTCACCGATGCCGTGTCCTGGATCCGGTCCAACCCGGCCCGGTACGACGTGGAGATCCAGTGGAATCGTGGATGACTCTGGCGAAGACAGATCGTTTTCGCCCCACGAACGTCCAATGACCCATCGGCTCTTTTCGAACGGAGGGGACCATGTGTCGCGGGACCATCGGGGGTCTTCTGTTTCTGCTGGGGCTCGCGTGTCACGGAGGGCCGCCATGTCTTGCCGACGAGGCGGACGCGAGGCCCGTGCGACCAGGGGGGACACCGATGTGGTCCGGAAAGCCAGGGGTGGCCTGGAAGGAATACGATCGCCTCATCGAGGAGCAGAAGTTCGAGGAGGCGGCGCGCTGGGTCGAGGCGCGGATCGAGCGGGTCCGGAAGGACCCGGAGGAGGCGACGAGGTGCCTGGTCCGCCTGACCCAGTTGCGCATGGCCCTCCACGGCTACGAGACGGCGGTCCGCTTCCTGCGCGAGACGGCGTGGCCGGACGACGCCCTGGCCCGCGCCGTGCTGGATTTGTACTACGCGCACGCGCTGCACACCTACGCCGACACGTATGGCTGGGAGGTCCGCAAGCGCGAGCGCGTGGTCTCGAGCGACGTGGTGGACCTGAAGGCCTGGACCTTCGACCAGATTCTTGAGGAGGCGCGCGCCGCGTTCGCCAGGGTCTTCGCCCTGCGCGGGGCCCTGGGGGACACGCCGGCGCGCGCCCTGGCCGAGTTCCTGGAACCGAACGACTACCCGGACGGCATCCGACCCACGATTCGCGACGCGGTCACCTACCTGTTCGCAGAGACGCTCGCGAACTCCGCCAACTGGAGCGCGGCCCAGTCCGCGGAGGTCTTCCGCCTGGACCTCGGGGCAATGCTCGCGGACGGGCGCGCCGTCGAGGGGGACCTGGACCTCGGACGCCATCCGCTCGAGGTCCTGGTGGCGGTCCTCGGGGACCTCGAGGCCTGGCACGAGGCCCGCGGCGAGGCCGAGGCCGCGTTCGAGGCCCGCCTTCAGCGTCTTCGCTCCCTGCACGAGGCCTTCACGCAGGCGGGGGACCGCGCCCGCATCCGCGAGGACCTCGAACGCCGCCTGGTCCGGATGGAGGGACGCCCCTGGTGGGCCATGGGGATGGCGGACCTCGCCTCCTTCGTCGAGATGGAGGACGCGCCGGATGCCCTGATTCGCGCCCACGAGGTGGCGAGGCGGTGTCACGAGGAATCCCCGGATACCGCCGGGGGCCAGCGCTGCCTCTCCATCCAGAAGGGGATCGAGGCCCCGGAGTTCTCGCTCCAGGCCATGGCGTCGGACGCGCCCGGGAAGCGGTCCGTTGGTGTCCAGTACAAGAACCTGCGCCGCCTGCACTTCCGCGCGTACGCGCTGGACCTCTTCGACCACCTGGCGCGCTCGAAGGACTACTCCCTGCTGCCCGATCACGACGACGTGAAGCGCCTGATGCGGGGCGCGAAGCCCGCGCACGAATGGACCCTCGACCTCGACGAGACGAAGGACTACCGCCACCATCAGGCGTGGACGACCCCGCCCATGACGAGACCGGGCCTGTACGTGGTCGTGGCCTCGGCCCGGCCCGGCTTCGGGCGTTCCGACAACGTGATGCAGGCCGTGCCCATCGTGGTCGGGGACCTGGTCCTGCTCACGCGCCAGGAGGCCGACCGCGCGGAGGTCCGGGTGCGGTCCGGGTCCACGGGACAGCCCGTGGAGGGCGCCAAGGTCCTCCTGTACCGCTATGACTGGAACGCCGGACACCGGCCCGTCGCGGAACGGGTCACGGGACCCGATGGGGAGGTCGTCTTCGAGGGCCGGGTGGACGACCGGTACCACTTCGTCGTGGCCTCGAAGGGGAGCGAGGTCGCGGTGGACCCGCAGTACCTGTACTTCTATCACCAGGTTCCGCCCGGCCGGCCGTCCGGCACGCTCATCTACACGGACAGAAGCGTCTATCGTCCCTCGCAGGTCGTGAAGTTCAAGGTCGTGCTGTTCGAGGGCAACGCGGAGCGCACCCGGTTCGCGACCCGGCCGGACCAGGAGGTCCAGGTGTCGCTCGTGGACGCGAATGGCCAGGTGGTCGAGGACAAGACGCTGCGCACCAACCGGTACGGGACGGCCTCGGGGGAGTTCACGGTCCCGGCGGGGCGGTTGCTCGGGCAGTGGGCCTTGCGCGCGGACCCGACCGGTCACGCGGTGATCCGGGTCGAGGAGTACAAGCGTCCGACCTTCGAGGTCCAGGTCCTGGACCCGTCCGAGCCCCTGCGCCTGAACCGCCCCGCGGTCCTGCGCGGCGAGGCGCGCTACTACTTCGGGCTGCCCGTGACCTCTGGGCAGGTGCGCTATCGCGTGAGCCGCGAGCCGGTCCTGCCGTGGTGGTGGGAGTGGTGGGGATGGTGGGCCCCGCGGCCCGCGGCGCAGCGGCAGGTCGTGGCGAGCGGGAGTGCGGCGCTGGACGAGGCGGGGCGGTTCGAGGTCCGTTTCACGCCCGAGGCGGACGAGCGGCTCGCCGCGGACCAGAAGGACCTGTCGTACCGGTACCTGGTCGAGGCCGACGTCACGGACGAGGGGGGCGAGACGCGCACCGCGAGCAAGGCGTTCCGGGTCGGTTTCGTGGCCGTCGAGGCCAGGGCGGTGCTCGATGTCGGGTTCTTGCAAGAGGGTCAGCCAGGCGACATCAAGGTCCTGCGTACGGACCTGAACGGGGCGCCAGCGCCTGGCCGGGGGTCCTGGCGAGTCGTGACCTTGCGGGGGCCCAGACAGGCCCTCCTGCCCGCGGACCAGCCGCTCCCGGAGCCGCCAAAGGGGACGTTCCAGACGAGCGGGGATCGGCTTCGCCCGCGCTGGGACCCGCGCTACGACGCCCTCGCGGTCCTGCGCGGATGGGAGGACGGGCGGGAGGTCGCGCGCGGGGACGTGGAGCACGGAAAGGACGGGGCGGCGTCCCTGACCCTGCCGGCCCTCCCCGCCGGGGCGTACCGTCTGCGCTATCGGACCACGGACGCCTTCGGCGCGCCCTGCGAGATGCAGCACGAGTTCGTCGTGGCCGGTCCCCGCATGGACTTGCCCTTGCCCTTCCTCGTCCTCGCGGAGCGTTCCCTTGTGCGGGTGGGCGAGACTGCACGCATCCTGGTGCACTCGGGGCTCCCGCAGCAGCCCATCGAGGTCGAGATGTTCCAGGATGGCCGGCGAGTCTCCCGACTTTCGCGCGACACCGCGCTCATCGAGGTCCCTGTCACCGAGGCGCATCGCGGGGGATTCCTCGCCTCCGTGGACATGGTGCGCGACCATCAGTTCCTGCACGCCGACATCGCGATCCAGGTCCCGTGGGACGACAAGGAACTGAAGGTGTCATTCGAAACGTTTCGGGACCTCCTGCGCCCGGGGGCCCGCGAGAAATGGACCGTGAAGGTCACGGGTCCGGCTGGACGGGATGCGGCCGTGGCCGCGGCCGAGGTCCTGGCCTACATGTACGACCGGAGCCTGGACCTGTTCGCCCCGCACGCGCCGCCGTCCCCGCTCGGGCTGTACGCGAGCCGCCATCATGCCCCGACCCCGCGCCCGAGCCTCGGGGCCGCGAGGACCACGTGGGTCGAGTGCGACGGGTTCACGCCGACACCCGGGTGGTCGGGATTCAGCAAGGATTCCCTGCATTTCTATGCGTCCTACGGCATCGGGGGCCCCGGTCGCAGGCGCCTCGGGGTCGCGACGAAGATGATGCGAGAGGAGACCGTGATGGGCGCCCCCCCGGCGCCGGCGGCGGTGCCCGCGGAAGCAGAATCCGCCGAGAGGGTGGCGGGAGGGGGCCTGCTGGAACAGGCCGGCGACGACAAGGAACGCAAGGCCGAGGCCCCGGCGCCGCCCGTCGCGCCCGAGGCCCCGATGCGCGCCGACTTTTCCGAGACCGCCTTCTTCGCCCCGCACCTGGTCACGGGCCCGGACGGGACCGCGGCGGTCGAGTTCACGGTGCCGGATTCCGTGACGGGCTGGAACGTGTGGGTCCACGCGGTGACCACGGACCTCAAGGCCGGCTCCCTGAAGCAGGAGGCGAGATCGGTCAAGGACCTGATGGTGCGGCCGTACCTGCCGCGCTTTCTGCGCGAGGGCGATGCGGTCGAGGTGCGCGTCGTGGTGAACAACGCCTCGGACCACGACCTCGCCGGGAGCGTGGACCTCGACATCGTGGACCCGGAGTCCGGGCGCAGCCTGCTCGCGGACTTCGGGGTGCGGCCAGAAGACGCGCGCGGGCGGCCGTTCGCGGTGAAGCCGGACCAGGGCGCGACCGTGACCTTCCGGATGCGCGCGCCGTCGCGCGTGGGGATGGTGGCGTTCCAGGTGGTCGCGCGCAGCGGCGACTTCAGCGACGGCGAGCGGCGGCCCGTCCCGATCCTGCCGGGCCGCGTGCACCTGGCCCAGTCGCGCTTCGTGACCCTGAAGGGGGCCGAGAGGCGCGTGATGCGCTTCGAGGACCTCGCGCGGGCCGGCGACGACCCCACCCTGATCCACGAGCAACTGGTGGTCACCGTGGATGCGCAGTTGTTCTACTCGGTGCTGTCGTCGCTGCCCTACCTCGTGAACTACCCCTACGAGTGCACGGAGCAGACCCTGAACCGCTTCCTCTCGACCGGGATCATGACCTCGTTCTACGACCAGTACCCGGCGCTCGCGCGGATGGCACAGGAGTTCTCGAAGCGCGAGACGCGGTACGAATCGTGGGACCAGGCCGACCCCAACCGCAAGATGATGCTCGAGGAGACCCCGTGGGTCGTCGAGGCCCAAGGCGGCGCGGAGGAGCCGGGGGACTTGATCAACGTCCTGGACCCGCGCATCGCGGCGGCCCAGCGGGACGCGGCCCTCGCGAAACTGCGCAAGGCCCAGACCTCGCTCGGGGCCTTCCCGTGGTTCCCGGGCGGCCCCCCGTCGCCCTACATGACCCTGTACCTCCTGTACGGCTTCTCGAAGGGGCTCGAGTTCGGGGTCGAGGTCCCCAAGGACATGGTGGTCCGCGCCTGGCAGTACATGCACCGCCACTACGTGGACGAGGTCGTGCGCGAGATGATGGCCCACGACTGCTGCTGGGAGTTCATCACCTTCCTGAACTTCGTCCTGTCGTCTTACCCGGACGAGTCGTGGACCGGCGGGGTCTTCACGGCCGCGGAGCGCAAGACCATGCTGGACTTCAGTTTCCGGCACTGGAAACAGCACGCCCCCTACGTCAAGGGGCAACTGGCCCTGACCCTCAAGCGCATGGGGCGCGCTGATGACGCGCGCCTGGTCTGGGCCAGCGTGATGGACTCCGCGAAGTCCGAGAGGGACCAGGGGACCTTCTGGGCGCCCGAGGACCGGGCGTGGCTGTGGTACAACGACACCATCGAGACCCATGCCTTCGCCCTGCGCACCCTGATGGAACTGGAGCCCGAGAACGACAAACTGGACGGCCTGGTCCTGTGGCTCTTCCTGAACAAGAAACTGAACCACTGGAAGTCCACGCGAGCCACCGCGGAGGTCATTTACTCGCTCGCGCACTACCTGAAGAAGACCGAGCAGATCGGGGTGCGGGAGGAGGCGGTGGTCCATGTCGGGGGCGACGAGCGGCGGTTCGTGTTCGAGCCGGACCGCTACACGGGGAAGAAGAACCAGGTCGTGGTGCCCGGGACCGAGGTCCGACCCGAGACCCACGCGGAGGTGGTGGTCGAGAAGGCGACCAGGGGCTACCTGTTCGCCTCGGCCACCTGGCACTTCTCGACCGAGAGGATGCCCGCGGAGGCGCGCGGGGACTTCCTGAGCGTCACGAGGACCTACTACCTGCGCGACAGGTCGGGCCGCGAGGTCGTGCTCAAGCCCCTGGCCGAGGGGACCCCCGTGTCGGTCGGCGACGAGGTCGAGGTCCACCTCTCGGTCCGCACGAAGCACGCCATGGAATACGTGCACCTGCGCGACCCGCGCGCCGCCGGCTTCGAGCCCGTGTCCCTGCGGTCCGCCTTCAAGTGGGACCTGGGCCTCGGGTTCTACGAGGAGGTCCGCGACTCGGGCCAGAACTTCTTCTTCGAGGCCCTGCCGCATGGCGAGTACACCTTCAAGTACCGCATCCGCGCGGCCCAGGCCGGGACCTTCAAGGCTGGCCCCGCCACCATCCAGCCCATGTACGCCCCCGAGTTCACCGCCTACTCCGCAGGCCACGTCCTGACCGTGCGGGGGGAGTAGGCGCGGCGCCCTGGAACCACAACGGTGCCCCATGCGCTCGTGCGTCAATGCCGAGAACGTCCCCACAAATGGGCCATTGACCATCTTATTGCTTGACAATCGTCGGCGGGATTTCCAGACTGACGAAATCCCCGCCACTCGCGGGGACGTGGGGGCGGCGCGGTGACGCCTCCGCGCGGTGTGACTCGTGGCATACGGGAGGTGACGCGATGAGGAATCGTCTGATCGTGGCGGCGGCGCTGGCCGCCGGCGTCGTGGGTTTCGCGGGTGTGGCCCGAGCCGCGGAATCTTACCAGGTGGACCCGGTGCACTCGCAGGTCCTGTTCAACGTCCGGCACCTCGGGATCGGCCAGGTGTGGGCATGGTTCAAGAAGTTCGAGGGGACCGTGGTGTTCGATGCCGCGAACCCCGCCGGATCGTCCGTCGAGTTCACCCTGTACCCCGAGAGCGTGGACTCGCGCGACGACAAGCGCGACCAGCACCTGCGCGGCCCGGACTTTTTCAACGTGAAGCAGGCCCCGCGCTGGACGTTCAAGTCCCGCTCGGTCAAGGCCGTGGGCCGTGACGCCTACGAAATCGAAGGGGACCTGACCCTGCGCGGCGTCACGAAGCCCCTGAAGTTCACGGCGCGCAAGGTGGGCGAGGGCGACGACCCGTGGGGCAATCACCGGGCGGGCTTCTCCGCGCGCTTCACGGTGAACCGCCTGGACTTCGGCATCTCGTACATGCCCGAGGGCCTGGGCCGGGAGGTCGAAGTGATCCTGGACCTCGAGGCGATCCGGCAGAAGTGACGCGGGGCGGCGGGTTCCCGCCCCCGGAGGACTCACCTTGGATCAGGGTTCCGGCGTGCAGGTCGCGGTGTTCTTCAAGACGGTCGCCTGGCCTGTCCTCGCGGCCTTTCACGTGTTGATCTTCGCGACGATCGTTGGGCGGCTGGTCCGGCGGGACATCGCCCCTCGCGCCACGGGGCTCGCGTTCGCCGCGGGCGTGGTCGCGGCCCTGATCGGGGCCCGGGGCGCTCCCCACTGGCCCCCGGCGGACACCCTCGACTGGCTCGGTCCCCTGGTGGCGCTGGCGGCGGTCGCGGGGATCGGGGCGGACGCGGCCCAGGGGAGAGGACGGGTGGTCGTTCACCTGGCGCCGGCCCCGGCGCTGGCCCTCCTCGCGTCCAGGCTGCTCCTGGTCCCGCCGGGCGCGGACCCGTCGTTCGCCTGGCTGTGGGCCGCGTTGGGGCTTGGCGTGTTGTGGACCTTGACCACCATCTCCCGCGCGGCGCCGGCGCCCGGATGGCACGGGGCCTGGGCCGGGGCGGCCGCGGGGTCTGCCGCGGTGCTCGCCCTCTCCGGAAGCGCGCTGTTGGCCCAGGTCCTCGGCGCGATCGCGGTCGTGGCCGGGGGTCTGGCCCTGCTCGGGTTCCGGCGCGACCTCGCCCGGGTCCCGGCCGGGGCCGTGGGCCCCCTGGTCCTCGCGTACGGCGGAGTCCTGGCCTACGCCTGGGCCTTCACCGAGGCCCCTCGCGGCGCCCTGGCCCTCGCCTTCCTCGCGCCCGCCGCGTCCCTGGCGGGGCTCGCCGTGCGCCGCCCGTGGCTCGCGCTGCTCGTCACGACCCTGGTCGCGGCCGCGGTGGCCGGGACGTGGGCCGTGTTCCTGCCGGCCACGGCCTCGGAGCCCTACTCTCCGTACTGACGGCGCGGGTGGTCCAGGAAGAAGCGGACCACGGCCTCGCCCCAGTTCACGGCCGCCTCGCCCACGCAGGCGTATGCGAATAACTGCCCAGGTTCCGTGGGCTTCAGGTCGTGGCTGCCCGGAATGCAATGTCCCTTCAGGAAATCGGACGACGCCTCCCAGTCGTGTTCGATGAACTCGAACACGGTCCCGCCCGGGTTCACATACCGGCTCCACGTGTGCTCGGCGTCCGAGGAGACCTCCGCGACCAGGGCCAGGTCCCAGGCCGCCACGACCGCGTCGCGCTGGCGCTCGGCGCACGAGAACGCGATCAGCCCGTCGCGATGGCCGTGGAGGTACAGGATGGGGATCTCGACCGCCGGGACCTCGTTCCCGAGGAACGCGCATCCCTTCACGCCCCCGTAGTCCGAGCACCCGGCGGCCGGGGCCGCCGAGGCCAAAAGGTCCGCGTACCGGCAGAGGAAGCGCCACGTCATGAACCCGCCCTGCGAGAAGCCGGTGACGTGCACGCGGTCCGGGTCCACGTGCCACGCGGCGACCACGTCGTCCATGAAGGCCCGGATCTTCTCGTCGTCCGTGCCCTGGTTCCACGACGACAGGGGCGGCGGGGGGTTCGCGTTCGGCTGGACCACCAGGAAGCCGTGCTCGCGCCCGAGCGCTCGCAGGTTCGTGTTCTTGTCCTGGACGTCCGCGGAACACGTGAGTCCGTGGATGTCCACGATCAGGCCGCACGCGCGCGTCAGGCATTGCTCGGGGACCGACACCGTGAAGACGATCCCGTCGCAGGGAATGTCCTGCTCGCCCGCCGCCACGCTCGTCACGCACCCGACCGGGGCGGGGGGAGGGAAGGCGTCGGGTCCGGGGTCCTGGGTCGGAAAATCCTTCGTCGCGGGATGGTCGTCCGGCGCGTCGTCCGGGACCTCGTCCGCAGCCGCCTCCATGGTCGTGTCCGCGGTCGCGTCCTCGATCCCGAGGGACCCGTCGTCCCGCGCGGGTGCCACGCCCTCGACGGCGTCCGCGGGGCCCTGCTCGTCCGATCCCGGGTCCGCCCGCGCCTCCTCGACCGCCATGGCGTCATCGCCTTCGGGCGCGTCGTCCAGCCCACCCGTCGCCCCCCCGGCGCAGGCGAGGAACCACAGCACCCCGATGAATTCGGTTTTCCCGATCACGCCACCCTCCCGCCCGCGTGGAAACGGCTCGTCCGATCATACCCCGTCGCGGGATCCTGGTAGGATCCGTTCCGGATCGAACCCGCGGGAGGCGAGACGTGGCGAGGCGACCGACGGCGGGAATCCTGGCGTGCGTGGTGGCGATGGCCTGGGCGTGCGGCAGCGGGGGAGGCGGACGCCCCGACGCTGCGGCGGACGCCCGGGAAACCGGCGCGGACATCCCCGGCGACCCGGGGAGCGACGCCGCGCCCGACGGGCCGGGCGACCCCGGGGTCCAGACGGCCCCGCACGCGCCGGACCCCCAGGCGCCCGTGGACCTCCCCCAGGAAACGCACGGAGACTGCGGGTGCG
>JBBIPO010000121.1:0-11580 GCA_037442805.1 Deltaproteobacteria bacterium
CGAGGCCGCGGCCCGGTCTCTGCTCGCGCCCGAGCGAGTCCGCCCGCAGCCCCGCCTGGACCGGGCCATCCCCGGGTCCGACGACGCGGCGACCACCGTCAGCCCCGCGGACCTCGCCCGCTTCCTGAGCCACCCGACCCGGGACCTCCTCCAGCGCCTCGGCTTCCGGCCTGACCCCCAGGACGTCTCCCTGCCGGACCGGGAGCCCGTGGTCCTCGCGGACCTGGACCGCCACGCAGTCGGCGAGGAGATCCTCGCCTCCTGGCTGCTTTGGAACGAGCCCCCCGAGGCGGTCCGCCACCGCCTCCAGCGCTCGGGGAGGCTTCCGCCCGGTTCCCTGGCCGCCGTCGAGTTCGGCGTCATCGGGGACATGGCCCGGCCCCTGGTCGAGCAGGCGCGGGACCTCGCGACCGAGCCACTCGGGGACGTCACGGTGAACATCGAGGTCGAGGGGACGCGCGTCGTTGGGGCGATCCCGGGGGTCTTCTCGGGCGGGCTTCTGGCCGTCACATTCTCGCGGACGCTTCCGGCCCGTCTGCTGCGCCTGTGGGTGAACCACCTCCTGGCCCTGCTCGCGATTCCGGCGTACTCGGGTCGGGCGATGCTCGTGAGCCGAGACGATCCGCCGGTCGTGACCCTGTCGGACCGCGGCCTCGAAGGAGGGCGGGCGCGGGAGGTCCTCGCGGCCCTCCTCCGGCTGTACCGGCTGGGTCGCACGCGGCCCCTGCCCCTCTTCGCGCAGACGTCGCATGCCCTGGCCCGGGGGCTCGAATCTAGAAAGACCCGCGACGAGGCCCTGCGGGCCGCGCACAAGGTTTGGAAGGAACGGGAACGAGCGGACCCCTTCGTCCAGTTCGCTTTCGGGGACGTGCCGTCGCCGGAGGAGGTCCGGGTCGAGGGCGCACCCTCCTTCGAGGACCTGGCTGTGGACGTCTTCGGACCGGTGCTGCGGGCCGTGGAGGATTCGGCATGAAGACGGGTTCCTTCCAGTTCTTCGACCCGCTGCGAAACCTCGAACCCGGGATCACCGTGCTCGAGGCCAGTGCCGGGACGGGCAAGACGTACTCGATCACGAGCCTGTTCCTGCGCCTCGTCGCCGAGCAGGGCCTCGAGGTGGACCAGATCCTCGTGGTGACCTTCACGAACGCCGCGACCGCGGAACTGAAGGACCGCATCCGGGTCCGGCTGCACCAGGCGGCCCGCGCGCTCGAGGACGTCCAGGACGGCCGGCTCGCGCCCGAAGACATCCAGGACGAGGTGGTGCGTCACCTCGCCGATGCCCCGGAGGCGGAGCGCCAACGACGGCGGTGGAACGCGCAGAGGGCCCTGTTCCGGATGGACGACGCCGCGATCTCGACCATCCACGGGTTCTGCCACCGGGTCCTCGAACGATATCCCGTCGAGACCGGCGCGGACTTCGACGCGACCCTGGTCGAGGCGGACCGGGACCTCCTCGACGAGGCCGTGACGGACGCGTACGTCTCGACCCTGGACGCGCTCGACCCAGACGTGGCCCGTTCCCTGCGGCAAGAAGACATCTGGGGGACCGTCCGGGCGGTCCTTTCCGAAACCTGGAAGCATCCCGACGCGACCCTCCTCGCGGAGGCGGACCCGGAATGTCCCGCGCCCGACCCGGAGACGTGGTGGGAGCGATTCAGACAATTTCAAGAAGAATGGTTCCGACAACGCGCCGACGCGGTGGCCACGCTCGTCAGGGCCGTGGAGCGGAAGCAGGTGGATGGCCGACGGATCCGCCGAGACTTGCTCGACGGCCGGGCTCGCAAAATCGAAGCCTGGCTCCGCGAAACGCGGGTCGCCTTCCCGGCACCTCCAGACGAGTTGAAATATTTTTGTAATGACTATCTGCGCCAGGTTACGAAGGCGGACTGCTCGCCCCCGTCGCACCCCCTCCTGGACCTGGCCACCGACTTCCAGCGGGACATGGTCCGGATGAACGAGGAGTTCGCCGCGTTCCGCCAGGGGCTTGGGCTCCGGATGGTGCGCGACGCGCGCGGTCGCTTCGCGGGGCGAAAGCGCGCCGAGCGGGTCTGGTCGTTCCAGGACCTCCTCGTCCACGTGCGCGAGGCCTTGCGGAATCCTCGGACAAGCGACGCCCTCGTCCGGGCGCTGCGGGCCCAGTACCGCGCCGCCCTGATTGACGAGTTTCAAGACACGGACGGGGTCCAGTGGGAGGTCTTCCGGCGCCTCTTCGATGCGCCGGGCCACTTCCTGTACCTCATCGGGGACCCGAAGCAGGCGATCTATGCCTTCCGGGGGGCGGACCTCCACGCCTACCTCGCGGCCAGGGAATGCGCGGGGCAACGGTTCACCCTCGGCGTGAACTGGCGGTCCGACGGCCGGTGGGTCCAGGCGCTCAACACCCTGTACGTGCGCGCGACTCGACCCTTCCTTGACCCGGCCATCGAGTATGTCCGCGTCCAGGTCCCGGACTCGCACCAGGAGGACCGGCTGCGCGTCCCTGGCCAGACCCGGGCGCCCTTCGTGGTCCGGGTGTTCCGCATGCCGCGCGACAAGTCGGGCCAGGCCCGGTCCTGGACCAAGGAGGCCCTGTGGGACGAGGTCCCGCGGGTCGTGGCCGACGACGTGACCCGGCTGCTCGCCAGCGGGGCCGAGGTCCGCGGCGAGGGCCCCCACGACGACTGGAGGCCGCTCGGCCCTCGCGACATCGCCATCCTGGTGCGCAAGCACGACCAGGCCCGGGCCGTGCAGAGGGCCTTGCGGCGCAAGGGCATCCCGAGCGTCCTGTATAGCGAGGCCAGCGTGTTCGAGTCCGAGGCCGCGACGGACCTCGCGGTCCTGCTGATGGCGGTCGCCCACCCGGAGGACCGGCACGCGCTGAAATCTGCGCTGGCGACCCGCATCCTGGGGCACGCCGTCCCGGAGGTCCTCGCGATCGAGCAACGGGATGACGAATGGACGACCTGGGTCGAGCGCTTCCAGGGCCTCGGCGATGCCTGGCGCCAGGACGGCTTCGTCCAGATGTTCCGCAAGGCGCTCCACGAGTTCGGGGTCCTTCCGCGCGTCCTGGCGTCGGAGGGCGGGGAGCGGTTCGCGACCGACCTGTTGCACCTCGGCGAGGCCCTCCAGCGGACCGAGTCCGAACTCGGCTACGGCCCGGAGGCGCTCGTGTCCTGGTTCTTGCGGGAGCGGGTCCAGCCGACCGGGGACTCCGACGCCCGGCAACTGCGGCTCGAAAGCGACGAGGACGCGGTCGAAGTCGTCACCATGCACCACGCCAAGGGGCTCGAGTACCCCGTGGTCTTCTGTCCGTACCTGTGGGACGGGTCCTTGCGGGAACCGAACCAGGACGTGGTCCGCTTCCACGACGGGCAGCGAAACGTCCTCGCGGCGAAGAAACTCGTGTCCGGGGACGATTGGAAGCAAGCCATGCAACGGGCCAATCGCGAGGTGTTCGCCGAGAACCTGCGCCTCGCGTACGTCGCGCTCACGCGGGCCAGGCACCAGTGTCACGTGTACTGGGCGCCCGCCAACGACCACAAGACCTCCGCGCTCGCGTGGCTCCTGTTCCCACCCGACGAGGGACGGGAGGAAGGCATCGAGGCCGCGACCCTCGACGACGCGGGAATGATGCGCGCGCTCCAGGCCCTGTCCGAGGCCTCGAAGGGGACCATCGAGGTCCGGCCCGTGGACCCGTCGGAGGAGCCACCCCAAGTCCCCGCGAGACCGACACGGGTCGCCGAGGTCCAGGCGGCCCGGGCGGCGCGCCCTGATTTCGACACGACCTGGCAGTGGACCAGTTTCACGCAAGTGGTCGCCTCGCGGGAGGGCGAGCACCCCGGCGACGACGAGTGGGGCCGCCTCCTCATCGTGGACGCCGGCGGCGACGCCCTGCTCCGCGACTTTCCCCGAGGGCGGGTCGCGGGCCGTTGTCTGCACCGCGTCTTCGAGAGACTCGACTTCGCGACCGACGACCCGGAACCCCTGGTCCGCGAGGTCCTGTCTGAGTATGGCCTGGACGCCGAGGCCCTGGCGCGGTCCGTGGTCGAGGCCGTGCGCGTGACCCTCGAGACGCCCCTCCCGGGCCCGGACGGCCCGGTGCGCTTGCGCGACGTGGGGTCGTCGGACCGGTTGAACGAGGTCTCCTTCCTGGTCCCGGTGGCGGGAGGGCTCGCGGCGTCCGGGCACGCGGCCTCCCTTCAGGCCCTGGCGCGCGCGTTCGAAGGGCATGGTGGCCGGCTCGGGGCGCGGTACGCCGGGGCCCTGCGCGCCCTGCGAGCCCCCTCGTGGCGGGGGTTCCTGTCCGGGCAGATGGACCTCGTGTTCCGCGCCGGGTCGCGGTGGTACCTCGCCGACTACAAGTCCAACGACCTCGGTCCCCGGCTCGCCGACTACACCCAGGACCCCATTGAACGCGAAATGGTTGAGGCATATTACTTCTTGCAATATCATCTGTACGCAGTTGCCTTGTACCGGTACGGGCTAGCCCGGGTCACCGCCTTCGATTGGGACCGCGACGTCGGCGGCGTGTTCTACCTGTTCGTGCGGGGTCTCGACGGGACCGGACGGACGGGGGTGTTCCATGATCGGCCATCCGGCGCGCTCGTGAGCGCGCTGTCCCGAATTCTGGAGGGCGCCGGATGACGCCGCAACCGCGACCCGAGACCCTGTGGGAAGGAGCCGGCCTGTGCGACGCCTTCGACCGCTCCTTCGCCGTGACCCTGGCCCGCGTGACCGGGCACGAGGACCCGCTCGCCCTGCTCGGGGCCGCCCTGGCCTGTCACGCCCCCCGACGGGGCCACGCGTGCCTGGACGTGACGAGGCCCTGGCTCGCGGCCGAGGCCGAGGAGGACCTCCCCTGGCCCGACCCGGATGCGTGGCGCCGCGCCCTCCGGGCCGCCCCGTTCGTGCGCGAGTCCCACGAGGGCGCGACGCCCCTCGTCCTGGACGGGCCGCGCCTGTATATGGAACGCTATTACTTAGACGAATGTTTTTTGGCCAATGAGGTCGCGGCGCGCGTTCCGGTCGGCCTGGACCACCCGGATTTCGCCGAAGACCCCGTGGAGCGCGCGGCTGCCCTGGCGCTTCGCGGTGGGCTGGTCCTCGTGTCGGGCGGACCCGGCACGGGCAAGACCACCGCCGCGGTCCGCATCCTCGGGACCCTGGCCCTGAACGGGCGCGACCCGGAGCGCTTCGCCCTGCTCGCCCCGACCGGCAAGGCCGCGGCCCGGCTCGCGGAGGCGGTGCGGGAGGGACTGTCCGCCCTCTCCCTCCCCGACGACCTGCGCGCCCGCTTCCCCCGGGAAGGCCGGACCCTCCATCGCGCGCTCGGCCTGAACCCGGACCGCCCCTTCGCCCCGCCCCGTCCCCGCGACGATGCGGCCGTGGTCGTGGACGAGGCCTCGATGATGGACCTTGTGGTCGCGGCGCGACTGTTCCAGGCGGTCCCGCGGACCTGCCCCGTCCTGCTGCTCGGGGACCCGCACCAGCTGGCGTCGGTCGAGGCCGGGGCTGTGTTCGCGGACCTGTGCGAGGCCGCATCCCTCGCGGGGGCGCGCGTGCACCTGAACCGGACCTGGCGCTTCGGGGGGACCATCGCGGACCTCGCAGAGGCAGTCGTTTCCGGGGACGAGGCCCGCGTCCGGGACCTCGTGGGCGGTCCCCGCAGCGAGGTCCGGGGCGTGGACCCCGATTTCGTCTCGGACTGGCGCGGCCACCTGCGGGACCTGACCACGCAGGGTCTCGCCCCCCTCGTCGCGGCCGTGAGGGCCGGGGACGCGCCCGCGGCGCTTGGGGCGCTGCGCGGCTTTCGCCTCCTGTGCGCGGTGCGGCGCGGCCCCTTCGGGTGCGAAGCCCTGGCCGCGCTCGCGAACGACTGGCTGTGGGGCCGCGCGCCGGACGAGTGGTTCGCCGGTCGGACGGTCCTGATCACGCAGAACGACCCGGACCTCGACCTGTTCAATGGGGACACCGGGGTCACTCTGGAAGGCCCCGGGGGCCTGCGCGTCTTCTTCGAGGGCCGCGAGCCCGGCACGGTGCGGTCATTCGCCCCCGCGCGCCTGCCCCCCCACGAGGACGCCCTCGCCACCACGGTCCACAAGGCCCAGGGGTCCCAGTTCGACCGGGTCGCGGTGGTCCTCCCGCCCGTGCCCTCGCCCGTCCTGACCCGGGAGTTGCTCTACACCGCGGTCACCCGGGCCCGGTCCGCCGTGACGCTCGTGGCCCACCCCGACCTCGCGGCCCTCGCCGCTCGCCGCCCGACCCTGCGCGCCTCGGGCCTGCGCGACCGCCTGGAACGCCGGGGGTCCTGATGTCGCTCCCAGATGGCCGTGGGCCTGGATACGGGAGGCCGGCGAGACCTGGTCCACCCTGATGCAAATTGGCATTCCGAATGCAAATCTGCGGCCCCTTCCCGCTCGGCGCGAACTGCGACGCGGCCGGATTCGAGGCGGTGGGTCTAGGCGGCGCCACACCGTGAGCGAACCGAAGCGGGCCGCGGGCTCGAAGCCGGCGATGGGACCCCGGTCTTCCGGCGCGACCAGGAAGACCACGCGGGCGAAGCGGTCGAAGTCCACCGGGGCGCCGTCGCGGGTCTCGACGAGGTCACGGCCGCTCCAGGCCGCGAGGTAGCGCGTGGAGTTCGGCACCTCGCTGACGGGCCCCGGGTCGGGCTGCTGTCGGAGGAAGGTCGCGGCGCGGTAGTAATCGAGCCACCGCCCGCGATAGAAGGATTCCGGGTCGGGGCTCGCGAGGGGCGAAAGCCCCCCGTGGGGACCCCCGGGCTTTCCGATGGCCACGAGCCCCACGTCCACCGCGAGCAGGCCCGCGAGCCACGCCGCGGCCGCGACGCGCCCCAGGCACGCGGGCGCGGGGAACCGACCCGTCCGCCGCCCCGCGACCTCCCGCAGGCCCTCGAAGACCCAGCCCAGCAGAAACGGTCCCACGGGAAGGAGGTAGCGGGTCAGGCTCGGGATTTCGCCGCGCTCGTAGAACGCGAGAAACGGCAGGAAGGCGAGCGCGTAGGCATCGGAGGCCTCGATGGCCCTGCGCCTGCCGCGACCCCAAAGCCCCAGGGCCCCGAGCGCCGCCCCGGCGAGGGCCCCCGTGAGCCCGACTCCGGAGACTCGCCCGAGGACCGATTCCGTGCACAGGAAGAGGTTGGCCGCGGCCTTCAGCACCGCGAGGGGATGGAATTTCCCATACGACGACGCGGCGAGGTTCTGCGGTTCCATGACCGTGTCGCCGGGCCCTTGCGCGGCCCAGGCCAGGACCAGGGCCCACCCCATCCACAGCCCCGCGCCCACCGCCCCGACCCCGACCTCGGGCCAGGCCCGACGCCACGCCGGCCCCGGGAGCGAGCGGTCCCGCACCCTCCGAGCGGCCTGCCACGCCACGGCCGCCATCAGGAAGACCCCGGTGTAGCGCGTCAGGCCGGCCGCCCCGAGCAGAAGGCCGGCGGCGAGGGTCGCCGGGACGTTGCGCACGCGAGCGACCCGGCGCAGGGCCAGCAGGAACGCGAACGACGCGACCATGTACGGCCACTCGGCCATGATGCGGGTGGCCATCTGGAAGCCCGTGGGCGCGAGGGCGAGCCCCACGACGACGAGGGCGGGCCAGGGCCGGTCCTCCGCGCGCGCGAGGCGCCACGCGAGCGCGAGGCCCGCCAGGGCCAGGACCAGGACCACGACCTTGGCAGCCAGGACCCCGCGCCATCCGAGGGCGTGCGGGAGCGCGAGGACGGCCGGAAACAGGGGCGGCCAGTCCGCGACGACCTCGCCCCCGAACCGGTACCCTTCGCCGTCGGAGATGGACCGGGCGGCCCCGTGGTACAGGACGTTGTCGTACGTATCGGGAAGGTAATAGGGGTTCAGGCCGGCCGCGTACAGGAGACCGACCCCGACGACGACGGCCCCCCTCTGGCGCGCGGTCACCTCGGCACCCCCCGGCAATCAGGACCGCAATCGCGCGAGCAACAGCCCGTGTCCCTGGCCCGGCTCCGGCCGGACGACGACCTCGTGCGTCGCCCGCAACCGCTCGACGAGCACTCGCAAGGTCCCCGGCCGCAGGTTGTCGTGGTACTCCAGGGCGATTCGCCGGAACCGGACCAGGGTCGCCCTGTCCGCGGCCTCGAAGGCGTCGCGCTCCGAGCCCTCCACGTCGCACTTGAGGAGGGCCACCTCCGGCGCGCCCGCGAGCGTCAGGACCCCGTCCAGGCCCACGACCTCCACCGTGTCCTCGGAGGTCGGGTCTGCCGGGCCCATCACGTGATCGATCGAGCGCATCCCCACGGCCCGCATGGCCGCGACCCCCGGCCCGGCGCCCAGGGCCTTGCGGTGCACCGCGATGTTCCTCGCCCCGAGCGCGCGGACGTTGGCCTCGAGGCAGGCGTGGTTCTCGGCGAAGGGCTCCAGGGCCACGACCCGGCACCCCGGACTGTCGCGGGCCACCATCAGCGAGAAGAGCCCCACGTGCGCGCCCGCGTCCACGACCACGTCCCCGGGCCGTGGCCGGTAGAACCCGGCGGTATAGACCCGGTCCCGCCAGACCTCGAGGATCGTGCCCACGAACCCCCCGCGCTCCGGGGGATGGACCAGGCGCGCCCCACTCCAGAGGACGGCCTCGCCGACCGGCGCGCCCCGCCGATACGCGCGAACCAGGGCGAGGCCGTTGCGAAACGTCCGCAGCAGGAACCAGTAGCGCCCGAGATTGGCCGCGCGCACGAACGCCCCCTGAACCCAACGCGCGCAAGTCTACCGGGGTTCTGCAGGGGCGTCGAGAATTCGGACCTCGCCGCACGTGCGCCGCAAATCGGGGGCTACCGCCTCTTGAATCCAGGAAGCCCGCGCTCCGCGCGGGTGACAAGGCTGCGTTCGCCCCCAGCAGTCCGAAGGCGCGCCACCCGCGCCCCCTCGCCCGTTTCTCTGGTACGCTTGGCCCGATCCTGGCGGGCGGGCGATGCGCGTCACCCTGGTCAATCCGAACTTCCAGCGCCGCATCCGGCGCATCGCCCAGACCACCGTGGGTCCTCCCCTCGGCCTCGCCTACCTCGCGGCCACGGCTCGGGTCGCGGGCCACGAGGTTCGCATCGTGGACGCGAACGCCCTGGCCCTGACCCTGGCCCGCACTGCGGAGGAGGCCTGTCGAGGCTCCCCGGACGTCGTGGGGGTCACGGCCACGACCGCGACCGTGCGCCTGGCCGGGGCCGTGTGCGAGGCGGTCAAGGCGCGCGCGCCCGGGATCCTCACCGTGGTCGGGGGGCCGCACACGACCTTCCTGCCCGAGCGCACCCTGCGCGAGGAGCCGTCCGTAGACGTCGTGGCCCGGGGCGAGGCCGAGCACTCGTTCCTGGCGTTTCTCCAGGCCCTCGCGCAGGGGGGGATCGCGGCGGCCCGCGGCGTCGCTGGCTTCGCGTTTCGCAATCCGGACGGGTCGGTTCACGACACGGGCATGCCCCCACCGGTCGCGGACCTTGACGCCCTCCCCTGGCCGGCCCGCGACCTCCTGCCCATGGACCGCTACCGGTGCACGGACTCGGACTCGTTCACGACGCTCCTCGCCATGCGGGGCTGCCCTTGCGCCTGTATCTACTGCGCCGTGCCGGCCTTCTTCGGCCGGGCCATGCGCTGTCGCGACCCGGCCCGTGTGGTGGCCGAGATGGAGGAGGTCCACCGCCACGATGGGGTCGAGTTCTTCTCGTTCGTGGACGACACCTTCACGAGCCGGCCGCAGTGGGTCCTAGACTTCTGCGACCGGGTGGTCGCCACGGGTCTCCATCGCCGGGCGCGCTGGATCTGCCTGACCCGGCCGGACATGGTCACCGAAGACCTGCTCGTCCGGATGAGGCGGGCCGGGTGCGTGCGCGTGGAACTCGGGATCGAGAGCGCCTCGGACCGGGGTCGCCGCTTCCTGCGCAAGGGACTGACCGAGGACGGGATCCTCCAGGCGTTTCGCGCCGCGCGCAGGGCCGGGATGTCCACCATGGCCTTCGTCATCCTGAACATCCCCGGCGAGACCGAGGACGACATCCGCCGGACGCGAGACCTCGTGTTGCGCGTGGCCCCGGACTACCTCCAGGTGTCCTTCCTGACCCCGTATCCCGGGACTCCCTTGCGCGACCTGGCAGAGCCCGAAGGCTGGGTCGCGACCGATGACTGGTCACAATATTCGTTCTTGAACGACACGGTCCTCGCGCACGGCACCATGCCGCCCCGCGAGGTGCGCCGGTGGCATCGCCGCATCGTGCGTGGCTTCTACCTTCGCCCCCGCATGCTCTTCAATCTGGCGCGGCTCATCCTGACCGGCACGGCGAGGTTCCGTCCCCTGGTGCGCACGGTGTTCGCCGGACTCGCGGACCTGTTCCTCGGGCGATTCACCCGGGAGGCCGGGCCGTGACGCTCTTGTGGCAGGCCGTCGCGTTTGTGTACTGCCTCATGCTGCCGGGGCTCCTGTTCGCGCTGCGTCGCGACCGGCAGCCGTCGCTCCCCGTCTTGCTGGTGGAGGCGTTCACGTTCGCGCTCCTCGTGGTCCCCATGGCCTGCTTCTGCTCGGCCTGGCTTCTCGGCACCAACATCCGGCCAGCGCTCGTGTTCGGGGTGGCCACGGCGTTCAACGCGGCCGGGGCCGCGCGCTGGTGGTGGGTCCGTTGGCGTGGGGGGCGGACGCCATGACCCCGCTCGTCCTGGCGATCCACGAGGACTCGAACGCGAACGCGGCCCTGCTGCGCGGCGGCGACATCGTGGCTGCCGTGGCCGAGGAGCGACTGACCCGCGTCAAGTTCCAGGCGGGGTTCCCGGCCCGCGCCATCGCGGAAGTCCTGCGCATCGGGGGCGTCCGGCTCGAGGACGTGGACGCAGTCGTGGCGGGGAACCGCCTCCATTTCCTGCCCCGCCTGTTCGGGACCGCCCCCATCGAGGGCGAGCATGACCTCCTGGGCCTGCGCCACAAGGCGTACCTGACCCTCCAGGATATCCTCAGGCGCCACGCCGGGGCGGCCCGCGCGGTCGAGGCGCTCAACCGTACGCTCCTGCGCCGCCGCTTCGGGCGGGAGGTCGCGCTCGTGGACCATCACACCGCGCACGCGCACTCCGCGTACCTGACCTCTTCCTTCCCCGAGGCCCTGGCCGTGTCCGTGGACCACTTCGGGGACGGCTTCTCGGGCCGGGTCTTCGCGTGCCGCGCCGGGCGCTGCGAGCCGATGTGGGGCACCGGGGCCCTGGACTCGCCGGGCCAGTTCTACGGCGAGATCGCGCAATCTCTGGGCATCCACGTCCTGAACGCCGGGAAGGTGACGGGGCTTGCGGCCCGGGGCGACCCGCGGCCTGCATATCCCGTCATGGAACGCCTGTTCCGCCTGGAGGACGACGACCGCCGCTTCGTTCTGTGGCCCCTGTGGCGCAAGGCGCGCGGGCGCGGGCCGTACCGGGATCTCGCCCGCTTCTCCCCCGCGGACGTGGCGGCGGCGGCCCAGAAACGGCTCGAGGACCTCCTGGTCGCCTTCGTGCGCCGCGCCCTGCGGGAGACAGGCGATCGGTTCCTCGTCCTGTCGGGCGGGGTCTTCGCGAATGTCCTCGTGAACCAGCGCCTGTGGAACCTCCCGGAAGT
>JBBIPO010000122.1:0-11534 GCA_037442805.1 Deltaproteobacteria bacterium
GCACCGATGAGACCCGCATGGATCTTGGCCGAATCAACATCGCGGATTGCTCAAGTCCTGAAGGGACCATGCGCTCGCCCCACGAAAAAAATCCAGAGATTATCGAGTATTCTGATAGAGTTCTTGACAGGGCCTCCGGCCGCGGTTACCAATGACGCGAGACCCGACCATTCTTTGGGTCTTGGTGGGGGACCGTCCCCCAACGGGTTCCCCCGCCGGGCTTCCTCCTCCTGTGCCCTGAGCGGCCGAGGCGCGGCCACCCTCCCGAGCCGCGCCCGGCCGCGACCCGGACACTCGACGTTGCCCACGGTCCGTCGGCGGCGGCCCCCCTGGGAGGGTCGTTTCTTCGTTCGTGTACTTGCGGGCGGAACGTTCTGGCATTTCTCTCGATAAAGGGGTCGGTAGACCGGAGCGTCCGGGCCAGGGCATGCACTGGTTCGGGCGCCCCCGTTGGGTGGGGGAGGGCGCGTCGGCCAAGAGGCCCGGGCGCGGCGGGAGTGGTCTGCCGGATGGCCGGAAACGGTTGGAGGCCCCGCGGGGGGCCGGGGGGGAGGGTTGCCGGCCATATGCCCGCCGAAACAACAATACTAATCAATGATATAACTGCTAAAACTACATGCGCGCGCGATCGGTCACGACTGGAGATCAGCCTCCAATCGGATCAGGCCATCCTCGTAGCGTTGCGCGGTCTTGTAACCGTAGAAACTCGCGAACTTGAGGAGTTTCAAGTTGCCGGGGTCCACGGTGCTGGTGAATCGCCGCACCCCCTGCGTGCGGGCCAGTTCGCCGAGCAGCCGCAGGAGCAGGCCGCCGATCCCGCGACACTGCCAGGGGTCGCCCACGAGGATCGCAACCTCCGCCGAGTCTTCTTCGGGACCCCGGTGATAGCGGCCCACGCCCGCAATGCGCCATCGGCCACCCTCCGAAATGCACGCGGCGAGCGCGACCTCCAGCCACTGGTCGATCTCGACGAAGCGCCGCACGCGTTCCGGCTCGACGTCCTTCACCGGAGTCAGGAAGCGGTTGTAGATGCTTTCCGGACTCAGGACCCCGAACAACTCGATGAGCAGCGAGCCGTCCGACGGCTCGATCAGGCGGACCAGGACGTCGGTCCCATCCGTGACCGGGATGGTCCGCGGCTGGAAATCCACCCTCGGCATGCGGTCCCCCGGGAATCGCCGGTGCCCGTGGGCGCGCGTCAGGCTCCGCGCGACTTCGCGGCCTCCTGCTCCTTCAGAACACGCCGCAGGACCTTCCCCACCGTGGACTTGGGCAGTTCGTCGCGGAACTCCACGATCTTCGGGACCTTGTAGGCGGCGAGTTTCGTCTTGCAGTACTCGATGATCTCGTCCGCGGTCGCGCTCTCGCCCGGCTTGAGCACGATGAAGACCTTCACCGTCTCGCCCCGCTTGGGGTCCGGCACCCCGATGGCCGCCGCTTCCAGGACCTTGGGGTGCTCGTACAGGACCTCGTCAATCTCGCGCGGGTAGATGTTGTAGCCGCCCGCGATGATCATCTCCTTCTTGCGGCCCACGATGTAGAAGTAGCCGTCCGGATCCATCCGGCCGATGTCTCCCGTGTAGAGCCACCCGTCCCTCAGGACCTGGGCCGTCTCGTCCGGGCGGTTCCAGTATCCCTTCATGACCTGGGGTCCCTTGATGATGACCTCGCCGTCCTCGCCGGGCGGCATCTCGCGCGTCCCCTCCTCCAGGTCCACGATGCGCGAGTCCGTGTCCGGGAGGGGCAGCCCGATGGACCCCGCCTTGCGGTGCGCCTTGTTGATGAGCGGGTTCGCGTGGGTGACGGGCGAGGTCTCGGTCAGGCCGTACCCTTCGGTGATGTTGCCGCCGGTCAGGGACTCGAAGCGTTCCATGACCTCGAGCGGGAGCGGCGCGGACCCGGACAGACACCCCTTGATGGAAGAAATATCTAGCTTATCAATGCCTGGGAACTGATTGATCGCGGTGAACAACGTCGGCACGGCCGGGAACAACGTGGCCCGGTATTTCCGGATCAGGCCGATCAGTTTCGGGATGTCACGCGGGTTGGGGACGGTGACCTGGGCCGCCCCGATCAGGATGGCGAAGTTCATGCACACCGTCAGGCCAAAGGAATGGAAGAACGGCAGGGCCGACAGCATGACCTCGCGGCCCTCCTCGACCAGCGTGAACCATGCCCGGCACTGCTGGATGTTGTACGACAGGTTGCGGTGCGTGAGCATGGCCCCCTTGGAGACCCCGGTCGTCCCGCCCGTGTACTGAAGGTTGCACAGGCCGTCCATGTCCCACGAGACGGTCGGGGGGTTGAGAGGCGTTCGAGCCAGCAGGTCCTTGAGCCACAGAACTCCAGGCTCGGACGGGACGGTGACGACCATCCCCGTCTTCTTGCCGACCAGCGGGAACAGGAAGTTCTTGGGAAAGGGCAGGTAGTCCTTGATGCCTGTCAAGAGATAGTGCTCGCACGGGAGCCGGTCCCGGATGGGACGCGAGTTCTTCATCCACAAGGCGTCCAGGAGGATCGCGACCTTGGCGTTCGAGTCGTTGAACTGGTGCTCGATCTCGCGCGGCACGTACATGGGGTTGGTCATGACCGCGACCGCGCCCGCCCGTAGGACCCCGTAGTACGCAATCACGGTCTGGGGCAGGTTGGGCAACTGGATGGCCACGCGGTCCCCGGCCCGGACCCCGAGGTTCACGAGGGCGGTGGCCATGCGGTCCATTGCCTCCTTGAGTTCCCGGTAGGTCATCCGGAAGCCTTCGAACAGAAGGGCGGTGCGGTCCGGGAACCGTTGCGCAGTGCGGTCGAGGATCTGCGGCAGGGTCAGATCTTCGTAAGGAACGGACGTCGGGACGCCCTCGTCGTAGAACCGGTGCCAGGGTCTCGCCTCCATCGGGTGCTCCTCCTTCAAGGGTCGGACCAAGGTCGTGAACGGAACGACCGAAGGATACCACGCGGTCCTGGCCCGTCAACGCGGGGCTTAGTGGACCTTTCCCACCGTGGGCGTGGGCGTGGGCGAATTCAAGGAATTACGTGAACGGCGGGTGGGCACGCGTTCGGTCACGGAGGCCCGCATCCGAACCTGTTGTAGCCAGGGTGGTATTTCCAGGATTCTCCCCCTTCCAGTGGGGAATGTCTTCAGGGCTTACCCTCGGAACACCGCGACGATCATCAGGGCCTCGACGAGGTTCCAGATGCCGTGCGCGAGGATCGGGGTCGCGAGGTCGCGGCTGCGCTCGTAGGCGAGCGCCAGCGTGAACCCGATGGCGGCGAGGGGTAACAGATTCGACCAGGACAGGTGGGCCGCCGCGAACAGAAAGCCGCTCAGGGCTGCGGCCGGGACCGGGGCCATGTGCCGGCGCAGCCGGCCGTACAGGTATCCCCGGAAGAGCGGTTCCTCGAAGAGGGGGGCGAGGACCGCCACTGTCCCCAGCAGCAGGACCACGTCCGGCTCGGTCGCGAGGAGCACCGCCATCGGGTTCTCGAACGCGCCCTGGCCCTCGCCGGCCACGCCGGACCACAGGATCGCGGACGCGAGGGTCGCGGGCCACAACAGGCAGTAGGCCCGCGCGGCCCACCTGACGGACGTGCCCAGCCGGGCGGGCGCGAAAAAACCCCGGAGCCCCACGAGTTCCGCCCAGGAGGCGGTGGACGTCCCCCGGCCGACCGCGTGGACGAGCCAGAGCCCCGCCGAGCCCACCAGGATGTACGTCCACACAAGGAGCGGGCCGGTTGCGAGTCCCGGCAGGACCGCCCCCGCGAAAATCGGTATCAGGACATTCGCAGTCAGGAAGACCGCCATGAAATAAACAAGGACACGCGCCAGCGGAGCCGCGAACTCGCGGGTCATAGGACCGAGAGGCGGTGGATCGGCGGGGAGGTTGCGCCGCAGGCGGAACCACATCACCCCGCCCGCGACCAGGAGCGCGATCGCCGCCAGGCCGGCCACCCCACCCGCCGCGAGGACGCGAGCGCGCCGGTCGGAGATAGCCGCGGTCGTGTCGCGAACCAGGTCGTCATCGCCAAGAGACCGGGCCACGGCGAGCAGAAGGTGGTCCCGCAGGTGGTCCTCGATCGGGGCCTCCCGGATCGAGGCGAGGTCGGCGGGGGTTGGACGGGTCGAGGGGTCGAGGGCCCACGAGACGAGCGTTCGGGCCGCGCGGTCTCGCGAGGCCAGCGGACCGAGGAAGAGCGGGACGAGGTGCCGGGCGCCCAGGGCCGTGCCCACGGCCGCCGCGCGAAAACGGTCCGGGTCCGCGGACGGAACGCGACGGGCCAGTTCCGCGAGGGAATCCTCCACGGCTTCGAACTTGACCGGAAGGAACGCGCCATCGCCCGAGTCGGGCGGGGGGAGCATCCGCGCCAGGAAGGCCCACTGGCGGATCGCGAGGCTGGTCTTCACGGGTTCCGGGAGGTCGTCCTCGAGGGTCCCGAGGAGGGCGGCCACCGCCACCACGTAAACCGCGGCCCCGACCAGGACCCCCTGTCGCCCCACGTCCACGCGGCGGATGATAGCAGGAAATGGGGTCGGGCGTCCGGGGTCCGGGATCCGGGGTCCGGCAGTGACTCCGAGGCGGACACGGACACGGTCATGGCCTCGGATGCGGTGACGGCCAAGGATGCCGACTCCGACACGGCTACGGTCCCGTGCGGGCAGCGCCCGCGCCTCCAGGCGGGAGCGGGCGCTCGCGCGGCCTTACGCGAGCAGACGCTCGCGTCCCCACGGGAACCCTTTTCGAAGGACCTGGGGCTCGTCCGTTCCATTGACGCCCCGCCGCGAAACCCGTATCTTCGCGCCGAGTGGCTCGCCGGGGAGGGCGATGGGGCTGCGCGTCTTCAACACCTTCACGCGGACCAAGGAGGAGTTCGTCCCCCTGGTTCCCGGCAAGGTCGGCCTGTACGTTTGCGGGGTCACGGTCTACGATGTCTGCCACATCGGCCACGCGCGCGCCTACGTGGCCTTCGATGTGGTGCAGCGCTATCTCCGGTGGCGCGGGTACGACGTCACGTACGTCCGCAACTTCACGGACGTGGACGACAAGATCATCCGCCGCGCGAACGAGGTCGGGATTCCGGTCCAGCAACTGACCGAACGTTACATCCAGGCCTTCCACGAGGACATGGAAGCCCTGGGCGTGGCCCGGGCCGACGTCGAGCCGCGCGTCACGGACCACATCCCGCAGATCATCCAGACCGTGGAGCGTATCGTGGCGCGGGGTTGCGCCTACGTCGCGGACGGGGACGTCTATTTCGACATCGAGACGTTCCCGGGATACCTGGCGCTGTCCGGGCGCCACCTCGACGAGATGGTGGCCGGCGCGAGCGAGCGCGTGGACCCCTCCGAGGCGAACAAGCGCCACCCGCTGGATTTCGCCCTGTGGAAGCGGTCGAAGCCGGGGGAGCCCGCGTGGGACAGCCCCTGGGGGCCCGGCCGTCCAGGGTGGCACATCGAGTGCTCGACCATGTCATCCCTGTATCTGGGGGAGGTCTTCGACATCCACGGAGGCGGGATGGACCTGATCTTCCCGCACCACGAGAACGAGCGCGCCCAGTCCTGGGCCGCGACAGGGCGGGAGTTCGTGCGCGTCTGGATGCACAACGGCTTCGTGACCGTGGGCCAGGCCCAGGAGAAGATGGCCAAGTCCCTGAAGAACTTCTTCACGATCCAGGACGTGATTTCGCAGTACCATCCCGAGGGACTGCGCTATTTCTTGTTGACGACACATTATCGTAGTCCAATCAATTTCACCGAGAGCGCGATTTCAGAGGCCGAGAACCGCGTGGAGTACCTGTACGAGGGGGTTCTGGGGGCGAGGGAGTTCCTGGCCCGGGGACCCGCGGAGCCAGACCCCGCCGGGGTGGAGCGGCGCCTGGCCCGGTTCCGCGAGGCCATGGACGACGACTTCAACACCGCGGCGGCGCTGGGGGGACTCGCGGAGGACGCCCGCGCCCTGAACGAGGCCCTCCTGGGGAAAGGGGCGGACAAGGGGTGCCGGGTGGCCACGGCCCTGCGCGCCATCGAGGAGCAGGGCCGTGTCCTGGGCCTATGCGCGCGGGACCCTGTCTCGACCCTGGCGGACATCCAGGAACGCAAGGTCCGGCGGCGGGGGCTCGACCGGGACGAGGTCGCGAGGCTCGTGGCGGAGCGCTCGGAGGCCCGCGCCAGGCGGGACTTCCAGGTCGCGGACGCCCTGCGCGCGCGGCTCCTCGAGATGGGCGTTCAGGTAATGGATTCCCCCGCGGGGACGCGGTGGAAGGTGGTGTGATGGCCCTGCTCGCGATCCGGTACTGGCCCGACCCGATCCTCAAGCAGAAGGGCCAGCCCATCGAAGTCTGGGACGACGACCTGCGCCGGACCCTGACGGACATGGCCGAGACCATGTACGCGAGCCGGGGGATCGGGCTCGCGGCGCAGCAGGTGGGCCTGGCCAGACGGATGCTCGTGTGCGACGTCCCTCCCGAGAAGGAGGGCGAAAAGGGGACGGGGCTCCTGTTCATCACCAACCCCCGCCTCTTGAGCCGCGAGGGCGAGGTCACATGGAACGAGGGTTGCCTGTCGTTCCCCGGGCTCGAGATTGACGTGAATCGCGCGGCCCGCGTGCGGGTCGCGTACCAGGACGAGCAAGGCCGCCCGCGCGAGGTCGAGGCCGGGGGCCTCCTGGCCGTCTGTTTGCAACACGAAATAGACCACCTGGACGGCATCGTGTTCACGGACCGGCTGGGTCCGGTCAGCCGTCGCATGGCGTTGCGCGAGTACGAGCGGCTGCGCAAGCAGGCTGCATCCCATCCATCCTCGACGGAAGAACCCCGGACCTGAAGCCAGGTCTCCTTTAGGATCCGGGTCTGTCGGCGTTCAGGACTTCCGGGTTGACCGGGTGCGGGGGCGGCCGGCCGTCGAGGACGGCGAGAAGGTTCTCGGCGGCGAGGCGCGCGATGCGGCCTCGGGTGGCGCGGCTCGCGGACCCGATGTGGGGGACCACGACGCAGTTCGGCAGTTCCAGGAGCGGGTGGCTAGGGGGCAGGGGTTCGGGGTCGGTCACGTCGAGGGCCGCGGCGCGAATCCGGCCTTCGCGCAGGGCCTCCACCAGGGCCGCGGTGTCCACGTGGGAACCGCGAGCGGTGTTGACGAGGACCGCGTTTCGTTTCATGCAGTGCAAGAATTCTCGATTGATGATGTGCCGGGTCTCGGGCGAGCCCGGTAGGTGAAGACTGACGTAGTCCGCCTCTCGGGCCAGGTCGAGCAAGGATTCCCTGGGTTCCGCGCCTTCGACGACGACCGGCGAACGATTGAAGTAGATCACGCGCATGTCGAAGCCGTGCGCGCGCCGGGCCACCGCCCGTCCAATCCGGCCCATGCCCACGATCCCCAGGGTCGCGCCGTGGACGTCCTCGCCCAGCAGGAGCAGAGGGTCCCACGCCTTCCACTGGCCCGCGCGGACGAAGTCCACGCCCTCGGAAAGGCGCCGGGCCGCGGCGAGCATCAGGGCGACGGCGAGGTCCGCCGTGGTCTCGGTCAGCGCGCCGGGGGTGTTGGTGACGACGATCCCACGCCTCGTGGCCGCGGCCACGTCCACGTTGTCATACCCCACGGCCATCACGCTGACGATGCGCAGGGAAGGGCCGGCCGCGGCGAGGACCTCGTCGTCGACGCGGTCGGAGAGGAGACACAGGATGCCCTCGGTGCCGCGGACCTCCCGGATCAGGTCGTCGTGGGTCGGGGGAATCTCGCCTTCCCAGATGCGGGCGTCGCAGCGGCCCAACACGATGTCGAGCCCCTCCGGCGGGATCCTGCGCGAGACAAAGACCTGTGGCCGCACGAGTCGCACCCCGGGTTTACCACCGTCCGCGAGGATAGCATGGCCGGGGCGCGCCGACGGAAACGGGTGGATTGGACCTTGATCGTCGGGTTATCGCCGCCGCATTTTCGTCGCCGTGGGCGCAGGAGTAGGTGGGGACGATTCGCGTCCCTCTCGCACCGCGTCACTCGGTGGGTGACCCGACGCACCGATTTCGCCCACGCCCACGCCCACGGCCACGAAGCGGGTCGAAACGTCGCGTGGTACCGGACGATTTGGGGATTGGACGACCTTGGACACCCGTCCAATGTCGGACCCGGTGATCGGAGAGGGTTGTTCGTGTAAGTCATTGAAATACAAGACCTGCTTCCCTGGCACGGACCCTGCTGGGAGGAGGGGTCGAGGTCCCGGCCATCGGGGACCTCGATCGCCCGGCCCGGCGCCGTCGGGCGGTCTTCCGGCGTCCGTGACGACCCGCGCGAGCGGGGTGGACGACGTGCGCCGGGCGGCCTGGCGGGGAGGCAGGCGCGATGGCGGGCGGGAGGGACCCACGCGAATTGGGGAGGATCACGCCATGCAAGGTTCCTTGCACCCATCTAGAATGAAAGGTGGGCATGGCGTAATCCTCAGGCCGCCCAGGGGGCGGCCCGCTGGAGCGCAGCGCGGTAGCGCAAGCGAAGCGGGGGAGGGGGGTGGCAGAGGCGCGCCGGAAAGCGCGACGAGCCGGGGGCGGAGGGGCGGTAGCCCCTCCCCCTTCTTTCGGAGGATCGGATCGAGGGCTTCCGGTGCCATCCATCTTGCCTCTCCCAACGAATCGTGTATGGTTCCGCGCATGAAGCGCGTGGTCTTCGTGGGGTCCGCGGACTTCGCGGTGCCGTCGCTCCGGGCGCTCGCAGGCGCCGGATACGCGGTGGCCCTCGTGGTCACGCGGGCGGACAAGCCCGTGGGCCGGGGGCTCGTCCTCTCCGAGACGCCGATCAAGAAGGCGGCACGGGACCTGGGGATGTCCGTCTTCCAGCCCGCGACGCTCCGCAAACCCGAGGTCCTCGACGCCTTGCGCGATGCCCGGCCCGACGTGATCGTGGTCGCGGCCTACGGCCGGATCCTCCCCCCAGAAGTGCTTGCCCTTCCACCGCGACTGCCCTCGGGCTACTATGGCTGCGTCAACGTGCACGGGTCGCTCCTCCCGAAGTACCGCGGGGCCGCGCCGATCCAGTGGGCGATCCTGAACGGCGAGGACGAAACGGGCGTCACGATCATGGCCATGGATGAGGGCATGGACACCGGCCCCGTGGCGGCCCGCCGCGCGCTCCCGATCGCCCCGGAGGACACGGCCGGGACCCTGGCTGGGCGACTGGCTCCGCTGGGGGCGCGCCTGCTGGTCGAGACCCTCCCTGGGCTTCTCGACGGGTCCCTCGTCCCGCGACCTCAGGACCACGCGCTCGCGACCCTGGCCCCGCCCTTGAAAAAGGAGGATGGATTGCTGGACTGGTCCCTCCCATCTCGGCGAGTCGTGAATCGCGTCCGTGGCCTGACGCCCTGGCCCGGGGCCTTCACGTTTCTTCCAGGGGGCGCGCGCCTCCGCGTGTGGCCCCCCGCGCGGGTCGCGTCGTGGGTTCCCGACACGGACGCGCTCCCTGGCCAGGTCCTCGACATCCGGCGAGACGGGATGGTGGTCCGGAGCGGCGACGGGGCCGTGGTGCTCGAGCAGGTCCAGCCGGAAGGCCGCCGGCCCATGACCCCGTGGGAACTGGCGGCCGGCCGGCGGGTCGCGAAGGGAGACCGGCTCGGAACGCCCCTCTCGAGCCAGGAGCGTACGCCATGAGGCGCGACTCTCCCCCCGTCTTCCGCCAGATCGTCGCGCTCGCGGCGGCCCTGGTCGCGGGCGCGTGTCGGTCACCCTCCCCCCAGACCGATCCATTGACGGATGCCTCGCCACGGCCACCCGCGGTCTCGACGGCGGCAGACCTGCTCCCGACCCCCGACCGGCTGTTCCAGGCGGTTCCTGCCCTGGTGGTCCACGCGAGGACCGTCATCGAGATCGGTCGTGGCGCCTCCACGGTGACCCTGCGCGACGACAAGGACATCCGGCGCCTCGCGTCGGGGGACTTCGACCTGTCCATCCGCCGGGTCCATCAGGGGTCCGAGGCCGGGGACACCGAGGAATCCTTCCGCGCGATCCGTATTGGAAAAGACTATTTTACCCGCGGGTCCGGCGGTCCCTTCGTCCACTGGGACGACGCCCTAGACGAGCCCGCACGGACCCTGTACGCGGCCGCGGGCGAGTCGCGGGCGGTCCTCGCCTTCCTGGCGCCGTGCCTGGTGGAGCGGGCCACGCCGGAGGAGGTGTCGCTGGCAGCGGCCCGTCCCGACTGCCCTCTGTCCTCGGCGCCGGACGCGGCCCCGATGAGCGCGGTCGTCGTCGAGGTCCAGGGTCGCCTGCGCGGTGACCGCGACCGCCCGGCGGGAATCGAGGTCGCCGCGCGCCTGGACGTCACCGCCGGGGGCCACCAGGCCGCCGTCTCCCTCCGCCACGAGGCCGCGTGGAAACCCCTGCCCGAGGGCGAAGGCATCGCGTCGCCCCCGGACGCCGTCTCGTCGCGCAGGGAGCGCCCGGTGCGGATGGTCGAGTCCGTGTTGTCCGGGCTCGTCGCCGAGTGGGGTCCCGGCGCGCCTCCGTCCCTGAAAGCGGCTCAAGCGGCCCCGGCGGGAGGGTCCCCCCCGCCATCGGAGGCCGAGACCAAACCCCAGGAAAGCCCATGAAACGAGGAGCGTGACATGTGGGTCGAGGACATCGAGGACATCGGCATCGAGTACGAACAGGACGGCATCCTGGTCATCAAGCAGGAAGACAAGGCCATCATCACCCGCGGGACCTGGGCGACCATCGCCTTCCTGTACCGGGAATGGGACGCCCGCGCGAACAACTACGGTCCGATCAAGGTGACGCTGCGCAAGTACCGGAAGCAGCGAGGGGCCTACCGGCAGGAGAGCAAGTTCAACCTCGGGAGCCTGGAGCAGGCCGCGGCCGTGGCCGAGGTTCTGGCCCGATGGGCGGAACGGGGCGAGTGACGACCCCGCGGCCGGTCCTGCGGGCGGGACGCGGAAATCGCCGGGACTTCAATCGAATTCCCGCCGTGAAAAAATTCCTTGACAACGCTGGTGGGTCTGACTAAACTCCTACCTCGCCGCTCGGGAAGCCCTCCCGGACGGCGGGACGACCACGCCCGGTCGGGTCCGGGCGGACCCCTTGACATGGCGGCCCACGGAAGGTATCTTGCAAATTGCCGGTGGGCCGGCGGACTCGCTCTTTGAAAACTGAACGGTAGGCAGAGTTCTGACCCGTCGTTCCACGATCGAAAGGGGCGGCCCGCGAGGGAGGCCCTTTTCAAACAGACACACGGAGAGTTTGATCCTGGCTCAGGACGAACGCTGGCGGCGCGCCTAACACATGCAAGTCGAGCGCGAACGGGGGGCAACCCCCTAGTAGAGCGGCGCACGGGTGAGTAACACGTGGGTCATCTGCCCTCGGGTGGGGGATAACACCTCGAAAGGGGTGCTAATACCGCATGAGACCACGGGGATGTCGTCCCCGCGGCCAAAGGGGGTCGGGCAACCGGCACTCGCCTGAGGATGAGCCCGCGGCCCATCAGCTAGTTGGTAGGGTAATGGCCTACCAAGGCGAAGACGGGTAGCTGGTCTGAGAGGACGGCCAGCCACACTGGGACTGAGACACGGCCC
>JBBIPO010000123.1:0-11486 GCA_037442805.1 Deltaproteobacteria bacterium
GGTCGGGGATCCGGGGTCGGGGGTCCGGGGTCCGGCAGGGACTCCGCGGCGGTCATGGACTCCGTCACGGCGACCGTCTTGCGCGCGTAGCGCGCCTTGGACTGCGGCGTGTCAACGCCGCCTTGTCATGGGACGACCGGGAGCCCGCGCCGCCAGCCGCGAAGTGGACTTGGCTTCGCCGACGCTTCACGTTCGCGGCTCCGCGCTTCAGTGTACCAGCCTGCGGCGGTTATGGACTCGGCTACTCCGGGCGCGCCCCCGCGCGGATCGTCTCGAGCCCGCGCGCGCCGGGACCCTGCTCCGCGCGCCACAGCTGCGAGGCGAACGCGAACCCGATCACGCCAAGGGACGAGAAGACCCACATCCCGGGCCGGTAGCCCGCCGGATGGTCGGGTCCGGCCGCGAAGGCGTCGTTCGCCCAGCCGACCACGAGGTTGAACCCCGCGAGCCCGATGTTCTGGATCATGGTCATCAGGCCGTACGCGGTCCCGAGGCGCTCCTGGCCGACCAGGTACGCGACCGACGGCCACATCACCGCCGGGATCAGCGAGAACGACACCCCCATCATGGCCATGGGCACGTACAGCGACACGTCGGTGTACGCCATCATCAGGTACACCGGGGTCAGCAGGAGCGACCCGAACATCATCATCTGGGCGCGGCGGCCCACGCGGTCCACGGCGTATCCGAACAGGGGCGTGCAGATCATCGCGAACAGGGTCAGCATCGAGGACAGGAACCCACTCTCCTCGCGGGTGGTCCCGTGGGCGTGCATGAAAAACTTTACAGCAAATGTCTGAAATGGAAATACTGCCGAATAGAAGGTCACGCACAAGGCCACGACGAACCAGTAGGACCGCCCGAGCCTCCAGAGGTCCTTGAAGACCACCTTGTCGGTGGACCGCTCGCCCCCGACGAAGCCGCGCCGGTCGGCGCCGGCCTCGATCAGGAAGTACGCGACCGCCGCGGTCACCGCGACCAGCCCGAAGCCGGTGGCAACCAGGAGGGGTCCCTGCCACCCCTCGTACAGGGACTTCGCCCACGTGGGGGAGTTCAGGGCCGCGAACGACCCAAGTCGCGCGAGCGTGAGGTTCAGCCCGAACGCGAACGAGAGTTCGCGCCCCCGGAACCACCGGGCGATCGCCGTGGTCACCGCCACGATCATCGTCTCGGCGCCCATGCCGAACAGGAGCCGGCCCGCGGCCATGACCGGGAACACGGGGAGGGCCGCGGTCAGCACGGACCCAAGGAAGCACAGGCCGGCGAACGCGAGCGTGGCCCAGCGCGTTCCGATGCGGTCAATGATGATCCCGCCCACCAGGACCATGACGATGTTGGGAATGCTGTAGATGGCGTTGAGCAACCCGATCTGGGCATCCGTGAACGAGAGCTGTACCTTCAGCACGTCCGCGAGGGGACTGACGCTGTCGTAGATGTAGTAGTTCCCGAACATCGCGAGGCTCACCACGACCAGGATGAGCCAGCGCAGGACACCGGGTGGGGCCGCTTGCCGAGACGATGTCGCCACGGGACCTTCTCCTCAAAGACGGCGCAAGGATACCCCATCTCCAGTAGAGCGCGCGCAACCGCGATTCGGTGTGTTTCAGCGTCAGGGCCGGGGGCGGAGAGTTGCCGAAAGTGCGCGCTCTTCAGACGTTACCGCATGTAACTATCATCACCATTAACATTTCTGCCAAGCGAGGTCAACCCCGCAAGGCTTCCGCGCGCTCACCGATGTGGAACGACCTACTTCTTGTGACAATCCTTGCACTTGGTCGGGGCCTTCGAGTTCGGGTCGGCCTTGACCTTCTGCTCGTGGCACCCCCTGCAGGTCTTGTGGAAGGCATCCTTGGCCGTCAAGCGCTTGCCCTCGGCGGTCGCGGTGTGGCACGCGCGGCACGCCACCTTCTCCTTGTCTTTGTCCATCATGTGATGGCAGGTCTGGCACTTGATGTCCTTCTGGTGCGCTTCGTGCGGGAAGGTGACGTTGCCGTTCTTGTTCTCGATCGTGAGGGACTTCGGCCCGTCCTTCTTGGCGAGCGTCTCGCCCGCGAGCCCCCCGAGCAGCAAGGCCACTGCGAGCAACCCCATCAGAGTACCGGCCAATCGCTTCATCTTCGCCTCCTTGTTCTGGCACCCACGACCCGCCCCATGCGGGTCGTCATCCACTCGCTTGGACGCGCAGACCCCGACTCCATTCACCCGATCACGGGTGGCAGGTCCGGCACATCGGGCTCCCCCGGTCCAGGCGCGACCCCCATCCCGGAGGATGGGGATTGCCGCCCGGCCCCCCGACCTTGTGGCACCGGACGCAATTCGACGCCCCGCCCTGGTCGTGGCAGGCCGCGCACGCCACGATGTCGCGCCTCGCCTCGCGCCCGTGGAAGGCCGGCGACGCGGGGTTCATCCACTCGGGCGGGTGCCCGCCCGCCTTGCGCACCTGGTGACAGGCGTTGCACTGCGAGGGGTTGTGGCACGTCCAGCACCGGCTCGGGTCGGCGCGGGCCTCGATCGGGTGCCGCGTCAGGTAGTCGTGCCGGTGCGGGAGGTCGCGGTCCACCCGTTCGCTGAACTTCAGGTCCGGCACCAGCACGTCGAGCCGGCTGTGGCAGTCCGCGCAGAAGTCCGGACGGTGGCAGTGGGCGCAGACCCGCTCGTCGCCCTTGGCCAACTCGCCGTGGCGCTTGCGGAAGTCCGCGTCGTGCGAGAAGAGCCGCACTGGGCGGACCGGGTTTTCGACCAGGTCCTCGTGGCACGCCCGGCAGCGGATCTCGCGGAAGTCCTGCCGGTGGCAGTTCATGCACACCTCCTGCATGCGCGGGGTGCGCGTCTCGCCCGGGCTTCGCGCCGCGCGCACGTCGGAGTGGCATTCCTCGCACCGGCCCTCGACCACCTCGATGTGCGTCACGTGCGAGAAGGTCACGCCCCCGACCCGGGTGCTCTCCCAGGTTCGGGGTTCCTTTGGGTTGACATGACACTGGTCACAGCGACCCTCTTCCTTGTCGTGGCATTCCAGGCACTTGGCCTCCCGGGGCAGTATCGAGGCCTCGACTCGAGTGGAGCCCTGGATGTCGCCGTGACACTCCGCGCACTCGATCTCCTGCTGCTGCACGTGCAGTTCGTGCGAGAACTTGATGCGGTCCTCGCGCCGCACGAGACCCGCGCACGCGAACACGAGCGCCAGGACCGCAACGACCCCCGCGACGAGACGCCCGCGGCCCTTCCCGACTCTCTTCATCAGAAAACCCCTCCGTCGGCTCGGCTCGACCACGCGCTCGCCACGGGTGCCCCGCGCGGCCTCGCCCAGGTCGAAAAGTCGAAGGTGAACTTCAGGAGCCCGACCCACTGCTGCTCGAACTCGGGGTTCAACGTCACCGAGAGGTCCGCCTGCACCCTCGCACCGGCAAAGACCTCGTAGCCCGCGGTCAGGACCACGACGTGCGACCGGTCATCGCCGCGCATCTCGCGATCGTAGAGGTACTCCGCGAAATCTGCGGTCAGGTCGAGCCTCCGCACCGGGCGATACAGGCCGAAGACGCGGATCGCGGTGTAGGCGTTCCACGGCCCTTTCAGGCGGCTGACCTCGACGCCCGCGAGGTGCTGCCGCTCCGGCCCCAGCCGCAACGCCGGTCGGGCCCCGGCCTCGTAGCCGCCCGATTCCCCGGAATAGCGGAAATACCGGCCATACGCCCGCGTTTCGAGCATCCCCTCCCCGAAGAACCCGACCTCCCCCCCGACCGCGTGGTAGCGCGAGTCCGTGAAGACCGTGAAGATGGAGGTCTTCGGCAGGCGCCCGGTCGGATTGAACATCCCGTAATCAATGGAAAATCGCCAGTCCTGATCCGCGATCACCGAGGCCACGGTCCGCGCCTCCTGCAAGGCGGTCCCCTTGTCCAGCAGGTCCACAAGGAGCGACCCGCTCACGTCGAGCCACCTCACGTACCGGAAGGCCCAGTCCGCGCCCAGGTTCGCCCGCGCCCATTGCCCGTCCCCTCGCTCGCCCCCGAACGAGACCCCGACCCGCCCGAAATCCCACGGGTCGTACGCGAGGCGGCCCCCGAACGCCCACCGATCCGGGTCGTACTCGAACGAGGGCCCCGGTAGATAGCCCGCGTAGGCCGAGACCTCGATGTCGAGCCCCGGTCGTCCCTGCACGAACGCCCCGTCCAGGAGCATCGCGTTCCCCGCCCCCGCGAACAGGAACTGGCGCCCGACCCGCGCGAACACCCTCCCCGTCGGGCTTCGGTAGGACAGGGTCCCGACCAGGACGTCCCCCTGAAACTTGTCCCCTTCCCCCGCGACCGGGTCCACGACGTGCACGCGTCCGAAGCCCCTCAGGTGCACCGAGAATCCCTCCACGCCCACGTCGTCGCTGCCCAATGTGACGTACTCGTAGATGGGGACCTGAAAGACCTTGGAGCCTGGATCGTTCGGGTCTGCGACCTCGTACCAGCGGAAGAGGGTCTGGCTGGAGCCATAGACGCGACCCCCGGACGCCTCGTCCGCACCCGCGACAATGGGGATCACCAGAAGCGCGACCGCCGCGATCACCCCTCGCATCCACCTGCCTCCCGGGCGGTCCCCCGCCTCACCACTTCTGCGGTCCGTGGCACGCCGGGCTACACGTCCTCGTTTCGGGATTCCACGTCCCGGCCGACAGGGCCACGTCTAGGGTCCCGTTGATGTGCCGGTCCGGCCCCACGATGGCCGTGCCCGTCGCGTTCGCCACTCCTTGATGGCAGTATGTGCAGTCTTGCCCCATGAAGGCGTGCTCCTCGAAGACCGACGGGTGTTTCCCCACGGCCGGCGGGACCCCGTGGCACGCCCCGCATGCCTTCTGCGAACCGTCCACCGTCGTCCACGTCGGGGTCTGCGTGGCCCCTCCGTCGAGCGTGGCCCCGTGGCAATAGACAGAGGCGCACCGCGCACCGCCCCGGTCCCAGGCCGGCTCCACTCCGCCCGTGCGCGCGAGGTCCCCGAACGTGACCTCGGCCACGCCGTCCCCGTCCAGGTGGCCCGGGTCCGAGACGGCCTTCGGCCTCACGTGGCAGTCCTCGCACGCGAGGGGACCGCGCAGCCCGGACGGGGCCTTCAGGTGCGACTGGTGCGCCCCCACGGTCACCAGCGCCGTGTCCGATTGCCCGTGCGTGTCCACGGGGGGAGCCGGGTTGTCGGCGTTGCCGTGGCAGGAGTTGCAGCCGCCGCCCTCCACCTCGACCTGACCGTTGATGTGCACAGCCGGGTTCTTGATCTGGCCGCCCTCGGCCGTCTGCACATGACAGGCCCCGCAATCGTGGGAGGGCGCGTGCGGAGGCGGGGGAGGCGCTCCGTGGCAGGCCCCACAGGCCCGCGCGGCCCCGCTCGCGTCGTTCCACGCCGGTTGCGTCAGCGTACCCCCCGGCAGGGTCGCCCCGTGGCAATACACGTTCGAGCACGCACCCGACTGCGAATCGAACGCCGGAGACAGACCCCCGTTCGCGGCCCGACCCGTCATCGCGACCTCGGCCCCTGGCTCCGCGTCCAGGTGGCCCGGGTCCGCCACCGTTCCCGGCACCTGATGGCATTCCTCGCAGGTCACGGCCGAGGCCAGGCCGTGTGGCCCTCGCAGGTGGGCCTGGTGCGCCCCCACGCCCCGGTCCGAGGGGCTTGTCTGCCCTGCGAGGTCGGGGGGCGGGGCGGGTGAATCCTTTGAGCCATGACACGAACTGCATGTGATGTTTGGCACTACGTCAAGGACGCCGTTGACGTGTCGGGCCCTGTCCCGGATCGAGCCATCGGGGGCCACCACGTCCCCGTGGCAATCCGAGCACTGCCGCGAGGTCGGGTGTGGAAGCGGCGGCGGGTCCCCGTGACACGCATCGCACGACGAGAAGTCCGCCAGGACTTCCGGGGCGCCGTTCCAGGTCGGCGACTTCGCCCGTCCGCCGGACAGGGTCGCGCCGTGGCAATAGACGTTGTCGCACCGAAGGGACGCGAACTCGTCGGACGGCGCGTTCGGGATCCCCGCGTTCACCAGCACCGGGTCCGCGCCCCGCTCCCGGGCGAGCCCCGAAAACGCGACCTCGGCCGGTAGCGCGCTGTCCATGTGGCCCGGGTCCTCCGCGCTTTCTGGAACCGCGTGACAGGTGTCGCACGGGATGGCAGACGCCAGGCGCGCGTCCGTGACGTGGGCCTGGTGCGCCCCCACGCCGCGATACGCGGCCGCATCGTGCCCCCGCGTGTCGCGGAACGGCCCTGCCCATTCCCCGACCCCGCCATGACAGTACAGACAGTACCGCGAGTCCGACGCGTCCTCCCCCACCTCGGCGCTCCGGTACTCCGAGCACCCGATAAGGACCCACCCGACGGTCACGATCCAACCGAACCGTTGCATCGTCCCCTCGCTCCAGGACGCAGGACCGAAGTCTAGACGACCATCGCCCGGCGGTCCACCGGGGTCAGGTCCCGGAGAACAGCACGAAACGTGCCACGAGCGCCGTCGGTGAACCCCTCGGAAGTCAAGCCGAATCCCCTTGCATCCCCCCTGCCCTGTCACTCCTGTCCTGTCGGAAGTGACCAGCGTTCCGGTCGCGATCAAGGCCCTGGTTGACCCTGATTCCCTTGATTCCAGTCCTGGCAGGACCTACCATGCGCCGAGGCCCGCGGGGGTTGCAGCCTCGGCCGATCCCAAGGAGGCATCATGCTGGTCGAACGGTTAATGCAGGTGGCCCTGCTCGGAAGCGAGTGGGTGTTGTGGCTCCTGATCGTCCTGTCCGTGGTGTCGGTGGCGGTCATGATCGAGCGGTTCTGGTACTTCCGGGGCAACGCGGCGGCCTGGGAGCGACTCCAGGCTCGGGTCGAACCCCTGCTGCGGACCGGGGACCTGAAGGGACTCGCGGACGTGCTCGGCACCTGGCCGGGGAGCGAGGCGGAGGTCCTGCGCGCGGGCCTGGACGGTGCCCGCAAGGATCGCGACGCCGCCGAAAAGATGGTCCACGCCGCCCTGACCACCGAGCGCCAGCGCCTGGAGCGCCGCCTGTCCATCCTCGGGACCCTCGGGAACAACGCCCCGTTCATCGGGTTGTTCGGCACGGTCCTCGGCATCATTCGCGCCTTTCACGACCTGTCGCTCGACACGCGCGGCGGGGCCGGGACGGTCATGGCCGGGATCTCCGAGGCCCTGGTCGCGACCGCGGCCGGACTCTTCGTCGCGATCCCCGCGGTCATCGCCTACAACTACTTCGTCCGGAGGACCGCGCGGGCCATCGCCAGGGCCCAGGCCGCCGCGGACACGTTGATCGCCTTCATGCCCGCCGAGGGGACGGCCCGCGCTCCCGGGCCCGAGCACCCAGGAGAACGGACCTAGCGCCACCGCGTTCAGGTCGAGCCAGAGGGGAAGTCGGTTGAAGCGAGCGGGTCAGGGCTTCCGCGGCGTCCTGGAGGTCGCGCTCGTCCTGTCGCTGGGTCTCCACGCGGGTCTTCTGGTCCTCCTGGTGCGCGTGGAGCCCCGCCACGAGACGCGCCAACCCCCGGTCCCCCTGCGCGTGGTGGAGCGGCAGCAGCCGCAACCCGAGAAGGTTCCCATGCCCTCCCCGCCTAAGCCCGCGCCACCCGCCGACCGCCCGGCCCCACTCCTGCCGGAACCCGCCCCCAAACGGACCCGTCCCCCCCGCGAACCACGACCACCCGTGGCCCGGCCCGCTCCCCCGCCAGCGCCGCGAGCGCCGCCGACCCCGGAAGCCCCGTCCTCCCCCCGGTCCTTCGGCATCCGCCTGGAGAACACGGTCCAGGCCGCGCCGGGGACCGGGGTGCCGGTTCCGGTCGGGGAATCCCTTGCCGTTCCGCCAACGGCGCCCCCGAAGCCCCGTCTGACCGCGCCGGGCGGAAGCGGGGACGGCGAGGGAACCACCACGCCGGTCGCGGCGGTTCAGGAAATGCCGAAGGTGGTCGCCGACGCCACGGCCGAGTACCCGACCGAGGCGAGACGGCTCGGAATCCAGGGCAAGGTGGTCCTGGAACTCGTGGTGAACGAATCGGGTCGCGTCGCCCGGGCCAGGGTCCTCAAGTCGCTTCATCCCTTGCTGGACGAGGCCGCCCTCCGGGCGGCGAAGCACCTCCGCTTCCGGCCCGGCCGCGTGGATGGACGACCCGTCGTTGTGAAAATTCCTTATACATATGTTTTTGTGCTTGACTGAAGAGCAGCGGTGAGTGGTTCTTGAACAAGGGCCCCGTGGAAAGGTAGAGGCCGTGACCGTCCGCGCGACCCGGCTTTTCGTGGCCTCTCTGATGGCGACCGGCCTGGTTGCAATGCCCGGGCGCGCCCCGGCCCAGGAGGGGGTGCGCCATGCCCGCCCCGCCCAGGAACCCGTCCTGACCAGGCCGCCCTCCGTGCGCCGCTTCGTGCCCGCCGAGTATCCGGCCGAGGCGCTCGCGGCCGGGGTCGAGGCGGACGTGGTGCTCGAGGTGGACATCACGGAGGACGGGCGGGTCGCCGGGGTTCGCGTCGTGCGGGGGGCCGGCCAGGGCTTCGACGAGGCCGCAATGGCCGCGGTGCGGTCCTTCGAGTTCGAGCCGGCGGAGGTGGACGGGCGACCCGCGCCGGTCCGCATCGAGTATGTCTATCACTTTCGCGTCGAACGGGTGCCCGTCGCCCCCCCGGCAACCCAGGAGGCGACCCCGGAGGTCGTCCTGCGCGGCCGCGTGCGCGAGTCCGGAACCGGATTGCCCCTGGCCGGGGCCGCCGTCTCGGTCGTCGGGGTCGAGGGCGAGGTGACCACCGATGCGCGCGGGGCGTTCGAGGCGGGCGGCATCCCCCCCGGGACGCACCAGGTCCACGTGCGCGCCCCTGACTACCACCCGCTGGATACCGAGATCGAAGTGCGGGAAGGCCACGTCACGGAGGTCGAGTTTCGCCTGCGCCCCCTCGAGGAATCCCCGTACACGACCGTGGTGCGAGGCGAGCGCGAGCGGGAGGTCGTCGCCCGCTACACGGTAACGCAGCGGGAACTGACCACGGTGCCCGGGACCTTCGGGGACCCGGCCCGCGTGGTCCAGAACCTCCCGGGCGTGGCGCGCTCGCCATACGTGCTCGGGCTCTTGCTGGTGCGGGGGTCGTATCCGGAGGACTCGGGGGTGTACCTCGACGGCATCCAGATCCCCATCCTCTATCATTTCTTCGGCGGACCCTCCGTCCTGCACCCGGAGTTTCTGCAACGGATTGACTTCTATCCCGGGAACTTCGGCGTCCGGTACGGCCGCGCCACAGGGGGGATCGTCGAGGTGGAGACCTCTGACGAGGTCCCGGCGGTCTGGCACGGCGTCGCAGACCTCAACCTCTTCTTCGCGAGCGGGTACCTGGCGGCCCCGTTGAGCGACGATGTGGGCCTGAAGGTCGGGCTGCGCCGGTCGTACTATGACCTGATCATCCCCCTGGTCCTGCGCGCCTCGGGGAAGTCCGGGACGACCGTGGTCCCCGTCTATTACGACTACCAGGCCCGGCTGGATGCGCGCCTGCGCCGCGACGACCGCCTGTCCGTGTTCGCGTTCGGCTCGCATGACTCGCTGGACGTGGCCACGTCGAGCGACCAGGAGCGCGACCGCTTTCGCCTGGCCACGCGCACGGGGTTTCATCGCCTGACCGCGCGCCACGAGTGGCACGCGGGCGAGAGCGTGACCAACACCCTGACGCCCCACCTGGGGTACGACCTCGGGACGTTCGACGTTGAAGAAAGCAACCTGGACATCGGCACGTGGAACGCGGGGGTTCGCAACGAGGTGTCCTGGCGGGTCCACCCGCGCCTGGAGGTGCGGCCGGGCCTGGACTTCGGGTGGGTGCGGTATCGCTACACGGCCTACCTGCCGCCCCGCCGGAACTACATCCTCCCGGGGGAGGACGTGCGACACCCCTTCCTGGGCGGACCGTCCGGCATCGAGACGAGCGGCGAGAAGCAGGCCATCTCGCGCACCGTCTCGGGATACGGCCTCGGGACGTACCTGGAGGCGGTCTGGGAACCGGTGGCCTGGCTGAAGGTCATCCCCGGGCTCCGCTTCGATTCGTACTTCTACCTGGGGCGGACGCGGTGGTCTCTGGACCCCCGCCTGACCGTCCGCGCGGACGTAGGCCGAGGCATCACTTTGAAAGGGGGTGCCGGCCTCTTCCATCAACTGCCTGCGGACGTCTTCCTCGACCCCGACTACGGCAACCCGGACCTCGGGCTCGAGTGGGCGGAACAGTACTCCGTCGGCATGGAATGGCGCTTCCTGAAACACGCGCTCCTGGACGTGCAGGGATTCTACATCCGGCGCCACGACCAGGCGGTGCCGACCGAAAGCGGCGAGGTGACGGCGGGAGGCGGGTTCAAGCCGTTCTATTACGCGAACGTAGGGTGGGGCCGGTCGTACGGCATGGAGTTGCTGCTGAAGCACGATGTGACCGAGCGGTTCTACGGATGGATCGCCTACACCCTGTCGCGCACGGAGGAGGTCTCGCGAGAGGGCCGCCCCCTGACCGCGGGCCGCTTCGACCAGACCCATATCCTGACCGCGGTCGGCAGCGTCCGACCCGGGTGCGGATGGGAGGTGGGCGCCCGCCTCCGCCTGGTGTCCGGCAACCCCACGACCCCCGTGCGCGGGGGCTCGTTCATGGCGGACACGGGCGAGTACCTGCCGATCATCGGGGAACGGCGTTCCGAGCGGAGGCCCCTGTTCCATCAACTGGACTTCCGCGTCGAGAAGACCTGGACCTTCGAGCGGTGGATGCTCTCTTTGTATCTGGACATTCAGAATATCTACAATGCTGAGAACGTCGAGTTCACGACCTGGGACTATCGCTACAACAAGAGTTACGGCGTGCGGGGGCTACCGTTCCTCCCGACGCTGGGCGTGAAGGGAGTGTTCTGACGATGAGGCACGTGGGGTGGTGGGGACTGGCCTGGCTCGTCGCGTGCAGCCCCGGCTTCGATGACCCGAGCCTGGTCCAGGACCTGCGCGTCCTGGGGGTCCGGGCCGACCCCCCGGAGTTCCTCGTCACAGACCAAACGACCCCGGCGTGGGCCGTGCGGCTCACGCTCCTGCTCGCGGACCCGCTCGGCGGGGGCAGGACGCTCCAGTGCGAGGTCCGGTGGTGCACGCTCGGGGACTCGCGGACGTGCGAGGGCGCGGAGGACGCCCTGACGCTCACCGTGCGCCCTTGCGCGGACGGCGAAACCCCCTTCGACCTGGAGGTGACGCGCCCCCTCGTGGAGGCCGCCCAGGCCGGGGACCCCACGTTCGGGACCCCCGTGCACTCGGGGGTCGCCGTGTGGCTGGAGGTCGTGGTGCGCGGCGGCGAGCGCCCCTTGTACGCCCTGAAATCCGTCGTCTTCTCGCCCGAGAACCCGCCCGGGCGCACCGCCAATCAGAACCCCCGCATCGGGGAGATCCGCCTGAACGACATGCCCCAGGGGACTCCCGGCGAGGTCCCGTACATCCCCGGCGTGGCGGTGCGGAGCGAGGTGGTCCCCGCCGAG
>JBBIPO010000124.1:0-11460 GCA_037442805.1 Deltaproteobacteria bacterium
AAGGTAAGGTGACGGTGGGAGGCGACGATGGCGAAGAAATCGTTCCAGAGCCTCGCCCCGGGATTCCTCCTGGCGACGCCGCTGCTCGAGGACCCGAACTTCCGGCGTACGGTGGTGCTGTTGTTCCACCACACGCCCGAGGGGGCCATGGGCCTGGTCGTGAACCGCCCCTCGAAGCGGAAGCTCGGCGAATTGCTGGACCTCATCGAGGTGAAGGCCGGACCCCAAGCAGCCGCGATGCGGGACCTCCCGGTCCTGGTCGGGGGACCCGTCGCGCCCGGGTCCGGCTGGTTGATCTTCGAAGGCGAGGACCCGGGCGGGATGTCGTTCCCCGTGTGGGACGACGTGAAGGTGACCGGCTCGATGGACGTGTTCCGCAGGATGCTCGAACACGGTCCCCAGGGGGCGGTGGCGTTTCTGCTCGGGTACGCGGGATGGGGACCCGGACAACTGGACCACGAGATGGAGGTAGGTGCCTGGATGGTCGCCCCGATCGAGCGCGAGGCCCTGTTCGTGTGGCCGTACGGGGAGCGCTGGCGCCGCGCCTACCTGTCCCTGGGGATCGACCCGACCTTCTGGACCCCGGTGACGGGCGAGGGGTGACCGGGAAACAGGTCACTGGCAAGCGCCGGGTCAGGGCCAGAGTTCGCGTCAAACCTTGAACCGCGGGTCGTCCGGGGCGACGGGGACGCCCTTCTCGATGATTTCGTCAGCCAGTGCGTCCAGGCGGGGATTGCTGACGTCCCCCCGCGCGAAGACGCGGTGCTCGCCGAACGGGTACTCCTGGAAATCCAGGGGGAGCAGGATTTCGCGCTTGCGGCGGAAGTAGAGGTCCAAGTACCAGCCCATGAAGTCCACGACGAGGTCGCGGCCTGCCTCCTCGGACAGGGCGTTGTCGGCAAGGGAGGCGTAGAAGGTCATGTCGTACCGGAACGTCCCGTCCACGCGCTCCAGCACGAGGTTCAACTCGACGAGCCCCGGCTCGACGCGGCCGTCCACGACGAAGCGCTCGCCTCGCAGGTGATGGCCGTACCGTTCGTGCAGCAGGTCCAGGACCGCGGCCCGGTCCTCGTCGCCGAAGAGCCTCGCCATCGCGCTCGCCCGATTTCCGACCTCCCCGGCCCTCAGGGCAGTCTGACGCGCGCCGCTCCGGTTGTCAACCAGCGCACTTCGAGCACTCCACGCCTACAGCGCGGATTGCTCGCATCATTGAACCATTCACGGCGCCGGGTAGGATCACCGATGTCTGCTGGCCGCCGTTTTGGCCGGGTGGCGAGGCCGCCCGGACGGGCCCGAGGCTCGCTCGGCGTGAACCGAGAAAGGACGATTCCGGTTTGACCTCCCTCGTTGAAATGGACAGATGATGCCGAATACCCTCCCGTCCCTCGACGCCCTGTTTCGCCCGCGCTCGGTCGCGGTGGTCGGGGCCAGTCGCCGGCCCCACCAGATCGGGCACGAGGTCATTCGCAACCTCGTGGCCGCCGAGTTCACGGGGCCGGTCTATCCCGTGAACCCCTCGGCCGAGGTCGTGCGCTCGATGCATTGCTACCCAAGCATCCTCGACATCCCGGGACCGGTGGACCTCGCGGTCGTCACCGTGCCGGCGCGGCACGTGCTCCAGGCCGCGCGCGAGTGCGCGGCCAAGGGGGTCCGCGGCCTCGTGGTCTTCACGGCCGGTTTCTCGGAAATCGGGGGGGAGGGGGCGGGGCGGGAGGCGGAACTCAAGGCCCTGTGCGAGGCCCACCGCATGCGGTTGGTCGGTCCGAACTGCATGGGCCTCTTCAACCTCGAACCGTCGGTCCGCCTGAATGCCACGTTCGCGTCCACCACGCCGGAGGACGGCGGCGCGGCCTTCGCCTCGCAGTCCGGGGCCCTGGCCGAGGCGACGCTCGGGGACGTTCTGGAGCTCGGCCTGGGGCTTCGCATGTTCGCGAGCCTCGGCAACCAGGCGGACGTGTCGCCGCACGACCTGCTCGAGTACTGGGGCGACGATGACGGCGTTCAGCAGATCCTGATGTACCTTGAATCGTTCGGGGACCCCGCGCGTTTCCTGGAAGCGGCCCGCCGCGTCACGAAGCGCAAGCCCGTGATCGTCGTCAAGGCCGGCCGGTCCGCGGCAGGGGCGCGGGCCGCGATGTCCCACACCGGGTCCCTCGCGGGGTCCGAGGCCGTGGCCGACGCCATGTTGCGGCAGTGCGGGGTCCTGCGCGTGGACACGATGAAGGAGCTCTTCGCCCTCGCGAGGACCGTGCAGGCCGGACGATTCCCGGCCAGGAACCGCGTGGCGATCGTCACGAACGCGGGTGGTCCGGCCATCCTCGCCACGGATGCCTGCGCCGCGGTGGGGCTCGAGGTCGTGGATTTCACGCCCCGGACCCGCGCGAGGCTCCAGAAGGCCGTGCCTCCGGAGGGGTCGGTGCGCAACCCGGTGGACCTCCTCGCCCCCGCGGAAGCGGACCGGTACGACGCGGCCCTGGCCGCGGTCCTGGCGGACCGTCGGGTGGACCTCGTGCTCGCGATCTTCGTGGTGCCGGTGATGGTGGATAGCGCGGCCGTGGCCCGCGTGCTCGTGAAACACGCGAGGCGGGCCCGGAAACCCCTGGCCGTGTGCGTGCTCGGCCGACTCTCGAAGGAAGCGGCCATCGCCATCCTGGAAGAGGCCGGCGTGCAGAACCACCGGGGCCTGGAGGAGGCGGCCGCGGCCCTCGCGGGACTGGTGCGCCTGGCACAGATGAAGGACCGCGTGGATTGTCCCGCCCCGGTCTTCGAGGCGGACCGGTCCCGGGCGCGCGTCGTGGTGGAGGCGGCGCTGTCCGCGGGTCGGACGACGCTCGACGCCTCCGAGACCCGGGACCTCTTCGAGGCGTACGGCATTCCGATGGTCCCGATGCAGGTCGTCGAGACCCTCGAGGAGGCCCGTTCGTCCGCCGAGGCCGTCGGCTACCCGGTGGTCGCCAAGGTCGAGGCCCCGGGGGTCGTCCACAAGAGCGATGTCGGGGGGGTCCTTCTGGACCTCCGGTCCCGCGAGGAACTCGGGGAGGCGTTCCGGAAACTGGTCCGCCGGTTCCGGCGGAGGAAGGGGCGCCGGCACGGGCCGACGGACGGGCCGGTGCGGGTTGTCATCCAGGCGATGCGGCGAGATGGCGTGGAGGTCTTCTTTGGGGCCGCGCGCGATCCCCAGTTCGGGCGCGTGATGGCCTTCGGGTTGGGAGGGATTCACGTCGAGGTTCTGAAGGACGTGGTCTTCCGGTTGCACCCGCTGTCACGGTCGGATGCCGAGGAGATGGTGGATGGGATCCGCGGCCGCGCCATCCTTCAGGGCATCCGGGGGAAACCGCCCGTGAGCCGGGAGCAACTCGTCGAGGCCCTCCTGCGCGCGAGCCAGTTGATCGCGGACCTCCCCGAGGTGGTGGAGCTGGACATCAACCCCTTCCTGGCCGCATGGGACCCGTCCCGGTCGTGCATCCTGGACGCCCGCGTGCGCCTGGAGCCACCGCGCTCGCCTTGACAGGCGAACCCCCCGGCGGGGACGGCGGTCCGCCGCTCGATGCCGCCTCGGGCAAGTCCTTGACATGCGGTGTGGCCGGCGGTATGAACTCTTTCTGTTGAAATGATGAGTATGCGCGGAGAGCGATGAAGAACACCTTCGACGAATTCAACTGGCGCGGGCTGGTTCACACGGCGAGCAACGGCCTGCCGGCCCATCTGGCGGAAGGTCCGGTCACCACGTACATCGGGTTCGATCCATCGGCGCCGAGCCTTCACGTCGGTTCGCTCTTGCCCATCCTGGCCCTGGCCAGGATGCAGCGCCTCGGTCACTCGCCGATCGCCGTCGTGGGCGGGGGAACGGGCCTGATCGGCGACCCGAGCGGCAAGACCCAGGAACGAATGCTCCTCGACAAGGAGACCGCGCGCCGCAACCTGACGGCCATCCGGGAGCAACTGGGCCGGTTCCTCGACTTCGAGGTCCGGACGAACCCGGCGCGGGTGGTGGACAACGCGGAGTGGCTGTGTCCGATGGCGCTGATTGATTTCTTGCGCGACATCGGGAAGTTCTTCAGCGTTGGCGCCCTCCTGGCCAAGGAATCGGTGCGCCTGCGGATGGAGTCGGAGACCGGGATCTCGTTCACCGAGTTCGCGTACAGCCTGTTGCAGGCCTACGACTTCCTGGTGCTGTACGACCGGTATGGTTGCACGCTCCAGATGGGCGGGAGCGACCAGTGGGGCAACATCACGCTGGGGATCGACCTGATCCGCAGGCTGCGCGGCGCCGAGGTTCACGGCCTGGTGTTCCCCCTGATCACGACCGCGTCGGGGACCAAGTTCGGCAAGACCGAGGCGGGGGCCGTGTGGCTGGACCCGGCGCTGACCTCCCCCTTCCGGTTCTACCAGTTCTGGCTGAACACGGACGACCGGGACGCGGTGGCCTACCTGAGGTATTTCACCTGGCTGGACGCCGACGACATCGCGGACCTGGCCGCGTCCCTGGCGGAGCATCCCGAACAGCGACAGGCCCAGAGGACCCTGGCCCGCGAGGTGACGCGCGTGGTCCACGGCGACTCCGGGCTTCAGGCCGCGGAACGCGCGACGGCGGTGCTGTTCGGCGCGGACCCCCGCGACCTGGGCGCCGCGGCGGTCCTCGACGTCTTCAGCGACGTCCCGAGCACAGAGGTCCACGCGTCGTCATTCCAGCCCCCGGGGTTTCCCCTGATCGACCTGCTCGTGACCTGCGGCATTGCGACGTCGAGAGGAGACGCGCGCCGTGCGGTCCTGGGCGGCGGCGTGTACCTCAACAACGTACGAGTGGCCGACCCGGCCCTGGCCGTGACGCTCGACCAGACCATCGAGGGCCGGGTCCTGGTGCTCCGGAAGGGGAGGAAGGGACACCACCTGGTGAAGGTCCTGCGGTGATGCCCGAGGGGTCCGTCACCGCTCGATCGCCCGCAAGGCCTCGCGCGCCGCGTCGCGTTCGGCCTCCTTCCGGGAGTGGCCGCGGCCCCGCCACGACCGACCGTCCGGAAGGCAGACCTCGACCTCGAACAGGGGGGCGTGGTCCGGACCGGTGCGCGAGATCAGCTGGTATCGCGGTAGCGGCTGGCCGTTGGCCTGGTAGGCCTCCTGAAGGGCGGTCTTGGGGTCCCTCGCTTCCGCATCGTGGGCCGCGTGGGACAGGACGAAGTCCAGGTGACGCAGAACAAAGGTCCTGGCCGTTTCGAAACCGGCGTCGAGGAAGATCGCGCCGACCATGGCCTCGAAGGCGGCGCACAGGACGCTGTCCTGCCCGAAGGCGCGGTCCTGGTTCTTCGCTCCCCGGCCCAATCTGAGATGCGCGCCCAGTCCCATTCGACGGGCGGCCTCTGCCAGCGCGTCGCGGCTGACCGCGCGGGCCCTGGCCCGGGTCAAGTGGCCCTCGTCGGCGTCCCGGAGGCGCTCGTGGAGCGCCTCGGCCACGACGAGGTTCACCACCGCGTCCCCGAGAAACTCCAGGCGCTGGTTGTCGGCATGGTCTCGGTGGCCTTCGTTGCGGTAGGACGGGTGGGTCAGGGCGACGGCAAGTGTACGTCGTTCGCGAAACCGGTAGCCGAGGGTTTGCTCAACCCGGTCGAGTGCCTCGTCATCCATCTCGTCAATCTCCCAAACAGGTCCCGATGAGCACGGGGCCCCGCGCGTCCGCGACCGTCACGACATGGCGGCCCGGCCGGATGTGCCCGGCGCCCGGACGCAGGACCCTGAAATACGAGGAGGACAGCGATTCGATTTCGCCCGTGGACCGGCGGCGGATGTCCACGACCTCGACCGCGCGACCCCGCAGGGAGGCGGCGCGTTCCATCCGGCGCGAGGCCGAGAGGTCGCGCAGGACCGCGCAGCGCCGGGCCACGACCGCGTGGTCCGCGACAGGCCCCATCGAGGCGGCCTCGGTTCTGGGTCGGGGCGAGAACGGGAACACGTGCAGGTACGCGACAGGGAGCGAGCGCACGAGCGCCAGCGTCGCCTCGAAGTCGGCGTCGTCCTCGCCGGGGAAACCGCACAGGACGTCGAGCCCGAGCGCGAGGTCCGGGATGACCGATGCCGCCTGTACCAGGCGGGCCGCGACCTCGGCCGCGGTGTGGGGCCGCCTCATGGCGCGCAGGATGCGGTCGGACCCGGACTGCACCGGGACGTGCAGGTGGGGGCAGAGATCGGGCGAACACGCGAGGAGGTCGATCAGGCGGTCGTCGAGCCGGTCCGGCTCGATCGAGGACAGGCGGAAGCGCAGTCCGGTGCCCAGGGCGAGGAGGGCCTCGAGGAGGTCTGCCAACGTGCGGGCCGGCGTGAGGTCGCGCCCCCACGTCCCCAGGTCCACACCGGTCAGGACCACCTCCGACGCGCCCTGGTCGGCCGCGAGACGGACCCGGTTCAGGACCTCGTCGGCCGGCAGGCTGCAGGAAGGTCCCCGCACGTGGGGCACGATGCAGTAGGCGCAGTCGTGGTCGCAGCCGTCCTGGACCTTGATCAGCGGGCGCACGTGGCGAGGCGCCGGGGGAGGTCCGGGAACCGGCAAGGATTGTCCTTGCCGGTCCTCCGCGGCGGCCATCCCGGCCACCTCCGCGCGCAGGGCCGCGATCAGGGCGTCCCGGTCGCGCGTCCCCGGGACCACCCGCACGCGCTGCGCGCCCTCGAACGGCCACGCCCGGAGCCTCATGGCCAGGCACCCCGTCAGGAACACCGGGCCGGTCGTCGTCCGGAGGGCCCGGTACACGCAGGCGCGCCCGTCGCGGTCCGCCGCGGCCGTGACCGTGCAGGCGTTGACCACGGCCAGGTCCGCGGGCTCGCCCGGGGCGACCAGGCGCACGGGGAGCCCGCGCAGGGCCTCGGCGATCCAGTCGCCGTCCGCCTGGTTGACCTTGCACCCCGTCGTGCGGATGGAGAGGGCGACTTCCCGCATGGTTCAGAGACCGGACCCGCCGCGAGCGGCCTCGAGGACCTCTTCGTCGGTCAGGATGCGTTCCATCTGCTTGGCCCGCGCCAGGACCCGGGCCACCGCCCCCTCGTCCGCCGGAACCCCGAGCCGCTCCAGGACGAAGTGGACGTTGCTCGCCCCGCTCATCGGACCCACGCAGATCTCCTGGTGCCGGCCGAACATCCCGGCCGGGACGCTCGAATAGACGCGGTCCGCGAGCCACTGGTCCCCCTTCTGAATCGCCTTGCGGATGGCGGCCGCGTGCACCCCGGTCTGGGTCCGGAAGGCATCCCGACCCGCGAGGGGATAGTTGGGGGGGATCGGGAATCCCAGGATGCGGGAGGCGACCTCGCAGTACTCCAGAAGGCGGCTTAAGTCCCTTTCCCGCGAGATCGATCCGATCAGCCGCAAGTTCATGATCAACTGGTCCATGGCCGCGTTTCCGGTGCGCTCCCCCACGCCGAGCGCGCATCCGTGGATGCGGTCCGCGCCCCACTGGATCGCCCACAGACTGTTCGGAACGGCCATCCCCCGGTCGTTGTGGCCGTGCCAGTCAAGGCCGACCTGGACCCCCATGCCCTTGAGCAGGTCCTTGATGAAGCGCAAGAGCGCACGGATCCCGTCCGGGGTCGCGTGTCCGGTGGTGTCGCACAGGCACAAGCGCCCGGCCCCGGCCTCGATGGCGTTCGTGAACAGGCGGTACAGGACCTCGGGCCGCGAGCGGGTCGTGTCTTCGGTGACGAAGGTGACGTCGAGCCCCTCCCGGCGAGCGAAGGTGATGGACTCGCGGGAGCGCAGCAGCAGGAAGGGGAGGTCCCACTCCTCGGCGAGGAGCCGGATGGGGCTCGACCCGATGAAGGACATGACCTCGATGGGGACACCGGCCGCCAGCGAGATCTCGACAATCGGGGCGATGTCGTCCTGGAGGGTGCGGGCCGCGGCCGCGAGGCGGATGCGCAGGCCCTCGCGGACCACGGCGCGCGCGACAATCAGGCAGTCCTGCTTCGCGCGTTCCCCGGCCCCGGGAAGCCCGATGTTCACCGTCTCGATGCCGAGGGAGGCCATCGTCCGGATCAGTTGGAGCTTCTCGTCGGGGGACGGGTGAACCACCGAGGCGGACTGGAGTCCGTCCCGGAGGGTCTCGTCCAGCAGGGCCACGGGGTGTCCGCCCAGGTCGTGGAAGGCGTCCACGAGGTTCCAGTCGTATACGACGTCGTGGAAACGCGGTCGGTCGAGGGGCGGGCGGCTCGCGTCGAACCCGTCGTTGTCCCTCATTCGTCACCTCGTCCGCGGGCCTGGTCCCGCTTCAGGATGCGCTTGCGCTTGTCGTAGGCCTTCCGCCCGCGGGCGAGCGCGACCTCGACCTTGGCGCAACCATCGCGGAAGTAGAGCGACAGGGGCACCAGGGTCAGGCCCTTCTCGCGCACGCGCCCATCCAGGCGCCGGATCTCACGCGCGTGCAGCAGGAGTTTCCGGTCGCGCCGAGGGTCGTGATTGTTGTACGAGGCGCAGGCGTAGGGCGCGATGTGCGCCCCCACCAGGAAGACCTCGCCCCCGCGCACTTCCGCGTACGAATCCACGAGGGCCGCCTGTCCCGCGCGCAGGGACTTGACCTCGCTGCCCCGCAGGACCAGCCCCGCCTCGACGGTCTCGAGGACCTCGTAGTCGTGACGGGCCCTGCGGTTCAGGCAGACAACCTTGTGCGATGCGTCCTGTTTTCGGGCCATCCGCTCGCAAGCCCCGGGAACTGAAAGCGAACTATTATACCCGATGACCAGTGTCTGGGGGAGACCCATGTCACGACCGACTTTGTACCTGGTGGACGCTAGCGGTCACGTGCACCGGGCTTTCCATGCGATCCGGGGGCTGCGCAACAGCCGGGGAATGGCCACGAACGCCCTGTACGGCCTGGCCACCATGCTCCGCAAGTTCCAGAAGGAACGGAAGCCCGAGTTCGTCGCGGTGGTCTTCGACGCGGGTCGCGAGACCTTCCGCAACGAGATGTTCGCGGGGTACAAGGCCAACCGCCCGCCCGCCCCGGACGACCTGGTGGTCCAGTTTCCGTACGCACGTCGAATCGCAGCCGCGCTCGGCTTCCGGGTGTTCGAGGTCCCTGGGTTCGAGGCGGACGACGTCATCGCGACGTTGACCAGGTGGGCGTGCGAGCGAGGCATGGACGTCGTGATCGAGTCCGGGGACAAGGACCTGTTCCAGCTGGTGGGCGAGGGCGTAGTCGTCCACGACCCGATGCGGGACGTGACCTACGACCGGGAGGGGGTCGTGGGGAAGATCGGCGTGCCGCCGGAGCGCGTGCGCGAGTACCTGGCCCTGGTCGGGGACTCGTCGGACAACGTGCCCGGGGTGCGGGGCATCGGCGAGAAGGGGGCCGCGGAGTTGATCGCGCGGTACGGGACGCTCGAGGCCCTCTACGAACACCTGGAGGAGGTGGCGCCCCGCAAGCGCGAGGCCCTGGAGACCTGTCGCCACGAGGCCTTCCTGTCCCGGGATTTGGTGACGCTCAAGCGGGACGTGCCGCTCGACGTCGAGGTCGAGGCGTTGCGACCACGAGAGCCGGACCGGGCCGGGGTGCTGGCCCTGTGGACGGAACTGGAGTTCCGGTCCCTGGTGGACGAAATGAGACTGGATCAGCCCGGTGCGCAGGCGGCGGAGTCCGTGGTGGGTGCGCCGGGCGCCGAGACCGGAGCCCGAGGGGGTGACCACGCGGTCGAGACCCGGCAAGGGGTCCGCTTCGAGGAGGTCTCCGCGGGCGACGCGGCGCGCGTCTCGCGGCGGTTGCGGGAGGCGGAGCGGCTCGCCGTGGTGATGGAGTTCCGCGGCCGCGACCCGGTGCGGCCGGACGTGGTCGCAGTGGGCGTGGCCCTGTCCGGGGACGAGGTCCTCGTGATGGACGCCGGCGCGGCGCTCGCCCCGGACGCGGGATTCGCGGAGGTCCTCCCCCGCGCCTGCGTGCCGGACTACAAGCAGGTCTGGCAGGCGGTGCGGGCCGCCCGCGGGGGCCGGGGCGACGAGGTCCCCCTGCCGGCGGTGGACCCGCTCCTGGCTGCCTACGTGGTGCATCCGGAGCGCGAGTCCCCCACCATCGGCGCCCTGTCGCTGCAACTGTTGGGGGAATCCCTCCCGCCAGCCACGGACACGTCGTGCGAGGCGGTCGCGAGGAGGGCGGCCGCGGCCTGGCGCGTCGCGCCCCTGATCGAGGCGCAGGTTCGCGGGGCCGGCCTGTGGGGTCTGCTGTCCGACATCGAGATCCCGCTGTCCCGGGTGCTCGGCGACATGGAAACAACGGGCGTTCGCGTGGACCGGGAGGTCCTGGTTCGCCTGTCGCGGGAACTGACGCAAGAGATCCAACGCCTTGAAGCGGACATCGTGCGCCGGTCGGACTACGGACCCTTCAATCCGAACTCGCCGAAGCAACTGGCGGACTTGCTGTTCGGCAAACTGGGGATCCAGCCCCCGCGAAAGACCAAGACGGGACCCTCGACCGACTCCGCGGTCCTGGAGCAGATCGCCGACGACCCACGGGCCCTCGGCATCCCTCGCCTGATCCTGCAATACCGGAGCCTGACCAAACTGAAATCCACCTACGCGGACGCCCTCGGCGGCCTGATCCGGCCGGAGACGGGGCGTATCCACACCTCGTACAACCAGACCGTGGCCGCGACGGGGCGACTGTCCTCGTCGGACCCGAACCTCCAGAACATCCCGGTCCGCACGCCCGAGGGCCTGAAGGTGCGCGGGGCGTTCGTCAGCGATGACGGGTATGAATTTTTGTCCGCGGACTATTCACAGATCGAACTGAGGGTCCTGGCACACCTGTCGGGGGATGAGGCCCTGAGCGAGGCGTTCCGGCAGGGGGCGGACATCCACGCCAGGACCGCGGCGCGGGTCTTTCGGGTGCCGGAGGAAGCGGTGACGCCGGACAGGAGGCGCTTCGCCAAGACGATCAACTTCGGGCTGCTGTATGGCATGGGGGCGTTCCGCCTGGCGCGGGACCTCCGGATCGAGCAGGCCGAAGCCCAGCGGTTCATCGCGGACTACTTCGCGGCCTTCCCGAGGGTGAAGGAGTATCTGGAGGGTGTGGTCGAGGCGGCCCGGCGGGAGGGGGTCGTGCAGACGATCACGGGGCGACGGCGGGCCATCGAGGGTCTGAACGACCGCAACCACAACGTGCGGTCCGCGGCGGAGCGCATGGCCCTGAACACCCCGATCCAGGGGAGCGCGGCCGACATCATCAAGGTGGCGATGGTGCGACTGCGGGAGCGCCTGCGAGCGAGCGGGCTCGACGCGCGGATGGTCTTGCAGGTGCACGACGAACTGGTGCTCGAAGTCCGCGAGGGACAGACCACCGAGGCGGGCCGGCTTGTGAAGGAGGTCATGGAAGGCGCGTGGGTGCTCGACGTGCCGCTCGTGGTGGACCTGAAGGTCGGGCGCCGATGGAGCGAGATGACCGCGATCAAGACATGAGTCGTGATGCCGCGACGGCATCGGTGGCCGTGTCCGTG
>JBBIPO010000125.1:0-11265 GCA_037442805.1 Deltaproteobacteria bacterium
GCTCGCGTACGGCCGCGCGAGCGCCTGCTCGCGCGTGGGTGCGCGGGCGCTGCCCACACGGGACCGTGACGGTGTCCGTGTCCGCCTCGGAGTCCCTGCCGGACCCCGGATGCCGGATCCCGGACACCCGGGCCCCGACCCACGATCCCGGACCCCAGTTCCCCGCCGCACGTTGCGACATCCGCCGACCATGGGTCTGGCGGGCGCGGCTCATCGCGGCGTTCCATGGTGTTGTGCTACCGTAGTCCCGAGGTGACTTGCGCCTCCCGGAGGACGACATGGCGACGCGGCTCGAACACGACAGCCTCGGCGAACGGGAGGTTCCGGCCGAGGTCTACTACGGCATCCAGACCTTGCGCGCGGTCGAGAACTTCCCCATCACCGGCATTCCGATCTCGCAGTTTCCCACCCTCATCCGGGCGCTCGGGTCGGTCAAGCAGGCCGCGGCTCTGGCGAACATGGACCTGGGGCTGCTGGATCGAAGGGTCGGCGAGGCCATCGTCCGCGCGTGCGAGGACGTGCGGGCCGGGCGCCTGGACGCGCACTTCGTGGTGGACGTGATCCAGGGCGGGGCTGGGACCTCCACGAACATGAACGCCAACGAGGTGATCGCGAACCGCGCGCTGGAGATCCTGGGATACCCGCGGGGAGCCTATGAGCACTGCCATCCGAACAATCACGTGAACCGCTCGCAGTCCACGAACGACGTGTATCCCACCTCGCTGAAGGTCGCGACCATCTGGAAGATCGGGACCTTGCGCGAGGCGATGGGCCGCCTGCGCGACGCCTTTGCCCGCAAGGGGCGCGAGTTTTCCGACGTGCTGAAACTGGGGCGCACGCAGTTGCAGGACGCGGTCCCCATGACGCTCGGGCAGGCCTTCGAGGCGTACGCGGTCACCCTGGGCGAGGACATCGAACGCCTGGGCGAGGCCGCGATGCTCCTGCACGAGATCAACCTGGGCGCGACCGCGATCGGCACGGGCCTGAACACGGTCGAGGGTTACGCCCGTCGCGTGCGGGAGCGCCTGATCGAGATCACGGGTTTGCCGCTCGTCACGTCCCCGAACCTGGTCGAGGCCACCTCGGACGCGGGGGCGTTCGTGCAGTTGTCCGGGGTGCTCAAGCGCATCGCGGTGAAACTGTCCAAGACCTGCAACGACCTGCGCCTGTTGTCATCCGGGCCGCGCGCCGGGCTGAACGAGATCAATCTTCCCCCGATGCAGCCGGGCTCGACGATCATGCCTGGCAAGGTGAATCCCGTGATCCCCGAGGTCGTGAATCAGGTCTGCTACCAGGTGATCGGCAACGACGTGACCATCACGATGGCGGCGGAGGCGGGGCAACTGGAACTGAACGCCTTCGAGCCGGTGATCGGGTTCAACCTGTTCCAGTCGCTCCAGATCCTGGAACGGGCCATGAACGTGCTTCGCGAGCGCTGCGTGGACGGCATCACCGCGAACGTCGAGGTGTGTCGGGGATACGTGGAGCGCTCGACGGGGCTCGTCACGGCCCTGGTGCCGTTCATCGGATACGAGGCATCGGCGTCCCTGGCCCAGGAGGCCCTGCGCACGGGCCGGACGGTGCGGGAACTGGCGCGCGAGAAGGGCCTGTTGCCCGGGGAGGAACTGGACCGCATCCTCGACCCGCGCGAGATGACGCGCCCCCGCGAGGACCCGAGGTAGGCGGATCCGGATTCACCACCGCCAGAACCGGCGCGCGGTTCCCCGTCCCGCCACCGGCGGCGCCCCATCGTGAAGAACGGGAAAACGAAGCCGCCGAGAATCGGCAGCAGCAGCCAAACGCGCGGTCCGTCGTCACGCATCGTCTGGGGGCCGAAGACCCAGAACGCCCAGGCGACCGCGACCGCCAGGGCCGCCATTGGCGCCGGCATCAGTTTCCAGAACGGCGTGTCTGGGTATCGCCAGGGCCGGACGCGGAAGGCGACGCCCATGCCGGCGAGGGCGAGCCCGATGCCCACCGCCCCGACGACCGGTCGTCCCCGCGCGAGGAACACGACGCCGAGAACCAGGACCCAGAGGAATGCCCCGGCCCAGCCAGCCAGCCCGTTCTCCGGTTCCTCGGTTCCTATGGTCTCACACGTCCTCGAAACCCCGCGTCAGGGCCCTTCCGGTGGAACGGGCGGGGCGACCTCGGTGGCAGGGGCGTCTGCAGACCCGAGCCACTGCCCGAGGTAGCCCAGCCTGTGCAGGCCCCAGGCCACCAACGCCAACAAGAGCATGACCAGCAGCAGGCGCGGCCACGGGCTCTTCTTCGGCGCGTACGGGTCCTTCAGCGCCCGCTCCGAGCCCGGTGGCAACCGTCCGAGCGTGGTCAGCGCGGCGCCGAATGGGATGTTGATGTGGGCGAGGGCGTTCACCGCCCACCCGTTGGCGTCCAGCAGCGGGCCCAGATTGCGCTTGCGCAGTTTCAACCAGGCGATGAGCGTGGACGGTCCCGAAATCAGGAGCATCAGACCGACCACCCCGAGAGGCATCCAGACGCCCAAACCGAGAAACGCCTGCATCAAGACACCCAGCGCCGCCGTAATGCCGCCGACCGCGACGCCCAGGGCGGCCACGGTGCCGATGTCAATCTTCTTCGGTTCCACAGGCGGCTTGGCCTTGTCCGCGGCGGCGACCGCCTCGGCCGTGAGCACCATCCGCTTCTCCGACTCCGCCTCGGCCGCGGCTGCCCGCATGGCGACCTGCTCCTCGACGAAGCGCAGGAACTTCTTGTACGGCGACCAGAACGCCTGGCGCAGGCTGACGGGGTTCTCCACGATCTTTGTGACCGTCGCGTCCGGCGCGGTCGTAGAAGACGCCGTTGCGCCCGACCATCAGGTTGTCGGCGTCTCCGTCCGTCACCGCGGCCACGATCTTCATCGTCTCGCCGGAGGGTCGGGTGCAGTCGCAATACAGGAGGTACATCTTGGCGAGGACGGCCATCAGCCCGTGCTTGACCGGGTCGTTCACCCGCAGGCAAAGGTCGCAGGCGCGGCCGTCAATGAACAGGGTGCCGGCCTGGAAGACCGACTTCCGGCGGGCATAGAAGTCGGTGAAGGACACGAAGTTGTTCAGCAGCCGGTTCAGGTCGCGGACGTACCGGACCAGTCGCTCGACGTCCACGGTCGCCTCTATCTCAGGCGCGACGGCCGCGTCTGCCTCCAGCAGGGCCAGGAGTCTGTCCTTCGCGTCGGAGGCCAGGATCTCGCGCACCCGCGCCAGGCCGAGCGCCTCGACGGAGGTCCCCGCCTTGCCGGCAAGCCACGCCTCGTAGGCCGAGAAGTCCCCCACGACCTGGTTCCACTCCGCGAGCGTGATGGACGTCTTGTCCCGACCCAGGAGCGGTGCCACCACCCTCTCGCGGAACGCCTTCATCGCGTCGGTCCAGGCGGGGTTGAGCCCGGCATGCAGGGGCAGCGGACGATCGGCCTCGATGCGGGCCAGCGGGAACGCCGCGATCTCGGGCAACGACGGCCGGAGATCCTTCGCCGCCAGGGCCTTCCAGTCCTCGTCCGGCCGGTTCATCGCGGTCGCGGCTCGACCATCGAACGCGGCCAGTCGGCACCGGGTGAAGTAGTCGTCGATCTTCGAACGAACGGCGTTCAACGCCGAGGCCGCGGCCGCGGTGCCCTCCCCGAGTCTCTGCACCTCTCGTACGTCCGGGCTCGCCCTGTCCTGCCAGGCGACGTAGGCGGCCGCCTCCTCGAAGAACCGGTCCGCGAGGGCCTTCGTCACCCCAGATTGACCATCCACCCCCGGCTCGCCCCCCAGGCAAGCGATGATGTCCGCGGCGAGGGCCCTCGCGAGGGGGTCGTCAATGTCTTCCGGCCGCTGGTTCCCGTCGCCATTCAGCTTCGCCTTCACCAGGACGGTTCTGGCCTGGGCCGCGTCCTCGACGGTGATCTCGGTCGCGTCGGCCTGGCCATGCCCGAGGAGGATTCGCTTCGCCGCCGCCAGCAGGCGGGCGCCCTCGGGTTTGGAATCGCCCATGGCGGACAGGGGCAGAACGGCCGGTGCCTGGAGGAGGATCTGTGGGTCCTTCAGCACATTGCACGCCCAGGTGGTGGCCGCGATGACCTCCGGGGCCCGGATGCGCCCGTCACCGTCGGCGTCCAGCAGGGCCAGGGTGCGCTCGTCGAACTCCAGGCCCTTGACCGGGCAGGCGAGGGCCATCCAGAGTTTGAGGTCCAGGTTCGCCAGGTTGGCGATGTCGGCCCCGGTTTCCACCCGGACCTGATTGACCCCCCCCTGCCCGGAAGAACTTCCATCGGTGGCCAGAAACGTCCTTGCCCAAGTCCTGCCTCCTCAATCCGAGTCGCGCCAGGCGCCGTCGAACCAGCCCAGCCCTTCCATCGCTGCCCAGGTCGTGGGCCCGGCGAGCGGCCCCAGACCCATCTGGAGTTCGTATCCCGCCAGGCGGCCAGTCGTGTCGTTGGCGACAGACTGCGGTTCCAAGATATCCCCGATCTCGTCGTTGGCCAGCCCGACCGTGAACCGCCAGGGACTGACCATCCGGTCCTTGAGGAGGACGGCGTATTCCGGGGACGGTTCGCCCGGGAAGGCCGCGAACTCGGCCGGACCAGGAGGTGCCAGGACACCTCGGTCTCGCGGACCGTCAGCACCCCGTCAATCTCGTCAATGTAGCGCTTGGGCATCCCCAGCGCGGTGTAGAAGGTCACCATCCACGACGTCGTCGCCTGACCGGAATCCGGTCGTTTCCAAGAACGAACAGCCCCGACCATCCGCGCGGCCCGGGTCCGATCCGCAAGGTCCGGGTCACGGTCATGCCTTCCCCCGGCTTCAAGGCCTTCCTGGGCGCCCACAACTCGATCTCGACCTCGTTCAACGTCTCCGGATACGCGTACACCCACGCGGACTCGACCGGAGCGTCGTCGAAGGTCAGCGTCACGGAAAGACCCTTGGTCCCCGAGAACGTCCACTCGCCCGCGGGCGCGTCCTCCTGGTAGAACCACTTCCCCTGGCGCAGTGCCGCGATGACCTCGGTCATGTCTTCCTCGACCGTGTCGCCGGACCGCTTCGTGAAGGTCATGCGCGTGGCGTGGACATCCCCCAGGTCCAGTTCCAGGTGGTTGCGGACCAGGGCCTATCGTTCCTTCTCGCCCGGGTTCGTCACCGTGGTCTCCACGCGCAGGACGGGATCCACCGGGTCCAGGCTGTAACGCCGCTTCAGGCTCCATCCGTCCAGGGTGCTCATGGAAACCGTGGCGGTCCGTTCGTCCTCGACCCGGGCGGTCGTTGGCTCGACCCACCCGAACGCGAGCGTGGACGGCCCGACCCGGTCCTCCCACCCGCCCGAAAACGGGTAGTACAGGCCCTTGCGCACGTCCCAGGCAGTCACGGTCTGCCCGGACGCGCGGTCGGTGATGCGCAGGGCCCGGCCCGCCAGCGTGGGCACGATGTCCACCTCCAGGGCCGCGTTGCGCAGGGTCACGACGTCCTGGTCCGAACCGATGATGGCGTAGAGCAGCAGGAGGGTGTCCGTGCCGCCCGACACCTCGCGGATGGTGGTGAACCCGTGCGCATTCATGCGTTCGATGAAATCCAGGACCTGGTCCAGGGTGGCGACACCGGGGTTCCATTTCAACTTGCCATCGCCGATGGTGTACCCATTGCGCGGGAAGAACCGGGCGTACACGAGCGGTGGACCCCACACATGGTGCCCGCGGCGCGCGTGCCCGCGACCACCAGGTTCGGGGGGACCGCGCGGATCAGGTATCCCTGCTCGCCCAGGGTGGCCGGGTCGGGGTCCACGCCAAGGCCCCTCGCGGCCTCGCCAATCCCCAGGACAATGGCGGGCTGGCCAGGCTTGGCCGAGGAACCAATGGGGATCTTGGCACCCGTCGCCTCCAGGACCGTGGCCTGGAGGTCCTGCGCCGCCCGAGTTTCGGAGGGGCTCGCGGAAGGGTCGAGCACGATGATGTAGTTGCTCTGGCCGGCGCGGACGAGGGCGATCGTCTTGGGTGGCCACGGGGCATCGGTGGCCGAGTCGTGGAGGTGGTCAGCGGCAGGATCCGGTACGGGGTCGGGGGCGTGGTCCGGACCTGCGTCCAGGACATCCTGGTCCGGAAGGGTGTCTCCGTCGGTCGGGGGATGGGACACGGAGGAGCAGGCAACCGCGAGCACAACCATACCCGGCACCGTGATCATGCAGCGGTCCATCCTCCCCCCGGTGCTTTCCTGCTGGACCCGAAGCGAGTGTACCACATGAGCGAACATCGGCCCTCTCGTGCGACATGCGCCCATGGCACGGGGACCCGCGCAACCACGTCCTCGACCCGCGTGACCCGGTCCGCCTCCGCGAGAACCGTGGACCGGCGAAACGGGGAACTGGGGTCACCGCCTCCAGAACACGGACGTGAAAAGGCCCAGGACCGTGTACAACTCCAGTCGCCCGAGGATCATGCACGCGGTCAGGGCGACCTTGACGGTGGCGGGCAGGTCCCCGTAGTGCGAGATCGCGCCCACCCGCTCGAGACCGGGGCCGATGTTGCCAAGGGTCGCGGCCACGGACGACAACGACGTGGCCATGTCCAGGCCGTGCGCGGCCACGAACAGGCTCACCGCGACGAACAGCGACACGTAGAGGAAGAAGAAGCCGGAGGTCTCCTCAACCGAGGACTCGGGGATCACCTGCGCCCCCAGCCGGATCGGCCGGACGACCTGCGGCCGGATCATCCGCACCACCCCCCGGTGCAGGACCTTCACGAGGATCGCGAGGCGGACGACCTTGACCCCGCCAGCGGTGGACCCGGCGCACCCCCCGACAAACATCAGCGTCACCAGCAGTATCTTGCTGAATGGATGATATTGATTGAAGTCATCTGTGACGAAGCCTGTCGTCGTGATCAGGGACGCCACCTGGAAGGCCCCGTGTCGCAGGGCGTCGAGGGGGTCCGGGTGCCGCTCCAGAAGGCTCGCCGTCACCGCGAGGGTCGCCGCCGCGATCAGGGCGAGATACGCGCGAACCTCCCGATCGCGCACGAGACCGCGCGGGCGCCCCAGGAACGCCGCGTGGTACAGCGAGAAGTTCGCCCCGGCCAGGACCATGAAGGCGATGACCACGACCTGGGCCGAGGCCGGGAACGCCGCCAGGCTGTCGTTGCGCGTCGAGAACCCGCCGGTCGAGAGGGTCGTGAAGGCATGGCAGACCGCATCGAACGGTTGCACGCCGGTCACGACGAGGGCCGCGACCTCGGCCGCCGTGAACAGGACGTAGATCCGCCACAGCGCGGACGACGTGTCCCGGATGCGCGGCTTGACGCTGTCCGTGATGGGGCCCGGGACCTCGGACTGGAACAGGTAGCGCCCGCCGACCCCGAGTTCCGCGAAGACCGCCACGAACAGGACGATGATGCCCATCCCCCCGAGCCATTGCGTCAGGGCCCTCCAGAAGAGGACCGTTCGCGGCAGGGTCGCGGGGGCCTGGAGCACGCTGGACCCGGTGGTCGTGAACCCGGACACGCTCTCGAAGAAGGCGTCCACCGGGTCGGGAATCGCCCCGGACACGAGGTACGGCAGCGCCCCGAACACCCCCGTCAGGACCCAAGCGCTGGTCACGATGGCGAAGGCGTCGCGCCGGGTGACCGTGGGCGCCGCGCGGCGCCGGAACCCCAGGAACAGGACCAGGCCGCACGCGACCGTGGCCCCGGCGGACGCGCCCATGTGGACCATGCCGACGGGCTCGCCCACGGCCCACGCGACCGGGACCACGCCGAGCATCGCGAGCCCCAGCAAGACGAGGAGGATCCCGACCTGCCGGAAGACCACGGACGGCTTCATCGCGTCAGGTCCGAAACAGCCGTTCCACGTCGGCGCGCACGCGGTCGAGCGTGAAGACCACGGCGCGCATCCCCGCCTCGATCACGGTGTCCCCGCGCGGGATCGCGAACCTGGCGCCCTCCATCAGGGCGCAGACCATGCTGCCGCGCGGAAAGGCGGCGTCGCGCAGGCGTCGGCCGGCCACCGGGGCCCCGGCCGGGACCAGGATCTCGAGGAACTCCGCGATCCCGCCCATCACGGGTGTCGCCCCCAGGACCCCGGCCGGCAGGAGGGCGCGCACGACCTCGCGCGCCACGATCTGGGCCGGACCCGGCACGACCTCGAGGCCCAGATGCCGACACACCTCGACGTAGTACGGGCGCGACACGAGCGCGATGCACCGCGACGCACCGAGTTCCTTCGCCAGGCGGGCCGCGATGATGTTGCGCTCCTCGTCGCCCGAGACCGCCGCGAAGACCTCGCAGGTCTCGATGCCCTCGTCGTGGAGCAACTGGGCGCTGGTCCCGTCCCCGTGCAGGACGGTCACGTCGGTCAGCTCTCGCGCGAGGAACTCGCACCGCGCGCGGTCCCGCTCGATCAGGGTGATGTCGGGGACGAGCCCCTGCAGCGTGCGGGTCAGCACGTAGCCGACCATGCCGCCGCCCAGGACGATGGTCTTGCCGGACCGGGACGGCCCGCGTCCGAAGCCGTCCCCGAGCGCCGCGACCTGCTCCGTGCGCCCGATCACGAGGACCTCGTCCCCGACGTGGATCGCGTCGTCCCCGCGGGGGATGATGAGCCCGCGCCCCCGCTTGATCGCGACGACCAGGCATTCCGTGGGCAGGGGCACCTGGTTCAGGGGCCGCTCGACCCAGGGGGCCTCGGTCGCCACGCGGAACTGGACCATCTCGACGCGATTCTCGGCGAAGTCCTGGACCGCGACCGCCCCGCCCGTCCGGATCAGTTTGTGAATCTCGTGGGCCACCAGGAAGCGCGTGTTGAGCACGAGGTCTGTCCCGAGCCACCCCCGGTAGATCCCAGACCAGTCATCGAAGTACTCGACCTCCTCGACCAGCGCCGCGGTCTTCTTCGCGCCGAGCGAGCGGGCCTTCAGGGCCGCCACCACATTGACCGCGTCCTGGCCGGTGGTCGCGACGAAGAGGTCCGCATCCTCGATGCCCACCTGGTTCAGGACCACGCCGCTCGCCGCATGTCCCTGGCAGGCCCGGACCTCCGCGACGGACTGCACCGCGGCCAGCCGGTCCGACGACACGTCCACGACGGTGACGTCGTGACCGCGCCGGGAGAAGATGACCGCCAGGTGCTCGCCGATGTCGCCGAGCCCGGCCACCACGATGTTGCGCCTGCGGTTTCCCATGCGGCCCCGCCGCCGTCGCGTTGAGGGAGGATGTAGCAGATCACCGTCGAGAAGTCGAATCGGAGCGGTCCGCAGAGGCCACGTCCCCTCCGCCGAGGGACTTGATGCGATACATGGCCGTGTCCGCGTGACGCAACAGGGCGTCGAGGGTCTCGCCATCGTCCGGGAAGAGGGCGACCCCGATGCTCGCCGAGACCCGCACCCGGCGTCCCCGGACCCGAAACGGGACCGCCAGGCGATCAAGGATCCGTCGGGCCGCCTTCTCGGGCTCGTCCTTGCGCACCGGCGCGAGGAGGACCGCGAACTCGTCTCCCCCGAGCCTCGCGAGCGTCTCGCCGCGCCGCAGGGACCGCTCCAGGCGCCGGCCCAACCGCGCGAGCAGTTCATCACCCGCCGCGTGCCCCAGCATGTCGTTCACCTCCTTGAACCGGTCAAGGTCCAGGAAGAGAACCGCGATCCGAAATCCACCGCGTCTGGCCTGGGCCATCAGGTCCTCGGCTTTCTCGGACAGGACCCTGCGGTTGCACAGGCCGGTCAAGGGGTCGCGCTGGGCGAGCCTCCGGATCTGTTCCTCGTCTTCCTTCCGCTGGATGACGGCCCCGAGGAGCGTGGCCACGTGGTCCAGGAACCAGGCATCCCGCTCGGTCAGGGCACTCCGGTCCGGTACCGTGACCGCCAGCACACCGCATGGGGTCGAACGTCCCGGGATCGGTGTGCGCAGCGAGATCGCGGGATCGTCCTCCACTGCGGGGGGGAGCGGGTCGTCCGACTCCGGCTTGGCCTCGAACCGTCTGCGTTGTCCGGAGGGTCGCGAGAGCGAGATCTCCACCCGGACACGCCCCAGCACGCGACGCACGGAATCCGCAGCGAGCCGGAAGACCTCGTCGAGGTCCGCGCCTTGCAAAGCGAAATGCCCGATCTCGCGCAGGACCTCGAGGTGGTTCGCGCGGGTCGCGAGCGCGCGTCGGGTCTCGACCTCGCCGGTCACGTCCTCCTGGACGGCGACGAAGTAAAGAAGCCGTCCGTCGTGATCGGCAATGGGGTCAATGGTGGCCCGGGCCCAGTAGAGCGAGCCGTCCTTGCGCCGGTTGTGCAGGACCCCGCGCCACGTGCGGCCGCTGAGGACCGTGCTCCACAGGTCGCGGTAGGTCACGGTGTCCTGCCGCCCGGACCTGAGCAGGCGCACGTTCTGGCCCACCACGTCTTTCCGCGCGTAGCCCGTGGTCTCCTCAAACCCGCGGTTCACGTAGCGGACCGTGCCGTCGGGGTCGGTGATCACCACGGTGCTCGCGCTCTCCTCCACGGCCCGCTCGAGGAGGACCCTGACTACATCCGGATCTGCCTGGAACACGCGCGTTCCCCTATCGGTTCCGGCGCTCCCGCGCGTCCCGCGGGTTGCAAGGCCGGACCTTTCCGAACCGCCCAGGGCCGATGATATCGGTTTGGGCGGATCAAGAACCACCCAATCGTCATGATCTCGTTAGATTTGAGCGTTTTCGGTGGAACGAAGGGGTGGAGGGTATCACGCGGGCGAAGGCTCCGGAGCCGGTTCGGGTGGGCCACGGTCCCAGCCATAGACCAAGAGTCGCGTCCGGAGAGGACGGCTGCCGGCTGCGAGGAGGTCCGGGCCGACGTCCTCGAGAAACCGTCAGGCCCCCTCCTGTCTCGCATCGGTGAGGATCACGCCGATGTGGCCCCAGTCGTGCCATCCGAGGATGTCCACCTTCCGACAGCGGCGAGCCAGAGTGGCCATCACCCGTTCGAATTCCCAGTCGTCGAGCGACCGGATGTCGAACAGGAGGAGCGCGAACGCGTGCGAGTTCCGGTCCGCGCGCTCTCGCTCCTGCATCAGGACCCGTCCGAATTCGGCCTGGCCCAGCAAGACCTGTCCCGTACCGGCAATCGGGAGGCTGCGTCGCCCGCCGCGCGTCCGGATCGTCGTCATCAGGAGCATGAGGTGTCCCCCGTTGCGAACCCACCGAAGGGCCGACTCGTTACGAGACTTCGGCCCCAAGAGCCCGAAACGTTAGAGGGCCCCCAGGACGCAACAGGGGTCCGGGGTCCGGCAGGGACCCCGTGGCGGTCACGGACACCGTCACGGACACG
>JBBIPO010000126.1:0-11157 GCA_037442805.1 Deltaproteobacteria bacterium
GCCCCCCTTCGATGGGGTCCGGGCTCTTTGAAACCCCGTCGGACAGGCGAAACTCCTGGGGTAAAGCAATTCTCCTGACCCCCAAAGACCCGCGTGGCTGCTGCGTCAAACGACATCGCGGATTGCTCCCGAAGCGAAGGTCCTTGATCGTCTTTCGCCCACGCCCACGCCCACGGCCACGAAGCGGGTCGAAACGCCGCGTGGTCCTCGACGACTTGCGGTGGGACCTTGATCGTCGGGTCATCGCCGCCGGATTCTCGTCGGCGTGGACGGAGGAGTCCGTGGGGGCGATTCGCGTCCCTCTCGCACCGCGTCACTCGGTGGGTGACCCGACGCACCGATTTCGCCCACGCCCACGCCCACGGTGGGAAAGGTCCACGTGGGGGACGGTTGACACGGAGCGGGCGGGGGCAGAGAATCGCGGCGGAAGCGGGAGGCGGCGATGACGGACGAGACGAGCGCGCCCGGGGCGCAGGAAAGGCCGTTTGAAGACCTGTTGGCGGACCTGACCCGGGTGGTCGAGCGGCTCGAGAAGGGGAACCTGCCGTTGCAGGATTCCATCACGCTGTACACGAAGGGGGTGGAGTTGCTGCGACAGGCCCGGCAGACCCTGGACCAGGCCCAGGCCCGGCTCGAGGTCCTGATGGGGACCGGCGAACAAGGCCCCGTGATCGAGGAACTCGACCCGGAAGAGTTTCGCCGGGAAGGGTGACCGTCACGGGCAGCGGACGCCCGCCTCGTTCGCGAGGTCGCGGGCCTGGCGGCGCCAGTCCTCGCCGGCGCGGCCCCACTCCCGCGCCTCGGCCAGCCGCAAGGCCCGGCACAGGTGACGCGCGACTCGGTCCAGGGCATCTTCCCCCTCGACCTCCCACAGGGCCCGCGCCAGGAACAGGTGGTTCATGGGGTGGCCCGGGAAGTGGTGGGCGGCGTACCGGAGCAGGCCGAGGCCGCGGTCTGGGTCCCCGACGCCCTGGGGCCACGCGGGGGCCTGGATGTAGAGCATCCCGAGGACCCGCACGGGGCCGCCCTGGTCCACGCCGGGGTCGAGGGCCGAGGCCCGGGTGAGGAGGGCCTCGATGCGGCCCAGGTTCTTGAGGGCCACGACCACGTTGTCGCGCACGGCGATCCCCAGGTTCATGGCGTGGTGGTAGAGGGTCGAGGCGTCCGACGAGCCCCCGAGGCTTTCCGCGATCTCACCCCAGCGAGCGCCCTCCGCGGCGAGCAGCCGTCGCCGGTCCGCGTCGGGCTCGACGTCCGCGAGCAGGAAGCAGACCCGGCCCGCCAGGGCGGCCTGCTCCGGGCCTTGCAACCACTCCTGGCGCAGGACGAGCAGGACGCACTCGAGGTCCGCAGGCGGGGTGCGGCGGTCCGCGACCCTCCCGACCCGCAGGGCGTCCGACAGGGACCACTCGGCGCAGGCCGGGACCCCGCGCAGGGCCGCCAGGTCGTCGGGCAGGGTCAGGGAGCACGACGACAGGGCGACCAGGATGGCGAGGCCACGCCACACGCGAGAAGTGTAGCCGAGAAACCGGTCAGCGGGATTCCCACAGGGTCCGGACGGACTCGTAGGACGCCGCGTCGGCCGGGACGAACCCGTCCATCCCGAACAACTCGCAGAAGGAGCGGCCGTCCGCGTGGCCGCAGAAGGACTGAAGCGCCCGTCCGACGCGCGCGCGCTCGTCGGCGGAGGTGCGGGCCTCGACCGCGAAGACCCCGGGCAGGGGGATGGGGTCCGACTCGAACACGACGTCGAGGTCCCTGGCGAACGGCAGCCCGCCCAGGGCGTGGTATTGCTGGTCGTTCACGAGCACGGCGTCCATCGTCCCGGCGGCGAGGTCGCGCAGGGGGCGCAGCGCGACCCTGGATGGTTTCAACACGAAGAACGACGCGGGGTCGAGCCGGCCCTTGAACACGACCCGCCCGAGGAATTGCGGGTCGTCGAGGAGGGTGCCGCCGAGGGTGCGGCCCTTCAAGGCGTCGAGCGAGGCGAACGCCCCCCGCCGCACCAGGACGCGCAGGACCTCGCGGTCCTGGCCTCGCACGCGAGGACGCGCGACCGGCAGGAGCCCGTCGAGGTGCCTCAAGTAGAAGCCCAGGGGCGGGATGACAAAGTGGGGGTTCTCGGACGCGACCAGTCGCTCGCACTCGCGGGCGTCGTCCGTGAACCGCCCCTGATACGTCCCCTCCGGCCAGCCCCCGAGGCGCTCCAGGACCCGGACCATGGTCTCGATGGCCGGCCTGGCCTCCCGCGCGGAGACGCTGCCCGTGGTGTAGCAGATGACGATGGGGTGGCCGGGCGCGGTGGGATCGCCGCGGGCGGGGGTTCCGGAAACTGTTGCGATCAATACTGTCATCAATAAGACCTTCTGTTTCATGACTTCTTACCTCCCGATTCGACCGCCGCCCCCTTCCGCGAGCGGGTCTCCAGAAGGTGGGCCAGGGCGGGCGACACCACCCGAGCCGCCACGAGGCAACACGCGAGTCCGAGGGTCACGCACGCCCCCATCGAGGCCACGCCGCGATACCGCCCGAGCATGATCGCGCCGAGCCCGGCCAGCGTGGTCCCCGCGGCCAGCAGGATCGCCTGCGAGGCGACCGAGGCGGCTTCCCACGCTGTCCGGTGCGCCAGTTCCCGGCGGCGGTGCGTGAACCAGACCCCGTAGTCCACCGCGAGGGCCATGACCATCGGGACCCCCACGATGTTGGCGTAGTTGAAGGGCAGGTCCAGCGCGGCCATCCCTCCGAGCATCCACCCGGCGCCCACGACGAGGGGCAGGGAGGCGGTCGCGAACCCCTTCAGGGACCGCACGGCGAGCGCGATCACGAGCAGGGCCGCGACGAGCGCCAGGGCGGACCCGAGCCAGAAACTCTCGACGGCCATGCGGGACAGGACCCGGTGCGTGGCTGGAAACCCCGTCGCCTCGGGGGCTACGGCCTGGACCTGGTCCATCAGGGGCTCGAGGAGGGCCGGCTGATACACCGAGAACCGAGGATAGGCGTACAGGGCCACGCTGCCGTCCTCCGCGAAGAAGCGGCTCCGCAGGGACGGGGGGAGGTCGCCGGGGGTCAGGGGCCGGGCGTCGCGCCATCCGGCGAGGACGGGCGCGGCCTTGCGGGCCGCGGCCAGCAGTCGGTCGAAGAATGCTTCGGTCCGCGCCCTGGGGGCGTCGGAATCCGCGCGCAGGGCCTCGGCCAGGGCGACGAGCCGACCCCGGACGCGCTCCAGGGCCTCGACGACCTGCTCGTGGCCGGCCGAGAAGGCCTGGTCCTGGAGGTCCTCCAGGAACTCCCGCGCGCGCTCGACGGTGGCGGCCAGGCGCGACAGGCCGTCCCGGGTCAGGACGGGCCGCTCCTGGCGGGCGAGGGCCACGTCCACGCGGGAGCGGGTCACCAGGTCTCCGACCTTGCGGGCCACGGCCGCCTTGTCCTCCGCGTCCGGGGGGAACAGGTCCACGACCGATTGGACGCTCGACAGGACCGGAAGATTCTTCAGGGCCGTGGTCAGGCGGCGGGCCTCGGCCAGGTCCGGGGCGGCCACGAAGAGGACCTCGGGCTGGAAGTCGGACTCGGCCACGAGCCGGCGCTGGAGCCTCGCCGCCTCGGAACCGGCGGGGAGCAGGTCGAGCACGTCGTAGTCGAAGGGGATGCCCACGCCCAGGACCAGACCTGCGCCCGCGGCCAGGGCCGCTCCCGCGACGACCGCGATGGACCCGGCCCGCGACAGGACCATCCGGGGAGCACGCTCGGTCGGGGTCGTCCCGGCCCGCGGGGCCGACCGGGGGGGGCCTGGGGGCATCAGCGCGAAGAGCGCGGGCGTGATGAGGAACGTGGCCAGAAGGACCAGCGCGACCCCCGTCGCCGCCACCACCCCGAGTTCCCGGAATCCCTGGAACGGGACCGCGACGAGGGACAGGAAGATCAGGACGGTGGTGCCGCCGGCCGTGACGATGCCGCGGGCGGACGCGGCCGTTCCGCGACCGATGGCCTGCGCGAGCGCGTCGTCCTTGCGCCCGCCGGGCGGCAGTTCCTCGAGGATGCGGCTCGTCAGGAAGATGCCGTAGTCCACGCCGAGCCCGAAGAGGATCGCGGTGAAGGATGCGGTGAGCAGGGTCAAGTGCCCGACAGTGACCAGGGTCAGCCCCATGTTCCAGACGGTCCCGAGCGCCATCGGGAGGAAGATCACGAGCGCGCGCCGGAGCGAACGCATCCAGACGAGGACCAGAACGATGATGAACACTGCGGCCGTGCTGACCACGAGGACGATGTCGGCCTGGATCGCCACGTATTCCTCGTGCTCGATGGCGGGCAACCCGGTCAGACCCACGTCCGGAGCGGGGGCACCCCGGGCCTGGAACTCGGCCCGGAGGGCCTCGGCCTCCTCGCGGACCGCCCGGAGGAACGGGGCGAGGACCTTGTGCTCCGAGGACGGGTCCTTGCGGCTCACGAACACGACCAGGGCACGGCCGTCGTGCGTGGAGAAGTAGCCACGGCCCGCGAGAAAGCGGCGGGCCTCCGGGTGGCGCGACAGCCGGTCCCACGCGAGGTCCGCGGGCGCGGGGTCCTCGCGCAGGAACCGCAGCCACTCGTCGAGCACGGCATCGAGGACGGCCAGGCCCTCGCGGGCGGCGTCGAGGCCGACGTCCGCGTCCGACAGGGCCGGCGGGTCGCGAAGCCACGCCTCGACCGCCTCGATGGCCGCGTCGGTCGTCACCGGCTGCGTGACCGCCGGGACGGGACGAGCGAGGACGCGGTCCAGGATTCCGGACAGGCGGTCCAGGGCGGGGGCCGGGACCATCAGGTAGGACCGCGCGAAGAAGAAGTCCGTGTCGAGCCGTTCCGAGGCGTCGCGGACCTCCGGGCGGCTCCGGAGGCGGGTCGCGAGCGAGGTCGCGAAGTCCTCGAGGACCTCGCGGGGCGCGCCGTCCACGACGACCAGGAGGTCCGACGCGGCCCCGAACTTCCGCAAGAAGGCGTCCAGGCGCACGAGGACGGGCTCGTTCTTCGGGAACAGGGCGTTGCGCGAGGTGTGGATGGGCAAGCGAGAGGTCGCCCAGCCCGCCACGACCGTGACCGCGAGGGCCACGGCCAGGACGCGGCGAGGATGACGAGCGACCGCCATCGCCAGTCGCTCGACGTGTGGAGACGTCGTCATGCGGCCTCCTGCCGGGTCGTGTCGTGGGTCCAGGACCACGTCGCGAGCGACGCGCACGCCAGCGAAAGCCCCAGGATGGCCCCGATCCGGATCACGGGGAGGACGGCCGTCGCCGCGAGGCTCGCGCCGGCCGCGGCGAGCGCCAGGACGACCGCCAGGGCCAGGGGCCGTCCGCGCGCGCGGCCCGGCAGGAAGGACAGCATTCCGGCTGCGATGGGGCCGGCGAGCGCCATGGTCGCGGACCCGGAATCCACGTGGAGCCCGGTGACCCACGACACCCCCAGCGGAGCCAGCCCGGCCAGGGCGGCGCGCACCAGGACGGGGAGCGGCGGTGTCGCGCGGCGGGTCGCGACCCACCCGGCGAGGAAGACCGCGACCACGACCCCGGCCAGGGCGCGCAGGAGTCCCCTCCAGAGGTCACGCTCGATGGCGGGCAACAGCACCGGGAATCCCGTGACCAGGAAACGCAGGTCGCCCGGGGACGCGCGGTTCCCGGCAATCGCGTCCAGGGCCACGCCCCGGGCGCGCGTGGCGAGCGCCTCGCTCCTCTGCTCGTCGGGGAGGCGAGACAGCCACCGGTCCACGGCCTGCCGCACGAGGGCATCGGCCTCGAGAGCCGCGGCCCGGTCCCGGACCATGCGGGCGATCCGACCCGCCCAGTCGTCGGGCGCGTCGAGGGCCTGGAACGACGGCAAGGAGCGCACCGCGCGCTCGATGACCGGCAGGCCGCCCGGGTCGGCGAGGGCGCGGACGACGGACGCGAATTCCGGCTCGGTGGGCAGGAACGGGGACTCGGGCGACGAGAGTTCCCGGTACAGGGCGGCCAGGGCCTCGTCGGGGATTGGACCGGCGCTCGCGGCCACGAGGTCCGCCACGACCTGGGCAGACCATCCCTCGGGGGGCTCGGCCCCGGCGTGGCGGGCCAGGGCATCGAGCCTCCGGGCCGCGCCGGCTAGGCCGGTCTCCAGGGAACCGCGGATGGCCGACTCGACCACGGAGACGAGGTCCGATGCAGGCCGGTCCGGGGGGACGCGGAGGGCAAGCATCGCCTCATCGCGGGCCGGCGTGACGAGGGCGCGGACATCGTCATTGCCGTCGAGGAAGAACCACAGGGTATTCACGGAGTCCCGGTCGTCCGGGATCCGGTGCGCCCCGCCGAAGTGCTGCGCCAGGAACCCCACGACCTGCGTGATGGAGCGGACGTCCGCGAACTCGCCGCTCCCCTCGAGGAGGTCCGTCAGGCGGTGCAGGCGCGCGAGGGCGGCCGGGTCTCGCAGGTCGCCGCGGGCCGAGACCTGAAGAAAGTCCGACCCTCCGAAATGGCGGTCGAAGAAGGCGAGGGTGGCGCCCACCTCGTCCGAGCGGGCGAAGAGGTCCCGCAGCCCGGACACGAAGCGGACCTGCGACGCGCCGAGCGAGGCCACGACCAGGAGCGCCAGGACCCCGAGGCGGGCGAGGCGGGGAGGGACTTGCGGCGGCGGGAGGTCCCGAACGGGCGCGGGGCCGGCGCGGGCGAGGAGCGGCCACACCCCGAGAAACCCGAGCCCCAGGATGGCGGCCAGACCGAGCGCGAGGAGGGCCCCCATCCGTCCCAGGAAGGGGAGGGGGGCGGGCAGGAGCGGACCCACCAGACGGAGGAGCGCGAGGGCCAGCCCGCAGGCCACCGGGAAGACCACCAGGGTCGTCGGGGGGAACTCGGCCCCGACCCGGCGGGCGTCCGCCCACCCGGCGTACAGGACGGCGGCCGCGACCAGGACCAGGAGCAGACCGTTCACGTCGCTCATGGTCAGGGAAAGTCCGGCGACCCGGAGCAGGCCGAGCCACCACACGAGCGACAGCCCGGCGCACCCGAGGACGGTCGCGACCATGGACGCGCGGCTCCGGAGGCGCAGACCGGACCCGCGGGCACCGAGCGCGAGCACGCCCAGCAGGAGCCCCGCGAACAGGGGCACGAGCCACGGCAGTCGGTCGTACACCTTGCGCGTGACCAGATTCGCGATGAAGGGGCCGCCGAAGAAGTGGGCGGTCAGGGGGCCGCGGCCCTCGCGGACCACGTCCTCGACCAGGCGCGCGACCTCGCGGAGGTCCTTGCGGGGGTCGGGTCGGACCAGGATCAGGTAGGCGCGGAGGTCCCGGCTGACGAGGGAGCCCGGGACCTGGGTGTCGGCCAGGATGCGCCGGGCGACGGCGTCGCGCTCCTCGGGCGTGGCGGGCAGGTCCGGGACGAGGCGGTCGGCGTGAAGGGTCCCCGCCTCGTCCGGAATCACGGTGTCCACGTTCAGGAGGCTGCGCGCCGACAGCACGCCCTGGGCCTTGAGGTCCTCCAGGCGCCGCGTCAGGTCCGAGAGGTGGCGCAATCCCGCCGGGGAGAGGGGTTCCTGTGGCTCCTCCAGTCCGACCATCAACAGGTCCAGGGCCCCGAACCGCGCGTTGAGGTCCAGCCAGGCGGCCACCTCGGGCCGCTCCCTCGGCAGGTAGGCGGTGGGGTCCGCGGAGGTCTCGATCGAGGGGGCCTCCAGGACGGCGACCACGGACAGCCCGATGGCCGCGGCCAGGAACGCGACGGGGTGTCGTTGCGCGAGGTCGCCGTATCGCCGGAGGGCCTGGTCGGACCACGCCATGGCTTGACCTCATCGCCCCGGGGACAGGGCGGGCTCGAACAGCGTGTCACCCAGTGCGCGCAGGTCCTCGCACGTGAAATCGGGCGGGACGCGCCGCATCGCGTAGGCGTTTCCCGTCGCCTCGGGCGTGATGGGCGCCAGGATGGTCAGGAGGGGGTTGTCCGCGCCGATGGCCTTTTCTTCGACGGAGAACGTCAAAGTTCCCGTCAACCACAGGCCGTCCGCGGACACGGCGGCCTCCGCGAGGTCCCACACGGCCCGGCGGACCATGTAGCGCTCGCCCTCCAGGGGTCGGTCCACGCGGATCGTCACGCCGGGGTGGCCGTCCAGGTCCTGGTCGAAGACCAGAGGGGAATCCGCGGACTCCGGAAGGGGGTCCTGGACCGGGTCGGCCAGGTCGCGCACGCCCCACAACCAGACCACGCGGTGAGCGGGGAGGCGGGTCGTCGCGGAAGTGTCGAAGGCGGCCCAGGCGCTCACCCCGGCGTTCGCCAGGGCCTCGGGCACCGTGGAGTGGGGCGCGTCCGGGTCGGGCGGGTCCGTCGGGTCCGCAGGGGTCGTGTCCATTGCCATGGGCTGGTCGCAGAACCGCCACAGGATGGAACCGCCGTCGGACGGGATCGTCACGAGGGCGAGGTCGGTCAAGGTCAGCAGACAGTCGTCGCAGACCGTGGGGATGGCCATGCGCCCTCGCTGGACGACGCGGGCGGCCCAGGTGCCGGCCACGCGCTCCGACGGGGCCACCACGATGCTCCCGTCCGGGGCGGGGGCGCCCGAGTCCTCCCCCCCGCAGGTGGCCGGGTAGGCGTCGCGCAGGCGGTCCGGTCCGGACGACTTCCAGTCTTCGCACGACAGCGCGAACACCAAAACGAACCACAGCCGCTTCATCCCGCACCCCCCTTTCACCAGGTCACGCGGGCCTTCAGATAGGCCACGCTGCGGCCCGCGGCCTTCTGCCCGAACTTGGAGCGCCCGGCGTAACTCGCGGGGTCCAGGGGCTTCGTGTCCCCGAGGTAGGCCCACACGCCTCCCGTGACCTCCACGGACGGGACCACGACCCACGTCGCCTCCGGGAAGACCGCCGCGGACAGGTCGTCGAGGTTCCAGGCCCCGGCCGCCCGGATTTTCAGTTCGTCGTCGAAAAACTTCAGTTCAATGGCCGGCGCCAGGTAGTTGTGAAGGCCGTACTGGTCGTTGAACTCGTCGAAGAAGCCGCGCACGTATTGAATGTTCGTATACAGCCAGGAGGTCACCGTGTAGTCCAGGCCCACGGTCGCCTTGACGAACGGTGTGGAGGGCACGTTGATCGCCGACATCAGCAGGGATGGCTGGATGCGGCCGTTTTGGACCACCGCGAGTCCGAAGGTGACCTCCTCCGGGAAGACCACCGCGACCTCGCCGAACAAACCGGGCAGCCACTCCACGGGCGGGGAGTACGCGAAGTCCGCGCCGGCCACGTGCATCCGGGGGTACAGGAGTTCCGCGACGTAGCGCACGCGGGCCGCCGACGCGTCGTCCGGGTCCGCGCCGATGTCCGCGACCGCGGTGTAGGCGACCGGGAAGGTGAACCGTCCGTAGAAGTAAGAGAGCGAGAAGTCCAGCGCGCCGCCTCGCTCCCCGAAGTCCACCTGGAAGCGGGCCCGGGCCGCGGCCTGGGAGTTCGCGAGCGTCGTGTCCGGCTGGAGGGTGCGGACCTCCGGGGTCGCGAAGGACAGGCGGCAGGGGTCGGCCGCCCCGAACAGGCGTTGCAGCCTGCGGATGTCCGAGGGGTCGAGGGGCGGGGTCGGGGCGCTCAGGAAGCATCCGTCATCCGTGGTCTCGACCGCGAACCCGAGCGAGGCCGAGGGAGGCAAGAGCGACGGCTTGAACACGGGGACCCACACGGCGGTCAGCGTCAGCCAGTCGGTCGGGTACCAGGTGACCTCGACCATCTGGTTGGGGACCTTGGCGGTGTAGTCCAGCGGGTCCGAAAAGTCGCGTGCGTTCAGGTTGTCGGTCGGGTTGAACATGTCCGCGGTGCCCCACGACTGGATCACGCGACCCACCCGGAAGTCCACGGACTCGAACGGGGCGCCCCGCACCGCGAGGTACGCCTCGTTCAACTGGAAGTCGTAGGGGTCGATCCGGTCGCGGCGCACCAGTTCGGGCAGGGATGACGACTCGTTGAACCCGTAGAACCGGAACCTCGCGTCCACCACGGCCTGGGCCCGCGGGTCCGGCTCGATTTTCAGTCGGAGGTTCAGGTCGTTGCGGTTCATCTCGAACCGGTAGCCGTCGCCCCGGCGTGGCCCCCGGTAGTCCTCGATGACGTAGCGAAGGTCACTCTGGAGGTACCCGGAAAACTGGACCTTGTCGGACCAGTCGGACGCCCCGGAGGGACGGGGGAGGGCCGCGACGAGGCAGGCGACCGCCAGGATGCGCGCGCGGGGCGTCATGGACGTCCTCCGATGCGGTCAGCGGCTCCACTGGAGTTCCCGGACCGTGAACATCGAGTCCGGAAGGCCCTGGTTGACGCGGAAGTCCAGGATGTCGAGCCTCGTGGAATGGCCGGTGCGGGCGTCCTTCAGGACGATGACGGAGTTGCGCGAGCGACCGTGATAGTCCTTGGCCTCGCTGCACGTCATCGTCTTTACGAGTTGATGATTTGCGTCGTGATATCTCGTTTCCATCTGGAAGAAGGTCCCCTTCTCCACCGTGATCTCCACGGTCGGGTACAGGGGCGTCTGGCCGGGCCTGGGCGTGAGTTCGAGGACCCAGTACCGGTCGTCCTCGCGGGCGAGCCGGGCCTGGTAGCGCTTCGCGAACGTGGGATTCGAGATGTCGTCCATCGTGAAGTCCGACCCCGCGAAGGTCTGGCCCATCGCGTGCGACGCGACCTGCCGGACCTTCTTGAACCCGGGCAGATAGACGTAGGTCCGGGTGGGGCCCTCGACGAGCGTGGCCATGCCCTTGACCTCGCCCGACGTGAAGCGCACGAGACGCCGATCGTCGCCCTTCTGATAGATCGTGAAGTCATACGATTTGCGCGACCCGTCCACGTCCACCACGGTCATGCGCGCGTCCATGACCTGGTCCTCGAAGCCGTAGGTCGTCCGGTCCATCCGTTCGAGGATGGCCTGGGGGGTCAGGTCGTCGGCCCACGAGGTCGGGGCCGCGCCGGCCGCGACGACCGCTGCGACCAGGACCGTCACCACGCGTTTCATGTCGTCCCTCCTTCCCGCGGCGGACGGCGGTCTTATGGCATCAATGAACCCGGAATGCAAGAACGAGGGCGCAACGCGAGGACGGGGCGCGAGCGTCGTCTGCATCCGGCGCCATCTCGCGCGAGCGGGCGCTCGCGCGGCCGTACGCGAGCAGGCGCTCGCGTCCCCACGGGAACCAGCG
>JBBIPO010000127.1:0-11109 GCA_037442805.1 Deltaproteobacteria bacterium
GCACCGGTTGTTGCAGCCGATGCCCATCTCGATGACGAGGGTCTTCTTGTGGAGCGCCGCCATCGAGGGGAGTATAACCCTTGACGCCGCCTGCTTCGCCCCCTAGACTTTCTGCACGGCTTCGGGTCGGACCGCATGAGGCGCACGATACGACAGGCCGTCGGGGTGCTCGGGGTCCTGGTCCTGAGCGCCCACCTGGGCGTGGGTCATGCCCACGACGACTCGGGCTGCCCGCAGTATCCAGTTCAGAACCACCAGGCCAACTGTCCGATTCACAACGGTTTCATGGAGGTCGAGGCCCTCCTCGACCTCGCAACCCCACGCACGCCCGTCCCGGAAGAGATCGTTCCCGATGTGGGAACCGCGACGCCGCATCCGGCTCCCGCCCTTCCCTCCCGTCCTCGCGCCCCTCCGTCCTCTGTCTGATGCGATGACTCCTGGTCGGCCCCCCCGGGTCCGATGGGTCGCTCGCTCATCGAACCACCTCCAGGGATCCAGGGGGGGCCGGGGGGTTCCGTTTCATCGAGACGAGGGGATGTTCCATGAGAAGATCCGGATTCGTTCTTCTGGTTCCGTTCATCGTGATGACGTTCAGAGAGGGGGCGGCCCAGATCGCTCCGTTGGGGACATCGTCCTTCGGCCTCCAGGACCGGTCGTCCGGCCTGGGACTGTCGCGCGAGTACAACCCAGCGATCGGGGCAAACCTGCTGATGGGCAGCGACTATCTGTCACGCGACGTCTCCGGGCTGAACTGGCCGCACCCGGTCGTCCACTCCGCGGGGGAGACCGGAATCCTGTTCCAGGAGGCCGAGGTGGGTCTGGCCGCGGCGGTGGATCCCTACGTTCGGGCCGACCTGATCATCGCCCTGCACCGCCACGACGGCGAGTTCCACGTGGAGGTCGAGGAAGGCTACGTCACGACCCTGTTCCTCCCCCGCGTGACCCTGCGCGGCGGGAAGTTCTACATGCCGTTCGGACGGCACAACGCCCTGCACGCTCACGCCTTCCCGTTCGTGGACGCGCCGCTGACGCACACGATGTTCTTCGGCCACGAGGGCCTGAACGAGGCCGCGGTCGAGGCCGCGTTCCTGGTTCCCCTCCCGTGGTTCGTCGAGGCGTCGGCCTGGGCCGCGAACGGGGACAACGAGGTCCTGTTTCATGCCCCGAAGGGACGGGACCTGGCCTACGGAGGCCGCCTGCACACGCTGATCGAACTCGGGGAATCGCTGACGACGGAAGTCGGCGGCAGTTACGCGGGCGGCCGCAACGTGGCCGGGGGATGGACCCACGTGCTCGGGGGCGACCTGACCCTGCGATGGAGACCGGCCTCGCGCGAACGATACAACCAGTTGATCTGGCAATCCGAGTACGTCCAGCTGCAACGGACCGGTCCCCGGCCGGTCGCTCCGGCCAACGGGGAACCAGACCCCGTGGTGACGGCGCAGGCTGCGCTGACCTCCGGCCTGGGCGGCTTCTACTCGTTCGTCGCGGCCCAAGTCGCGCAGCGATGGTGGGTGCAGGCCCGGTTCGACGCCCTGGGCTACCCCCGCGGAGAGGGCGGAAGCAGGCTTCATCGGGCGAGCGGGCTGCTCGCGTTCGTCCCGACCGAGTTCTCTGCCCTCCGGCTTCAATACAGTTACTTTCATGAAGGACATGTTCACCAGGTTCTGTTTCAGGTCAATGTGACCATGGGCGCCCATCCGGCGCATGCGTACTGACGGGAGGTCGCGATGAGACAGATCGCCATCGTATTGATGTGCCTGGTCGGCTGGTCTGCGGGCGCGCCACGGGCGGCGCTGGCCCGCCTCCGCGTGGTCGCGACGACCGAGGACCTCGCGTACTTCGCCCGGATGATCGGGGGAGACGAGGCCGAGGTCCAGTCCATCCTGAAGGGGTACCAGGACCCGCACTTCGCGGCGGCGCGGCCGTCGTACATGGTCGCGGTCAGCCGCGCCGACCTGGTCCTGGCCGTTGGGCTGGACCTCGAGATCGGGTGGCTCCCCCTGATCCTGCAAGGGGCCCGCAACCCGGACGTGATGCCGGGGAATCCCGGGTTCCTGGATTGCTCGCAGTTCATCGCCCCAATCGAGGTCCCGCCCGCCGGCTCGGACCGGAGCAAGGGCGACCTGCACCCGAAGGGAAACCCGCACTACTGGCTGGACCCGGACCGCGCCCTGGCCGTGGCCCGGGGGATCGCGGCGCGCATGGAACAACGAGACCCGGCCGGGGCCCCGCGGTTCCGGCAGGGGCTCACCCGCCTGGAGGCCGAGATCGCGCAGGCGCGGGACGAGGTCCAGGCGCTGCTGCGCGGCGTGGATCCCCCGCCGCTTGTCACCTACCACGTCACGTTCTCGTACTTCTTCGAACGGTTCGGCCTGCGCCCGACCGCCTACATCGAACCCAAACCCGGGATCCCCCCCACGCCGGGGCACGTGGCGGACCTGAACGACACCCTGAGCCGGCTGCCCCACCCTCCCCTCTTCCTGGTCGAGCCCTACTACGACCCGGACATCCCGAGGGAGATGGCCGAGCGGACCCGCGGGAGGACCGTGATCGTGCCCTCCTCCGTGGGCGGGGTCGAAGGCGCGGACTCGTACCAGGCGGTCCTGACTGCAATCACCCGGGCCATCGCGGGGAAGTGACATGGACGAACGTGCCCTCGCCTTCCTGGTGGTCCCCTTCGCGGTGACCCTGATCCTGTCCGGAATCCACGTTTATCTGGGGCTGCACGTCCTGTCGCGGGGCATCATCTTTGTGGACCTCGCCCTGGCCCAGGTCGCGGCCCTGGGGACCACGGTCGCCTTCCTGTTCGGCCACGAGGTCGAGAGCGCCGCGGCCTACAACTACGCCCTGGCCTTCACCCTGGCCGGCGCCGTGCTCTTCTCGGCCACGCGGGGCCTCGCCACGCGGGTCCCCCAGGAGGCCCTGATCGGCATCGTGTACGTCGTGGCCTCCGCCGCGATGATCCTGGCCGTGGACCGGGCCCCGCACGGGGCCGAGCACATCAAGGCCCTCCTCGTGCGTGACATCCTGTGGGTCCAGGACTGGGCCGTGGCCGGGAAACTCGCGGCGATCTATGCGGGGGTCGGGGCGTTCCACTGGGTCTTCCGGCGCCGGTTTCTCGCCGCGACCTTCCGGCCGGAGGGCCTGGAACGGCGGGTCCTGTTCCTGTGGGACCTCCTGTTCTACGCGACCTTCGGGGTGGTCGTGACCTCGTCGGTCCAGGTCGCCGGGGTGCTGCTGGTCTTTTCGTACCTGATGATCCCCTCGGTCATGGCGGCCCTGCTCGCGCGCTCCGTCGCGGTCCGCCTGGTCATCGGGTGGGCCGCGGCGTTCCTCGCGAGCGTCGCGGGCCTGGCGGCCTCGTTCCGATGGGACCTGCCCACGGGGGCCACGCTGATCGTGACCTTCGGCGCGGCCCTCGTGCTGGTCGGCGGGGTCCGGTGGATGTCGGCGGCCCGGTAGCGACAGGTCTCGGCTGGACCGTCCGGGTCACGACGGCTCGGGTACCGGGGCGCCGCATGAGGCCATGACCTCGTCCACCTCGTGGCCGTCGAGGGTTTCCTTCTCGAGCAGGTGGCGGGCCAGACAGCGCAGGGCCTCCAGGCGCTCGCGCAGGATCTCGGTGGCCCGGTCGTGGGCCTCGAGCACCAGGCGCTTGATCTCGCGGTCCACCCGGCGGGACGAGGCCTCGCTGACCTCGCGCTGGGTTGCGAGTTCGCGTCCCAGAAAGACCATCTCCTCTCGGGAGTCCAGCTGGATCGGCCCCAGGATGGACATCCCCCACTGCGCGACCATCTTGCGGGCGAGTTCCGTGGCCATCTTGATGTCCTGGCCGGCCCCGGTCGTCTCCTCGCCGAAGATGAGGAGTTCTGCGGCCCGTCCCCCCATCGCGATGGCGAGGCGCTTCATCAGGAACTCGCGCGACAGGGTGTAGCGGTCCTCCTCGGGCAGTTGCTGCGTCATGCCGAGCGACAGCCCGCGCGGGATGATGGTCACCTTGTGCACAGGGTCCGTCCCGGGCAGGGAACGGGCCACGATGGCGTGACCGGCCTCGTGGTAGGCAGTCAGCTCGCGCTCCCGTTCGGACATCACCACCCCCTTGCGGGCCGTGCCCATCAGGACCTTGTCCTTCGCCTCCTCGAAGTCCTCCATGTCCACGCGGTCCTTGCCCTTGCGCGCCGCGAGGAGGGCCGCCTCGTTGACCATGTTCTCGAGGTCCGCGCCCACGAAGCCGGGCGTGCCCCGGGCGAGGACGGACAGGTCCACGTCCTCCCCGAGCGGGACCTTTTTCGTGTGCACCGCGAGGATCGCCTCGCGCCCACGCAAGTCCGGGCTCGGGACCACCACGCGCCGGTCGAAGCGCCCGGGCCGCAGCAGGGCCGGGTCCAGGACGTCCGGCCGGTTGGTCGCGGCCATGATGATGACGCCCTGGTTGGGCTCGAAACCGTCCATCTCGACCAACAACTGGTTCAGGGTCTGTTCGCGCTCGTCGTGTCCCCCGCCGAGCCCGGCCCCTCGCTGGCGGCCGACCGCGTCAATCTCGTCAATGAACACGATGCACGGGGCGCGCTTCTTGGCCTGCTCGAAGAGGTCGCGCACGCGCGAGGCCCCGACTCCGACGAACATCTCGACGAAGTCGGAACCGGAAATGGACAGGAACGGGACGCCGGCCTCGCCCGCCACGCCCCGCGCCAGGAGGGTCTTGCCCGTGCCGGGCGGCCCCATCAGCAGGACCCCCTTCGGGATGCGCCCCCCGAGCCGGGTGAAGCGCTGCGGGTCGCGCAGGAACTCGATGATCTCGCCCAGCTCTTCCTTGGCCTCGTCAATCCCCGCGATGTCCGCAAAGGTGACCTTGGGTCCCCCCTCGCTCAAGATGCGGTGGCGGCTCTTGCCGAACGAGAAGACCTTGCCGCCCGCCCCTCCCTGGGCCTGCCGGATGAACAGGAAGAACAGGAACACGAAGAACAGCATGGGGAGCCACCCGGACAGGATGGACACCCACACCCCGGAGGTGTCCGCCTCGTACCGGATGTCCACGCCCTTCGCGATCAGGTCCTTCTGGAAATCCTTGATGTCCCCGGTCGTCTTGAACCGGGTCCCGTCCGCGAACTCCCCCTCGAGCCGCTCGCCCTGGACCGCGATCCGCGCGACCTCCCCCGGTCCCTGGGCCGGCAAAGCTCGCCGGATGAACTCGGAAAACCCAATTTCCTTGCGGTCGGGATGGCCCCTCACGGCTGTGAAGATGACCATGAAGAGCCCCAGGAACAGCAGCCACACCAGAACGGTCTTCAGACCCGGTTTCAACGGTCACCTCGACTGGTTCGCGTGCCCGTTCCCCCGACCCTCCCCGACGGGCTCGATGACGGGTCACCGCCATGCGCCGCCCCGGTAGTCCAGCGGCGGCGTATGGTAATCATCCTCAAACCGCTTGGCAAATCAGTCCGGCACGACCTGCGTCCCTGTTCGGCCGTCCAGCGCGGCCTCCAGGTGCTCGGGCGAGGTGATGACCGCCCGCCGTCCCCCGCCGCGCAGGAACTGCAAGACCGCCTCGACCTTGGGGGCCATGCTCCCCTTCGCGAAGTGGCCCTCCCGGGCGTATTGCGCCAGGTCGGAGGCGGTGACCTGCTTGAGGAGCCGCTGGTCCCTCCGTCCGAAGTTCACGTACGCCCCTGGCACCGCGGTCGAGATGACGAAGGTCGGCACCCCGAGCGCGTTCGCGAGCAGGGCGGACGCCAGGTCCTTGTCAATCACCGCGTCCACGCCCCGCAGGGCCCCGGTGTCCGGGTCGCGGACCACCGGGATTCCCCCGCCCCCCGCGGCGATGACCATGACCCCCAGGTCCATCAGCCCCCGAATCACCGGGACCTCGATGATCTCGATCGGCCTCGGGGACGGGACGACCCGGCGGAACCCCCGGTGGGCGTCCTCCATCATGACCCAGCCCCGCTCGCGTCGGGCTCGCTCCGCGTCCTCGCGCGAGTAGAACAGCCCGATGGGCTTGGAGGGATTCTGGAACGACGGGTCGTCCGGGTCCACCACGCACTGCGTGATCACCGTGACCACGTCGGCCCGGTTCCCGCGCGCGAGCAGGGCGTTGCGCAACGTCTGCTGGAGGTGGTACCCGATCGCCCCTTGGGTGTCGGCCACGCAACTGACGAGCGGCACCTCGTGGATCGCGTGCCTCGACAGCTCGGAGCGCAGCAGGATGAACCCGACCTGGGGGCCGTTGCCGTGCGTGACCACGACCTGGAACCCCCGCGCGATCACGTCGGCGATCCGGCGCGCCGTGTCCGCCGCGGCCTCGTACTGGTCGGCCACGGTCTGGCGATTCTGGTCGCGGATCAACGAGTTCCCGCCGATGGCGATCAGGACCCGGCGAGAGGGGTCCGCCTGGGCCCGGGTCCTCCGGCAATTTGCAGCTTCCCCGGCGTGGTCCCGATTGGTCTGCTCCTCCGTGGTCACGTTCAGAACTCCAGGGTGCCCATGTCCTCGTGCCAGATCACGTCCGCGGCGGCCAAGCGTGGCGGCTCCGGGGGCAGGGGGTGCCGGGTGGAGGGCAAACCCAGGCCCAGAACCATGATAGGAATCAGGGTATCCGGAACGTGGAAGTGCCCGCGGAGGGCCGCCTCGTCGAACCGGAAGATCGGGGCCGTCGCGATGCCCCGTTCCATGCACAGCAGGATCAGGTTCATGACGACGAAGCAGGGACCCCGCAGGGCGAGCAGGGCTCGCTCCCAGGCCCTCCCTTCGTAGAGGTCACGCCAGGTCGCCTCCATCGCGCGCGCCTCGTCTTCCGTCAGGAGGCCGTCCCGGACCCACCCTTCGAGCAGGAGGCGGGCGTTGTGCCAGGCGCGCGTGTCCCCGCAGACCACGATCGCGGCGGCGGCTTCGCGCACGCGGGGGTCGTGGAAGGCACACTCGTACAGGGCCTCCTTGCGCGCACGGTCGCGCACGACCAGGAAGCGCCACGGCTGGAGGTTATCCTCGGAGGGGGCCTGACACGCTTCCAGGATCAGGGCCTCGATGGCCTCGCGCGACAGGAGCAAGGCGTCCGGCTCGAACCGGCGGGGCGTCCTCCTCCGCGCGACCGCGTCACGAACGTCCATCGTGGCCTCCCGTCATCCCGCGATCCGGACCTGATTCTTGCCCGACTTCTTGCCCTCGTACAACGCGCGGTCCACGGCATCGAGGACCTCGTCCAGCGCGCGGCCGGGGTCGCTCACCAGCACGAGTCCGAAGGTGGCGGTGACCCGCACCATCGAGCCTCCGCCGCACGGGAGCACCAGGTCGTGGATGCTGGCCCGCAGTCTTTCGACGATGCGCAGGGCCACGTCGCGCTCGACGCCGCGCAGGATCATCACGAACTCCTCGCCGCCGTAGCGGGCCGCCGTATCGTACGGGCGCAGGCCGCGCATCACGACCTTCGCCACCCCCTGGAGCACGAGGTCCCCAACCCGATGGCCGTGCGTGTCGTTCACCGCCTTGAAATCGTCGAGGTCCAGCATCGCCACGGCGAAGGGCTCGCCGTCCCGCTTTAGGCGCTCCATCGCCTGGTGGAGTCCCTCGACGAAGAATCCCCGATTGAACAGCCCTGTCAGCGGGTCCCGCAGGGCGTTCGCCGCCACGCTGTCCAGGTCGGCTCGCAACCGGCGCAAGGACCGATCCGACTCGTGAATCGCCTCGCGGTTCAGGCGCAGGAGGCACAACAGCCACACGCCGGTCAAGAGCACCCCGACGGACCGATCAAGCCCCGCCCACAAGAGCCCCGCGTCCGCGGCCGCCATCAGTGGCACCAGGAGGCTCGTCGCCCCGTACGCCGTGGCTGCAGCCCTGGCCAACCGTCGCGGGAACCGGGGACCGGGCGGCCTCGTCACGGCCAGATCCATTACCGCGGAAACCAGCGACGCGAGCGCCATGAACCCGACCAAAGCCGGAAAGGCCCACCGGATCGAGAGTTCCTCGATCCCCACCGTCCCCGCTTCCACGGGTGTCGCCGTGAACGGAAGGAACGCGGGGGTATATGCGAACACGGCCAGCAGGAGCGCGACCAGCAGGACCCCCACGTTCAGGACGCCGGCCTCGACCCCGGAGGCCAGGGCCCGGGCCGCCGCGGGACCGAGGGCCACGACCATGGCCCACAGGACGTAGTGCGTCCGGAAGGCATGGTCCCCGAGCACCACAGAGCCCTGTGCGACCGACAAGAAGGCGATCGCGCGCAGCACGGCCCCGAGCCCCATCAGGACCCCCGCGACGGCCAGCAACCTCAAGGGGCCGCGATGATGGTTCGTCGGGGCCGGGACGAGGAAAATCCCGCCAACCGCCAGGAGCGCCCCCCCGAGCCCCGTCAGGACCAGTTCCGGCAACCCCTCCACGACCGATCCCCTCGCTCGCGGCCCTCCTGCCCCGGTCTTACAGCAAGTTCGCCGCGAGTTCCGCGAGCTGCGAGCGTTCGCCCTTCGTCAGGGTCACCGTGGCCGCAATGCTTTCATTGCGAAACTTTTCCGCGATATAGATGAGGCCGTTGTTCACCGAGTCCACGTACGGGTTGTCAATCTGGTACGGGTCGCCCGTGAGCACGATCTTGGTCCCGTGCCCGACGCGCGTGATGATGGTCTTGACCTCGTGCGGGGTCAGGTTCTGGGCCTCGTCCACGATCATGAACTGGTTCGGGATCGAGCGCCCGCGGATGTAGGTCAGGGGCTCGACCTCCATCAGGCCCATCTCGAGCAACTCGTGATACGAGCGGCCACCCCGACGGTCCGGACGGGACAGGCCCATCAGGAACTCCACATTGTCGTGGATGGGTTGCATCCAGGGGTTCAGTTTCTCCTCAACGTCGCCTGGGAGATAGCCGATGTCGCGGCCCAGCGGGAAGATCGGGCGCGACACGAGGAGGCGCACGAAGGTCTGCTCCTCGGCGACCTTCTGGAGCCCCGCGGCGATGGCGAGCAGGGTCTTCCCGGTCCCGGCCTTGCCCACCAGCGTGACGAGGCCGATCTCGTCCCGCAGGAGGGCGTCGAGGGCGAAGTGCTGTTCCTTGTTGCGCGGGCGGATGCCCCAGACGGGGTCCTTCAGGTCCAGGATGCGCTGGATCTTCGATTCGTTCTTGACCACCCGCGCGAGCACCGACTGCGACGGGTTCGCCGCGCTACGGACCACGAGGTACTGGTTCTCGTAGAGGTTCGAGTCCTCCGGCATGGGGACGGCCCCCCCGGGCTTGAACAGGTCCGCGATCTGGGCGGCATCCAGGAAGATCTCGCCGGTCCCGGTGTACAGTTCGGACACGTCCTTGCGCTGGCGATCGTAGTCCACGGCACGCAGGCCCAGGGCCTCGGCCCGGATGCGCAGGTTCGTGTCCTTCGTGACGAAGACGACCGGGACGTCGGGCTGGGCCCGGGCGATTTCCAGCGCGGTCCCCATGATCAGCCGGTCCATGAGGTGGCTGATCGAGAGGTCCTTGTGGTAGGGAGCCATCTCGCGCCCGTGATTCCCCGAGGCGAACAAGACGAACAGCCGCCCGCCGTCCGGGAGGGGCACGCCCTCCCGGAGGTTCCCTCGGACCCGGTAGCCGTCAATGATGCGCGAGACCTGGCGGGCGTTCTGCCCCAGTTCCGACAGATCCTTCTTGAACTGGTCTATCTCCTCGATGACGTAGATCGGGATGCAGACATTGTTGTCGGCGAAGCCCAGAATCGCGTTCGGGTCGTGCAGGAGGACATTGGTATCCAGAACGAAATTCTTGATCATGATGCCCTCAATCCTGTTTCGAGCAGCCGTAGCGGATGCGGAACGGGACCTGAACGTTCCGTGAGCCCTGAAGAAGCCGCGTCGGAAGCAGACCCGGTCGCACGTCGAAGTCGTGGAGTCCCCGCGGGACACCCAGGGTCGCGGCCCGACCCGGCGGCAGGCCGATCCGGGGCCAGCCATCCACCCAGAGGGTCAGAGGGCCGGGCGACGGGCACGAATCCGTCGCGTTCTCGAAGACGACGGGCACCCCATCCCGGCGCGAGACGAAGTCTGGGTCTGTGCATCCATACGGGAGAGTCTGCCCGGACTCGACGCGGGCCACGCGGCGAACGAGGAGCCGCCGGTTCTCAGAAACCGAGGCCACCACCAGGAGGAACTCCCCGGACGGGACGTGGCCGGCGACGACCCCGCCCGCCGGCACGGTGGCCACCGGCGCATCGTTGACGAGGAAGACGACGGGCATGGGGTCGCCGCAGTCGGGGGTCGTGTTCGCGAAGCGGATCGCGCGCGTCCCCGGCGGCGGGTCGTCACCAGGCCGGGAAGTCCTCCCGGTCGAGGCGAGGGCGTGCTCGGGGATCGGGGGACATCCGAACGACCACAGGAAGCCCCTGTCCTCGACCATGGCGAGCGGGGACTCGACGGGAGTGCCGTCGGCCGTCTGAACCGTGACTTGGTAGGACCCCCGCGCGAGCGACACGGCCTGCGTGACCCCGGGTTCCAGTTCCAGGCGGGGAGACACGGGCCCCAGAAACTGGACCGTCAGAGGTCGTGGCCGCCCGCAGGAATCCGATGCGTTGCGGACCTCGCCGCCGAGCAACTCCAGCGACCCGGTCGTCCGCGCTGGATCGGGTGGGGAGGGGCCAGGTGGAGAATCAGCCCTCGAGGCAACGACCCACAAGCCTCCCAGCACGGTCGCGAGCGCGACTGTCCCACGCCATGGCACGGATGCATTATAATCTAGTTCCCTCCGCTGCCAATGTCCGGTGCCCCGACCCGAGTCATCCGAGAATGGTCCCCGTGGGGACGCGAGCGCCTGCTCGCGCGTGGGTGCGCGGGCGCTGCCGGCGCAGGACCGTGACCCTGTGCCGTGACCGTGTCCGTGTCCGTGTCCGTGACGGTGTCCGTGACCACCACGGAGGCCCTGCCGGACCCCGGACCCCCAACCCCGGACGCCGGTCCCCTCCTTCCGGAACCCTGCTGCCGCCTTGCGAGCAATCCGCGATGTTGATTGGGCCAAGATACCAGCGGCTCTCATGCAGTTCCGAAAATCGCTTTACCCCAGGAATTTCGCCTGTTCGACGGGGTTTCAAAGAGCCCGAGCACCATGGAAGGGGGGCGTCGCACGCCCCCCCCCGTCTA
>JBBIPO010000128.1:0-11040 GCA_037442805.1 Deltaproteobacteria bacterium
CCCCCCCGCGCCGACCTCACCCGGCCGCCGCCCCACCCCCGCCGGCCCCGTGAAACCCCACGTCGTGGATTTGGCATTCCCGCGCGGGGGGCCCTACGATCCCCCGGGAACGCCTGGAGCGCCGAAACATGGCCGCGAATCCTTCCATGACAGGGCACGATTCCCCGGTGGTCCCGGCGGGGCGCGCCGAGACGGGGCGGTTCTACCGGACCCCGCGGGGCCGGCTCGTCCAGGTGACGGAGGTGCCGCCCCAGGGACGCAAGGTCCGCATCCGCTACTGGGGGATGTACGGACTCGGCTGGCAGACCATGTGGCTGCCAGGGGATTCTCCGTTGATCCCCGCCCCCGAGGTCAACGCCTTCCCCGATCCGGCCACCGAGGAGGACGTCCTCCTCGGGGGTCCGGTCCATCGAGACGTTCCCCTCGGCGACTGATCCCAGGTCGTCGGGTACCACGCGGTGTTTCGACTCGCTTCGTGGACGTGGCCGTGGGCGTGGGCGAAATCGGTGCGTCGGGTCACCCACCGAGTGACGCGGTGCGAGACGGACGCGAATCGTCTCCACCGACTCCTGCGCCCACGGGGACGAGAATGCGGCGGCGATGACCCGACGATCAAGGACTGATCGCTTCCCCTTGACGAGCCGGGGCCGGTGCGATTGAATGCGCTCGTCCGTCCGAGGGGGACCCATGCCTGATCGGTACTATCTGGTCGAAATCGAGGGGGACGAGGCGTTCCTGCGCGGGTATGTCGAGGGGTATTTCCGGGCGCGCGGGGTGGACGTGAGCGGCGTCCATTTCGGGTCGGACGTGGGACTGGACGACGAGCGCTTCGTGACGCGGCTCCAGACCTTCTTCGGGCTCAAGGTGGAGCACAACCTGCTGGTGATGCGCGAGGAATTCAAGACGCACGTGGACGAGGCGATCGCGAGGCTCCCCGAGCGCTGGAGGCTCCAGGTCAAGGCCGCCCGCGAGGTCCGGGCCATCCGGTTCCCGTTTCGGGTGGAGACCGCGAGCCGCGAGGTCGCGCAGAGGCTGAAGGCGCTGTTCGCGGGACTTCCGGAGGGCGCCCGCATCGAGGACGCGACGTTCCACGAGGAACGCCGGGACGACCGGTTCGAGACCTCCGCCTACGCCCCGGAACACCCGTACCGGTTCCGGGCCGCCGGGACCTTGACGGGCGAAATCGAGGCGACCCTGAATGCCTATCGCATGCTCGGGGAGTTCGAGAACGTGGTCTTCGACGAGCCCGAGTTCGCCTTCGCGTGACCCGCCCGCCCGTCTTGTCAATCGAAGAACACGACAGTCAGTAGCACGAACGTCGGGATCAAGATGGGGATCGAGTACTTCAGCATGTACCCGAAGAAACTCGGCATGGCCACGCCCTGCTCCTCTGCGATGGATCGGACCATGAAGTTCGGGGCGTTCCCGATATACGTGTTGGCCCCCATGAACACGGCCCCAACCGAGATCGCCGCGAGGTAGGACACGAAGTGCTCCAGGGTGCCGGGGTCCACGACCCCCGCGTGTCCGCGCAGGGCCTCGTAGATCTGGGGTTCCGTGAGCCCGAGTTTCCCCAGGGCCGAGTTGAAGTAGGTCAGGTAGGTCGGGGCGTTGTCCAGGAACGACGACAGCGACCCGGTGGCCCAGAAGTAGTGCCACGGCTCGTTCACGGCCCCGATGAGCCCGGCCAGGGCCCCGCGCTCGCCCGCCTTCAGGATCGCCAGGGCGGGGATGATCGTCATGAAGATCCCGGCGAACAGGTACGCGACCTCCAGGATCGGGAACCAGGTGAACTGATTGCGCTCCCAGCGGGTTTCGCGCCGCGTGGTCTTCAGGGACAGCAAGCCCATCACGATCAGGATGCCGTCGCGCAGGAGGTTCTGCCATTCCTGGTGCACCCCGAGGATGGTCACGTGCCCCAGCCGCACGGTCCCGCTCATCAGCACGGCCCCGACCACCCCGAGCAGGAGCAAGAGGTTGTGCGCCCCCTCGACCCCGAAGCGTTCGGTCCCCTCGACGCGCGCGTCGTACGGACCTTCGCGTCTGAAATAATATGAATCAATCAGATAATAGATGCAGGACAAGATCACGACGGACAGCAACGTGTCCGGCAGGATGTGGAACAGGGTCCAGAAGAAGGGGACCCCGTGCAGGAACCCGAGGAACAGGGGCGGATCGCCCAGCGGCGTCAAGGACCCGCCGATGTTCGCCACCAGGAAGATGAAGAACACCACGGTGTGCGCGCGGTGCCGCCGGTTCGCGTTCGCCCGCAGGAGCGGGCGGATCGTGACCATCGCGGCGCCGGTCGTGCCGATCCAGGACGCGAACAGGGTCCCCACGAGCAAGATTCCCAGATTGACCTTGGGGGTTCCTTGCAGGGTGCCGCGCACGTAGATCCCGCCCGAGATCGTGAATAGGGCCCACAGCAGGATGATGAACGGGACGTAGTCCACGACGTAGATGTGGGCGATCTCGTGAAGGGCCTCCGCGCCGAAGGCGGCGACGAAGGGGATGGCGAAGAGCAAGGCCCAGGCTGCCGAGACCTTGGGAAAGTGGTGGTGCCAGAACCGCGGCGCGACCAGCGGGAAGATCGCGATGGACAGGAGGATCCCGACGAAGGGGAGCACGGACCACAGCGGGAGGTGCTCGCCGAGGGCCATGTCCTCGCGGGCGTCCGGCGCGCCCTCCCGAACTTCTCCGGCCGCCGGCGCGGAGTCATTGGCCTGGAGCGTTCCGGGTCCCGCGCCCAGGCATGGGCGCGCCGCAACCGACAGGACCCAGGCTGCCGCCACCGCCGCCATCCATCGCGTCATCGTCTCCTCCGGCGCGCAAGGTCGCGGCGATCAAAGGGGACTTCGGCGGGATTGTCAATGTCGCGGCGCGGCCTTCAGGTACCGCCCGGCGGGTCGTCTTGTCGCGGGCTCCATGTCCGGTCGCGCGCTGGCCACGAGCCGCCCGCGGAGGTACACGGCCAGCAGTCGGCCCCGGAGGGTCCGGCCCTCGTACGGGCTGTAATCCGTCGCGGAATGAAGCCTCGCCGCCCGGACGACGTGCTCGCCCGCCGGGTCCGCGAGGACGAGGTCCGCGTCCAGCCCCTCGCGTACGGCCCCCTTGCGGTCCGACAGTCCGAACAGGCGCGCCGGGGTCTCGGCCAGGGCCTGAGCGAGGCGCTCGAGCGGCCAGACCCCCCGCAGGGCCAGGTCGTACGCCAGGGGCAGCAGCGTCTCGACGCCGGGCAGGCCCCCGGGGACCCGGCGGAAGTCGCGGGCCCCAATCGCCTTTTGCGCCGACGTGAAGGGGCAGTGGTCCGTGGCGAGGACCTCGATGTCGCCGCGGGCCAGGCCGCTCAACAGGGCCGTCCGGTCCCGGGCCGAACGCAAGGGCGGTGCGCAGACCAGATGCTCCGGGCGCAGTCCGCGTGCGGGTGTCGGACCGAGCAACAGGTACTGAGGGCAGGTCTCCAGGTGGAGCCTCGCCCCGGCCTGCCGGGCGTCCAGGGCCGCGCGCAGCCCCGCGGCGGACGACAGGTGGACTACGTAGGCCGGAAGGCGCTCCTCGCGGGCGATTTTCCCCAGGACCTCGACGGCGCGCGCCTCGGCCTCCGGGGGGCGGGACCCGAAGAAATGGCGCGCCGCCAGGCGACCGCGGGCGACCCGTTCCGCGACGGCCCGGTCCACGATCTCCTGGTCCTCGCAGTGCGCCATCAGGAGCCCGCCCGCCTTCCCCACGCGCCGCAGGACCTCGCGCAGGGCGTCCGGGCCGATGCGCATCCCGGGATAGGCGAGGAACACCTTGAACGACGCGATTCCGGACTGCACGGCGAACGCAATTTCGTCCAGGACGGTCAGCGTCGGGGACGTGACGTTCGCATGCAGGAACCAGTCGCACCAGGTCCCGGAGGACGCGGCCCCAAGCCGCCGCTCCACGGACGCCATCAGCCCCTCGCCGGGGTCCTGGACCGTGAAGTCGCCCACCGTGGTGACGCCGCCGCAGAGGGCCGCGAGGGTTCCCGTCCCGTGGTCGTCGCGGGACCACGTCCCGGCAATAGGCGCGCCCAGGTGGACGTGGGCATCCACCGCCCCGGGCAAGACGTGCAGTCCTGCGGCGTCCACCACGCGCCCGGCCGGGCTGCGGATGTCTGGCTCGACCCGCGCGATGCGACCTTGGAGGACCGCCACGTCCGCGTGGCTCACGCCGTCCGGTGTGACCACGAGCCCGCCTCGGAAGACCAGGTCATACACGGGCGCCGCCCCGGCGGGTCAGGCCGTCTCGAACAGGAAGTTGGTGATCACGGGCTGGGGGCCGTCCGGCGCGAGCCGCGAGACCCTCGCCACGTAGCGCCCACCCTCCTCGCGCCATGCCTCGGTGCGCAGGGTGTCGCCCGGATAGACGACCGCCGAGAACCGCGCCGTCAGGGCCTTCAGGCGCGTCACGTCCCCGCCCAGAGCGGCGTTCACGAAGTGGCGCGTCGCAAACCCGAGCGTGCACAGGCCGTGCAGGATCGGGCGCTCGAACCCGGCAGCCGCGGCGAACTCCGGCGAAGCGTGCAGAGGGTTCCGGTCCCCGTTCAGGCGGTATAGGAGGGCCTGCCGTCGCATGGTCCGCTGCTCGACCCGGACGTCGGGCTCGCGGCCCTCGGGCGGGTCGAGGCGGGGCGCCCTGGGACCCGGGTCGCCCCCGAACCCCCCTTCCCCCCGGATGAAGAGCGAGATCACGTTCTCGAAGAGGTCGCGGCCCTGCTCGTCGGCGGACGTGGCCCGGATCACCGCGAGGGCCCCCTTGCCCTTGTCGTACACGCCCGTCACCTCGAAGCGCGTGTTGAGCGTGCCCGAGGTGGGGATGGGCGCGAACCACCGGATGGCCTGCTCGCCGTGCAGCAGGCGCGTCAGGTCCGCGTTTAGCACGGCCACCGCCTCGAACAGGGCCTGCGTGCTCGGGACCACCGCGAACGTGGGGAGCACGCAGAACCCGTCCGCCCCCTCGAAGACGTATCGCAACTCCTCGTGGGTCGCCCCGACCCCCAGCGCGTACAGGATCACGTCGCGGTCTTCGTATTCGAAGGGGTAAGGTCCGTAGGATTGGCCGACGCAGGAAAGGTCCAGGGCCATGGTGCTTCCTCCTCCGCCCCGGGCGTCGGCCCGCGGCGGTCCTTTCAAAGGGTCAGACGAGCTGGATCACATTGCACGTGATCGTCCGCAGCACGCCGTCAATCAACTGGATCTTGCCGTAGCTGACGCGCCCGAGCGCGTTGATGTCCTCGGCCTCGATCCGGGCGATGACGTCGTACTGTCCCGTGACCGCGTCGCAGGACTTGACCTCTTCGATCTTGCGGAGTTCCTCGATGATGCGGTGGATCCGACCTGCCGCGCCCTCGATCAGCACGTATGCCGTGGCCGCCATGGGGCACCTCCTTTCACCCGGGGTATAGCGGAGATCCGGATTGGATTCAAGGAGGGTCCACGCACCCCGCGGGAGGACGTCACGATTCGTGGCCCGTCAGTTTCCGCTTCAGACGGGTGAAGACCGATTCCGGCTTCTTCCGGAACCGGAACGCCACAGGCGCCGACTTCGCGCTCAGCAGTTCCTTCAGGCGGCGGGCCTCCGCGTGGTCGGGGTCCTGGCGCAGGACCGCGCGGACGTGCTCCATCGCCTCTTGCTTTCGGCCTTCCGCGCGCAGCACGTGCGCCATGACCACACGGGCCTCGGGGAAGTCCGGCCACCGCACGAGCACTCCCTCCACGAGCCCTCGCGCCCGCGACATCCCGGCGGGCGAGGCGGACGCCGACAGGAGGGCCCTTGCCAGCGCCACCGGGTACAACGGCTCCTCGGGGTCCTGCCGGGCGGCCTGCTCGAAGCGGGCCTGCGCCTCCTGGTGATTTCCGGCCTTGAGCGCCACTATCCCGGCCTGCCAGATGCCGCGCGCCTCGAAGACCGCCGCCAGACGGGCCTGGACCTCGGGGCCCAGCGTTCCGAGGGTCCGGTTGTACGCGGAGCGCAGATCGAGGTCGGTCAAGGTCCGAACCGCCTCGTCCACGCGGGCGTTGATTTCGTTCAGGTACTGCATGGCCCTCGGCGTGGCCGTGGCCTCGTACCGCCCGGGGGCGAAGCGCCTGTGCAGGCGGCGGCCTGCCTCCTCGACCTCCGAGACGCGGCATTCCACCGCCAGTCCCAGGACCTCGTAGTGGTTCTTCGACCGGAAATCGAGCGCCGTGTGGTGCAGTTCCCGCGACACCGGGTCCTCGGAGGGGTCCGGTCGCTCCGCCGCACCCAGACCGGGCGCCCCGCGCTCCACCGCGCCGGCCACGATCAGCGCGAACAGGACCCTCAGGTCCCGCTCCTCGGATGTCACGGCCCTCGCCACCTCCCGGTGTCGCCCCTGGCGCAGTAGGAACAGGACTCGCGCATCGTGGAACTGGCCGCGGGCCGCGGTCAGAAACGGCTCGTATCCCGGCGCCAGATGGAAGTCCCCGCCGCCGAGGAACCGGGACACGATGGCCCGCATCGTCTCGATCTCCGGGTGCCGGGCCACGGTCCGCATCAGAAGCGGGGCCAGGTCCAGCCCTCCGGTCAGGTCGCAGGCGCCGCAAGGGCCGTGCGGCCTGACGGACCACTCGGGGATGGCCCGCGGCAGGAACGCCTCGAGGACCGCGCGCGCATGGGCCTCGATGTGGCGGGACAACTCCTCGAGGGGGAGCGCCCGCTCGGAGGCGAGGACTCGACACAGGGGGGCACCCGAGACCCGGGACTGCGCCACGTACTGTTCGAGCACCGCCTCGGGCAGGACACGCGCTTGGCCAAGATGGGTCGCCAGGGAAAGGGGGGTATGCTCCGTGGCCACGCACCGTGGCCTCCCACGCTGAAGGCCGATGGAAACCGACGCGTGCGGATCGCCGTCGTGCCACGGGAGCACGAGGTGGGTGTCTCCGGGCCTGTCCTGCAACGCCCGCAACACCCGGAACAGCCCCCAGGCCGGAACGGAACCCACGATCGCCCCCTGCCCGATCGCAGTTCGAACGGGTGCATTCTAGTCAAAGTGGGGGGGGAGGGTCAATCGGGAACGCGACTCACGCGTGACCACCGGACATCCGACGGGTAGGCCCGGAGGTTTGGCGGCGCCCAGGCGGACACGGTCACCGTCACGGGCACGGACCCCGACACGGTCACGGCCCACGGTCACGGTCCTGCGCGGGTGGCGCCCGCGCGGCCATACGCCAGTAGGCGCTCGCGTCCCCACGGGAACCGGGGTCCGGCATCCGGGAACCGGGGTCCGGGGTCCGGCAGGGACTCCGAGGCGGACACGGACACGGTCACGGTCGCGGATACGGACAGGAAATGGGAAACAGGAAACCGGAAACGGGAAACGGGATATGAGAAATGGGGAGGCGGCGAAGGACGGCGAGCCAGGGCATGCGCGCGCAGCGCGCCTTGGGACTGCGGCGTGCAGTCGCAGCCTTGTTGGGCGGGCGGAGCGTGGAGGGTCCGGAGTCGTGGCCCGGGACCCCGCCGGCGCTCACGCCACGCGGGCGTCGGGGTGGTGCAGGACCACGGCGGACGTGCTCAGTTCCGGGACCATCTGCAGTCCCTCGGTCAGGGTCACGCCGATGCGCGAGGCCCCGAGCAAGTCCAGGAGCGCGGTCTGCCCCCCGAGGTCCGGGCACGCCGGGTAGCCGAACGAAAACCGGCACCCGCGGTAGGCGCCCCGGATCACCCGCTGGGGGTCGGGGTCGTCATGGGCCGCGAGGCCCAGGGCCTCCCGAATGCGGCGGTGCGTCCACTCGGCCGCGGCCTCGACCATTTCGACTCCAAGCCCGTGCAGGTGCAGGTAGTCCACGTAACGACCCTGCGTGAACAGCGCGGCCGCGCGTCGGGACACGTCGGGACCGACCGTGACGACCTGGACCCCGATCACGTCCCGGCGGCCCTGGTCGAGCGGGAGCACGTAGTCCGCGAGGGAGCGTCCCCCGCGCCGCGGCAGGTGGAAGCGGGCGACCTCCCGCGCGCCGGATGCCTCGAAGACAACCAGGTGCTCCCCATCGGAGTTCGCGGGAAAGAACCCCCAGATCGCGGCGGGCCTCAACACCCCCTCTCGCCCGTACCGGGCGAGCAGGTCTTGCAGCAATGGCTCCAGTTCCTCGTTCGCCTGGCGGCGCCACTCCTCCTCGGTCCGCCGGCCACGACGGTACTGCCACTGCCCGCGGAACAGGGACACGCGCGACAGGTAGGCGGCGACCTCGCCCAGGGGCAGGTCGGGCTCCACGCGCGTACCGAAGAAGGGCGGCGCCGGGATGTCAACATGTCTGATTATCTGCTGTGAAATCATGACCCCGGAGGCCGTGGAGGGGACGACTACCGGGCCAGCATCCGGGCGCGAGGGGGCCGGCTCCGCCGGGGCCTCCGGTATCGGCCCCGACACGATGGCCCGCATCGCCTGGAGCCCCTCGAAGGCATCCTGACAGTACAGGACCGGCCCGCGGTACGTCCGGGCGAGGACCTCCTCGGCGTAGCGCCTGGACAGGGCGGCCCCGCCCACCAGGACCGGCATGGTGTAGCCCTGCCGCTCCATCTCGGCCAGATCCTCGCGCATCACGGCGACGGACTGGACCAGGAGCCCGGACAGTCCGATGGCGTGAGCCTCTTCCCGGCGGGCCGCTTCGAGGATGTCGTGAATGGGCTGGCGCGTCCCAAGGTTGACCACGCGGAAGCCATTATTCGACAACAGAATATCTACGAGGTTCTTGCCGATGTCGTGGACGTCCCCCCGCACTGTGGCCAGGACCAGGGTTCCGCGCGACGCCCCGCGCGACCCGGAGAGGCGCGGCTGCAGGGACCGGACCGCGGCCTTCATCGCCTCCGCGGCCTTCAGGACGAACGGCAGTTGCATCTCGCCGCGGCCGAAGCGGTCCCCGACCTCCTGCATCGCGGGAAGGAGGACATCGTTGATCACCCCCATCGGGTCGCGGCGGGTCAGGGCCTCGTCCAGGTCCGACTCGATCCCGGCCGCGTCCCCGCGCAGGATGCGGTCGCGCAGGCGGTCCTCGGCGGTTCCGGCGTCCTGGCGGCCGGACGGCCTGGCGCTCGTCGTCCCGGCCCGCGCCTCCCAGACCTCCAGCAGGGCGCGAAGCGGGTCCGGACCGCGGTCGAAGACCAGGTCGTCCGCCGCGGCGCGCAGGGGCTCGGGGATTTCGGCCAGGGGCAGGACCTTGCCCGCGTTCAGGATCGCGGCGTCGAGCCCCGCCTCCAGGGCGCGGTGCAGGAAGACGCTGTTCAACGCGCGCCGCAGGGCGGGCGCGAGGCCGAAACTGACGTTGCTGACACCGAGCCAGGTGAAGACCCCCGGGACCTCGGCCTTGATGCGGCGCAGGGCGGCCAGGGTCGCGGCCGCCGACCCCCGCAACGACTCATCGCCGGAGCCGAGCGTGAAGGTGAGGGGGTCCACGAACAGGTCTTGCGGCGCGAAGCCGTGCGCGCGGGTCAGCCACTCGACGAGGCGCTTCGCGCAGGCGACCTTGGCGTCCGCCGTGCGGCACATGCCGTCCTCGGCGATGCAGAGGGCCACGAGCGCGGCCCCGTGGCGGCGGGCCACGGCCGCGATGCGGTCCAGGCGCTCGCCGCCGTCCTCGAGGTTCACTGAGTTCACGATGGCGCGGCCCGGCCAGGCCTCGAGCGCGGCCTCGACCACGTCCGGGTCGGTCGAGTCCACGACCACAGGCAGGTCCACCGCGCCCCGCAGGGCCGCCAGGAAGCGCGCCATGTCCGCGGCCTCGTCCCGGCCCGCGACCGCGACCGAGACGTCGAGCGCGTGCGCGCCCTCGTCGGCCTGCGATCGCGCTACGGCGACCATCCCCTCGATATCGTCGGCCTGCAAGCGGTCGCGGAAGGCCCGGCTTCCCTGGGCGTTGGTGCGTTCTCCCACGATCAGGGGCCGGGGTTCCTGCGCGAACGGGACCGCGGAGAACAGCGACGAGGCGGCGGCGGGGAGCACGCCCGTGACCGGGCGCGCCTCGAGGCCTCGCACGGCCTCCCGCAACGCGCGAATGTGGTCCGGCGTGGTGCCGCAGCACCCGCCCACGAACACGACTCCGAAGTCGCGGACGAAGTCGCGCATGGCCGAGGCGAACTCGTCCGGACCGAGGGGATAGACGAGTTTCCCATTCCGCGCCTCTGGGAGCCCTGCGTTTGGCAGGACCGCAAGGGGCCTCGGGCAGACCGGAACGAGGTCGCGCAGGACCCGGACCATGGAATCCGGGCCGGTCGCGCAGTTCATGCCGAAGACGTCCACGTCCGGGAGGCCGGCGAGCGATACTGCGGACGCCAGGGGGTCGGTGCCCAGGAGGAGCCGGCCCGCCGGCTCGAAGGTCACCTGGCAGAACACGGGGACGCAGCGGCCCGCCTCCCGCATGGCGTCCGACGCGGCCAGGACCGCAGCCCTGGCCTGGAGCGGGTCCTGGCACGTCTCGACCTGCACGCAGTCCACGCCGCCCGCGAGGAGCCCCCGGACCTGTTCCAGGTACGCCGCGTGCAGGTCGCGGAACGACACCTGCCCGAGGGAAGGCAGGCGGGTCCCCGGGCCGACCGATCCGGACACGAAACGCGTGTGGCGCGGGGTCGAGAACTCGTCCGCGGCCCGGCGGGCCAGGAGCGCGGCCTCGCGGTTGATGGCGAATCCCTCGCGCTCCAGGCCGTAGTCCGCCAGGACCACCGCGTTCGCGCCGAAGGTGTTGGTCTCCACGACGTCGCAGCCAGCCTCGAGATACGCGCGGTGAATATCGAGGACCAAGTCCGGCCGGTGCAGGACGAGGGCCTCGTTGGGTCCGTCCCGTCCCCCGAAGTCGGCCGGGGTCGGGCGGCGGCGCTGGATCTCGGTGCCCATCGCGCCATCGAAGACGACGGGACGGACGCGCGCGAGTGCCAGCAACGGATGGTCCACGGGGCCTCCGAACCACCTCTCCCTGTCCGTACCCGCGATGAGCCGGAATTGCAAGACCTCCCGAGCAATCCGCGCTGTAGGCGCGGATTGCGACGCGCCCGCAGCAGGGGCCC
>JBBIPO010000129.1:0-10941 GCA_037442805.1 Deltaproteobacteria bacterium
CCCCGATGTTCGGCCCTTCGGGCCTTCACATCGGAACTGTGGCCCCGCACCCCCCCACGCCGGCCGCGCTGCGGCCGGGTCGCAATCCGCGCCTACAGCGCAGATTGCTCTACTGGTTCTGCCCTGGACCCACCGACCCACGTGTATGGATGAGAAGGACCAGCGTCCCGCACGGAAGCCGGTGTTCTCCGTCCGTGGGCGGCCAGGGCAGGAGGGCGCGGCACAGGACCGCGGGCTTTTCTTGTTCAGCGGCGCCCGGCGGCGCGTGTCGCCTGGGCGTCTTTCCCGAGGCGGCGGGCGGCGGTTCCTCGCGCGGGGCGCGAGCGGACGGGGGCGACAGGCCTGCGTCCCAGTCCCCGACCAGTTCCTCGAAGCCGGTGGCGAGGGTGCGGTCTTGGTCCTGGGGGCTCGCCGGAACCGGTGTGGTCCGTGGCGTGGGATCGCGAGACGGTGCGGCCTGGCGTGGGGCTGACGGCTCGACCACGACCTCGAAGCGAAGGGGATTCCCGACCGCGGTGAACGCCCGCAGAGACCGATTCCAGGTCGGCGCCGAACCTCGCGCCCAGGGCGTCTGGTACAGTCGCTTGGACCCGATGAAGACACGGACCGCGAGGCGGCGGGCGCCAAGATCGCGCGGGACGTCCTCGATGCCGACGACCCGGACGATCACGGACCGTGCGTCCCGGGCGGCTGCGGGGCGCTCCATGAGGGTGGCTGCGAGCAAACCCAAGATGGCAACCCGAAGGCACATCGAGCCGATGATATCCTGTTCCGGGTGACCCTTCCGGACTGCCAGCGTGACGACGCCATCCGGGAGCAGACCCTCGCGTCCCCAGGGGTCACAAGGCGGCCTGTGCCCGCCGCGGTCCAAGGCGCGCTGCGCGCGCGGGGCCGTGACCGTGTCCGTGACCGTGACGGCGTCTGTGACCGCCGCGGAGTCCCTGCCGGGCCCCGGACCCCCGACCCCGGACCCCGGATGCCGCGCCCGTGTCCGTGACCGTGTCGGGGACCGTGACCGTGTCAGAGTTCGTGTCTGCCTCGGAGTCCCTGCCGGACCCCGGGACCCCCGACACGGGGGCCGGACCCCCGACCCTGGTCCCGCGTCACGGACCCGACTTCATGTTTCCCGAATCGCGAGCAACCTGTTTCTTGCGGGCTGGGACTCGACCTCCCCGGGGTCGAGCAGCCCGACCCGCCCGTACTCGCCGTCGTAACCCGCCTGAAGCCGCACGCGGCCCGCCCGCATCCGGGCCAGGGCCTCGGCCAGCAGGGGCGCGCCCTCCGTGATGGCCTCGAGGTCCGCGAACCCGAGGACCTCCAGTTCCGGGCCGAACCGGGCCAGCGTCCGCTCGTACAGGTCCTGCACGCGGCGCGACGACGGCCCGACCCCCTCCACCTCCCCCAGGATGTCCTCGAGCGGGATCAGACGCATCTGGGGGGGAAATCCGTCCGCGGGCTCCGAACGGTCGGCGAGCGCCTCGACTCGCCCCAGGACCCCGGGCGTCAACCTCCCGCCGCACGCGGGGCATCGCCCCTGCCAGGCCCGCGCCTCGGCCGGCGAGGCCCTCACCCCGCACTTGCGGTGGCCGTCCAGGTGGTATTTGCCCTTCTCGGGGAAGAACTCGATGGTTCCAAGCAGCCCCCCCTGCCCATGCAACGCCCGCAACAACGCACGATACGAACAGTCGCAATCGAAAATGGTTGCCTCCCGACCCAGGCGGGACGGCGAGTGCGCGTCCGAACATGAAATCAACGCGAACCGGTCCAGGGCGGACCAGCGCCGGTTCATCGGGATGTCGGAGGACAGGCCCGTCTCGAGCGCGAAGACCTCCGAGGACCGGTCCTCGAAACACTCTTCGATCGCATCGAAACCCGACTGCGCCCCGAACACCGAGAAGTGCGGGGTCCAGACGTGGGCCGGGACCACGAAGGCATCGGGGTCCGCGTCCCGCGCCATGTCGAGGATACGCAGGGGCTCCACACCCACGATGGGGCGGCCGTCCGACCCGATGTTCCCGGCGCGGCCCAGGGCGGTCGAGAAGCGCTCGGCCGCCGTCCACGAGGGCGCGAAGACCAGCGTGTGGACCTTGCGCACGCGTCCGGCCTTGCGGAAGATGGACGAGACCTCGACCTGAAGGACGAAGCGGACATCGCGGCGCAGGCCCTCCGGCAGGTCGCGGGCGGCGGCGCGGGCCACCTCCGGTCGCGGGACCAGGAAGCCCCGTCCGTCCTCCTCCAGAGACTCCTTCAGTTCTGCGAACCACCCCGGGTGCGTGAAATCCCCGGTCGCCACGAGGCCCAGGCCCTTGCGCTGGGCCCAGGCGAGGATGGTCGGGACCACGAGGTCGCGGCTCGTGGCGCGCGAATAGTGCGAGTGAATGTGGAGGTCCGCGAGGAATCTCATGGGACTGGCCAGGCTCCCGCGCGCCTGCGAGCCCTCATGGTGACTCCTGCGGCCATGGCGGCGAGGAACAGACCGAGCGCTCCGGTTGCCGAGGGACCGGCCGCCGAGCACCCGCCCCCACTTCCCGACGACCCGCCGCCCTCGCCGGCCAGGGCGTCCTGGAGACCCGACCCGCCTCCATCCGACTCGGACAACCCATCCCCAACCGTCCCCTCTGGCGCGACCGCGTCCTTCCCGACGCCACCCGAGTCCGAGCCCGGACCCGCATCCGGTCCCGGGACGGGCTCCTCGGGGACCACGTCGTCGTCCGTGCCATCGAAGCGCCAGATGACGTGGTTCTCGCCCGCCAGGTAGCAGACCTTCTGGGACGGGCACGTCAGCGTGAACATTGCCCTGGCCGTGGACGGCTTGGGTTCTTCAATCAGGGTGTGGCCGTCGCGCATCCGATAGACCACGTGGAACGACTGGTCGTGCTCATCCTTGTCCGAGGCCACGAACAGCCCGGCCCCTGCGTGGAACAGGACCGCGTCCGCCATGTAGGTCGGCATGGGAACGCCGGTCGGGGCCGGGATCAGGACCTCGAACCAGGTCTGGCCCCCGTCGTCCGTTCGCCGTAGGAACGGTCCCTGCGCGGTGTGGCCGAGGACGAAACCGGTCTGCGACGAAAAGAACCACACGCGGTCCACCGTCTCGGTCCGGCCCCGGAAGATCGCGGTCCAAGTGGCCCCGCCGTCCGTGGAGTGCAGCAGGGCCCCCTTGGGCAGGATGGTCCGCGCGCCGGTCTTGTCATCGGTCTGGACCTCGCCGTTCGCGAGGAAGACCTCGGAAGCCCCGACGAACGAGGCATCGGAGATGCCCTGGAACCGCTCGCCCCCGACCTCGGGGACGAACCCCTTCTGGGTCTTAGACTCGACGACCGGCAGGACCGCGGTCCCGCCGACCAGGTAGAAGTTCTCGAAGTCCTGGACCGCGATCCGCGACTCGGAATAGGCCAGGGGAGGAGGCCAAAACCAGGCGTCACCGCCGTTGGTGGACCCGATCAGGACGTTCTGCACCCCGAATCCCGTGCTCATCAGGATCTTCATGCCCACGGCCCAGCAGCGTGTGGAGGACGGACAGACGAGGTGCGTCAGCATCAGGAGGTCCCCGCCGGTAGAGGCGTCCTGCTTGTTCCAGTGCTGGCCGCCGTCCGACGTCCGGAACCAGATGGGCTTGCTGTTCCCCTGGCCGTCCGGCTCGACCCCGAACCCCACAACCTTGTCCTCGGTCGCGGCGGCCATGGTAATGATGGCCGTGTCGCTCTGGGCGGTCTGGTACTGAGTCGCCCAGGTGCCGGCCGTCACCGTCCCGCCGAAGACGACCAGCCGGAACGCGATCAATGCCGTCGGGATGAATATCCACCTCATGGAAAACGCTCGAGAAAACGGTACGTGCCGGGTCCTGCTAGTGTCCGGGCGATTCCGTGTTGCATGTCGGCCACGCCCACGCCCACGCCTACGAGGGCCCGGCATTCCGCCAAGTCACGAGGACCCGAAGTCACTCCTCCCCGATCCCCATGATCTCCTCGATATTGGGCACGAGGATGATCTCGATCCTGCGGTTCTTGGCCCGGTTCTCGGGGGTGTCGTTGGGCGCGACGGGCGCGTACAGGCCGTACCCCGCGGCCGACAGGCGCTCCGGCGGCATCCCCTGCTCGATCATGAACAGGGTCACCTCCATGGCGCGGTTCATGGACAGCCGCCAGTTCGCGAGCGGCGACCCGGTGTCGTCCGTGTGCCCGGCGACCTGGAACTGCCGGCCCTCCAGGGTCGCCAGGATCGGGGTCAGTTGCGCGAGGGCGGCCTTGCCGTCCGGTTTCAGTTGATACTTGCCGACATCGAACAGAACCTGTTCCGACATTTCCACAATAAGAAGCCCGCGGCTCGTGCGCACGCGCAGTTTGCCCGCCGCCTGCATCTCTTGCAGTTTCGCCTTCAGCGTGTCGAGCGCCGCCTTGCGCTTCTGGGCCTGCCGGCGCAGTTCCTCCATGCGATCGAGCGCGTTCTTGAGGTCCTGGGACAGGACGCCCTTTTCCTGCCCGAGGCGGGCCAGTTCGTCGGTCAGGCGGCGCTTCTCGCCGATCAGGACCCCCTTGTCGCGTTCCAGGTCCTTGATCTGCTGTTGCAGCGCCTGGACGTCGCGCTGATAGACGTCCTTCGAGATGCCGCAACCGCCCGCCAGAGCCGCGAGCACCATCAGGAACAAGGTCTTCCGCATCGTTCACCTCCCGTCCGACTGAACCATCGAGACCACGAGGCCAAGGAAACACAGGCCCGCGATGCCAAACGATACCAGGCCCGCCAGATTCTGCAAGGACGACTCCATCCCGATCAGGTAGGTGCCTCCGAAGAAGAACGTGGGGAACAGGAACCCGAAGACCAGGCGGTTCGTGCGGGCGTGCAGGCCGCGCTGGCGGGCCTCCTCGTGGAGGGACTGGACCTGGATCGCGAGGTCGCCACGCCGTATCTTGCGCAGGATGCGGCGGAGGTCGTGGGGGGCCTCGCGGAGCAGGTTCGCGGCGTCCAGGGCCGTTCGCACGAGGGTCTGCGCGTGCAGGCCCGCGTCCAGGGTGCGCCGCACGTACATCTCGGTCAGCAGCGGCCGGACCGCCTCGATGGGCTCGAACTCCGGATAGACCTCGCGTCCGATCCCCTCCATGATGGCGATGGCCTTGCCGACCAGCAGGAGGTCCGCGGGCAGGACCACGTGGTGCCGGCGCGCGACCTCCATGCTTTCGGTCAGGAACGACGTCACGTCAATCGCCCCGATGCTGCTCCCCGCGTACCGATCCAGGATCGCCCGCAGGTCCCCGCGCAGGGCGCGCACGTCCGTGTCGTCCCCGATCAGGTCCGCGTCCGCCAGCACGTTCACCATCATCTCGACGTCGCCGGTGACCAGGGCCACGAGGTAGGTCAAGAGCTCGTCCAGACGCTCCGACTCGATGGACCCCATCATCCCGAAGTCGAGCAGGGCGATGGTCCCATCCGGCCGGATGAAGAAGTTGCCGGGGTGGGGGTCGGCATGGAAAAAGCCGAACTCGAAGATGGAACGCATCGTCACGCGCATCCCGACCTCGACCAGGGACTTGAGGTCCACGTCGAGGCCCCGCACGGCCTCGATGTCGGTGACCTTGACCCCGTCCACGCGCTGCATGACCAGGACCCGCCTCGTGCACAGGGCCGGCACCGGGTCGGGAACGAACAGACGCGGCTCGTCCGCGAACATCTGCTTGTAGCGGACCATCGCGTGCATCTCGGCCAGGAAGTCCGTCTCGCGGTTCAGGGAACGGCGGAACTCCTCGACCAGGGCCCGGGGCCGGAAGGGGCGGACCTCCGGGAAGCGTCGCTCCAGGAGGGCCGCGATGCCACCCAGGATGCGCAGGTCCGCCTGGACCACGTCGCGCAGGTGGGGGCGCTGGACCTTCACGACGACGTCCCGCGCCGCCTCGGGGGCATCGGGGGGGACGCCGACTCCCGCCTGAAGGCGGGCCCGGTGGACCTGGGCGATGGAGGCCGACGCGATCGGTTCCTCCTCGAAGGATTCGAAGACCTCGTGAAGAGGGCGGCGAAGGTCCGATTCGATGGTCGCCCGCACCTCGTCGAAGGGAAACGGGGTCACGTGGTCGTGCAGGCGCTTCAGTTCCAGCACGAGGCTCATGGGGAGCAAATCCGGCCTCGTGGCCAGGACCTGGCCGAACTTGATGAACGTGGGGCCGAGTTCCTCGAGCACGCGGCGGATGCGCATCTCGACCGGGACGGCCTCCACGTCGGGTGGGGGGCGCCGGAGCAGGGCCGCGGTCCAGGCCCGCAGGCGTGCGGGCCAGCCGAGCCGGACCGCCACGTCCGCGAACCCGTGGCGCACGAGCACCCCCGCGATGCGCCGCACGCGGCCCAGGTCGCGCAAGCGCCAGGGAGCCAGGACCAGATCTCCCAGGGTCATCCGGGCGACCTCCGTGACGAGGGCTCGCTCGCGAGCCAGGACCGGACCAGGGCGAGGAGCGCCTCCAGTCCGGGTCCGCCCGTGGCGCCGCCCAGCCATCCTCGAAGGACCTCGTGGGCGCGCTCGCGGTCCTCCATCCCCCGGCGCTCTGCTTCTTCCAGTCGGGCCAGGACCTCGCGCCGCACCCGTTCCAGACGCTCGGGTCCGAGTCCGCGCCGCACCTCCTCGCGCTCGAAGAGGGCGGGCGCCACCTGCTCGCGCAGGAAGGCGGCGACCAGGGACTCGAGACCGCGCCGGGAACGCTCGTCCATCATGAGGATTCCCCGTACGGACGGGAGGTTAGCACGATCTCGCGCCGCAGGGCGAGCATCTCCCGCAAGACCCTGGCGACCCCGCGTCCGGAGAGGACCTTGCTGCGGCCGTGGGCCCGGGCCTCGGCCTCGATGGTGACCCAGGCGGGCCGGACCCCGAGGCGCATCAACTTGAGGGGGACCTCGACGTTGACGAGGAAGGTGTCCGACACGAGGCGGATGCGGTCGAGCAGAGCGCGGCGGAAGACCATGGTCCCGGTGAACTCGCACCGGTTCCCGAGCAAGACCCACGCGGTCGCCCAGTAGGCGCGCGTGACGAGGAAGCGAACCGCCCCATCTCCGCGCCGGGCGTAGGTGGACAGGACCAGGTCGTGCTCGGGCAGGAAGGGGAGGAAGCGTTCGAGCGTGTCCGGCCGGACCTGGCCGTCCCCGGGCAACTGGGTCACGAAGTCGAGGGTGGCCGCCCGATAGCCGCTGCGGATCGCGAGCCCCATCCCAAGGTTGCGCGGATGGTGGACCACGCGCACCCGCGGGTCCTCGCGGGCCAGGGCGTCGAGCACCTCGCCGGTCCCGTCGGTGGACCCGTCGTTCACGGCCACGACCTCGCCTTGCCCCACGCACCGGTCCAGGAAGCCCAACGTGGCGCGGACCTGGGCGGCGATGGCCGGCCGCTCGTTGAAGGCCATGATCACGACGGACAGCGAGAGGGGACTACGCGCCATGACCTTCCCCACGGCGGGTCGCGACCAATAGTGTAACGGGAATGTGCAGTCCGCGCTTGCGGGGCCGCGCGTGGCCGGCGGTCGCCTCCCTCGAAAGGGTGATAGGATCCTCGCTCGAAAGGTGGAGCGGAGGTCCCCGCCATGACACGCCACGCGATCGGATTCATCGTGGGACTGCTCGCAGCGTCCGCGGCCCGAGCGGACATCCAGGTCCTGAAGCACGACGAGTTCTCGTCGGACCTGTTCGTCGCGGTCGGGCAGGTGCAGGGGCAGTCGCTCCCGGTCCAGCCGGGATTCGCGCAGGACGAGGCGTATGGTCTGATCTTCCCCATCGCGGCCGGGTCTTACCCCGTCAAGGTCCTGGGACTTCAGATGCTCTTCGCCGCGCCGCCGAACGCCCCGGACATGAAGGCGCACCTGCGGATCGAGTTCTACTTCGATTCCTCGACGGGTCCCGCCCCGTCCAAGGGGGAACCGGACTGGTCCGTCAGCACGGAGGACCTGTACGACCCGAACACGGGGGGCACGGGGCTTCCGATTCAGGGCGGCGTGGGGGTCCAGATTGACTTCGACTGGAGCGACCCCGCGAACCACCCGCCCCTGATGATGTCGGGCAACTTGTGGGTGGTCCTGCGGTTCTACGAGGCCCCGCAGGACCTGTCCGAGGAGTGGGGGTCGCTCCAGTGCCTGAAGATGCCGGAGTTGGGGGCGTGCGGCTGCCAGAAGATCGGGGTCCTGGGAGACCACGCGATCACGTCGAAGGTGAACGTCGTCCACCACGTCACGGCCGGATGTTCCGGCGCGAAGACCTGGAGTTACGCCGAGAACCTGGGGGTGACCGGCGACGCAATCGTGCGCGTCAAGGTCGAGACCGCGGGGACGTGCGTGCCGGATTGTTCCGGGAAGCAGTGTGGCGACGATGGCTGCGGCGCGTCGTGCGGGACGTGCCCGGCGGGCCAGCACTGCGCGTCCGGGGCCTGCGTGCCGGACTGCGTGCCGGACTGCTTCGAGAAGCAGTGCGGGGACGATGGATGCGGCGGTACGTGCGGCGTGTGTCCGGCGGGGACGCACTGCGAGGTCACGACGTGCGTGCCGGACTGCCTTCCGGACTGCGCGGGGAAGGAGTGCGGGGACGACGGGTGCGGAGGGTCGTGCGGGGTCTGCCTGAACTGGTGCGACCCGGACTGCAAGACGCAGGTCCCCTACGAGGACCCGAGCCTCTGCCATGACGGGCACTGCGCCCAGGTCTGCTGCCCGGACTGCTGCGGCAAGGAGTGCGGGGACGACGGGTGCGGGGGGGTGTGCGGGTTCTGCCCGCAGGGCAAGGTCTGCGGGGCCTCCGGCGACACGTGGGGTCAGTGTGTGGACGCCCCGTGCACGCCCGATTGCGCGGGCCGGGAGTGCGGGGACGGGGGATGCCCGGACCAGCCCGATGCGTGCGGGACGTGCGGCGCGGGCGAGGTCTGCGACGACGGGGCCTGCGTGACCTCGCAGGGCGTCGTGGTCCTCGAGGTCTCGCCCGCCTTCGGGTACGAGGACGAGGAAACGCCCATCAGCGTGGCCGGCCACGGGTTTCAGCCGGGCCTGGCGCTGCGGCTCGGGGGGACGCTCCTGGGCGCGATCCAGGTGGTCGGGGAGGGGCTCGCGACCGCGGTGGTGCCCGCCGGCATGAGCCCCGGGTCCTACACGCTGTTCGCGAGCAACCCGGACGGGTCGTCGGGGTTCTTGAAGGACGCCTTCGAGGTGCGCGAGCGGCCGGCGGAGGCCGACCAGGCGCCCGCGGACACGGGTCCGCCCGCCCCGGACGTTGCCCCGGGCGACCCTGGTCCACAAGACCCTGGTTCCCCGGACCTCGGTCCGCCGGAGATGGGGCCGCAAGACTCCGGCCCGGGAGACACGGGTGACGCAGGCCCGGGGGATGCGGGAGTGCCCGCGGCGGGCGGCGGTGGGGGAGGGTGCTCGGCGGGAGCGGCGGGTACGTCCGTCCCCTGGTGGATCGGACTGGCGGGGATGCTCCTGCTCCGCCGGTCCCGGAGGGATGCCCGTTGACGGAGGCCGACCCCTTCCAGGTCTTCGACGCCCATGTCCACGTCGGGCGGTGGCGGACGCCCGACTTCGCGGGACGCGACAGCGATCTCGCGGACGTGACGCGCGTCCTGCGGTCCTGCGGGGTCACGGGCGCCCTGGTCATGCCCACGGACTCCGGGGACAACGAGGGGCTTCTCGGGGAGGTCGGAAGTCATCAGGCCGCGCCCGGGTCCGCGCCGGCCCTGTTCTTCGCGGCGTGGGTCCGGCCCGGTGATGAGTCGTTGTATGACTTTCTTGAAAGAAACCAATCGCGCGTCGGCGCCCTGAAAATTCACCCGTCATTCAATCGCCTGCCCATCGCGGACCCCGCGTACGAGCCGTTCCTGGCGGTCGCATCCCGCTGGCGATGGCCCGTGGTGGTTCACTGCGGCCGCTGGCGCGAGGTCGCGGGCTTCGAGATCGCCCTCGACGCGGCCGGCCGGCATCCCGACATCCCCTTCCTCCTGTCCCACATGGGCGGGGACTCCCCGACCCTGGTCTTGGGCGCGGCCGGGGCGATCCGCGAGCGCGGCCTCGCGAACGCCTACCTCGGGACGGAGAGCATCCGCGAGTACTGGCTCGTCGCGCGGGCGCTCGACCTCGTCGGCCCCGAACGCCTCGTCTTCGGCAGCGACCACAACCTGAACCACCCCGCGTCCTTCCTCGCGGTCGTCGAGGCCCTGGGCCTCGCCCCCGCGGAACGCGCGATGGTCCTCGGCGGGAACGCGAGGCGAATTCTGCGGGCAGCCCCGTGACTGCGTGGCGCGGTCGTCAGACCGGGGTGCCTTCCTCGAGGCTCTCGAGCGTGGCCTCGACGTGAGCGAGGAGGCGACCAATGCCTTCCACCACGTCCGCATGGACCCGCGCGACCCGCTTCCGGTGCTCGATCAGCCGGGTCATGTCCAGTTCGACGGCGTACGCCTGCCGGAAGAAATGGCGGAACGACAACAGGTGCGAGTTCGCCCGCCACGGGCGGAGCGATGAGGGCGTCGCGCGCGCCCGGGAGCGGAAGCGATACCTGGCGCAGGAGGTCACGGTGCCATCCTTCGCCGGACGGGACGTGGCCGTCCATCACACGCGCCACGCGCTCGAACAGGCCCTCCAGGGCGCCGTAGTAGCGATGCAACTCGACGGCCACCAGCGCGCGCTCGGCCGCGTCGGCCCTCGGGTCGGGTCGCGGCCCGAACGGTTGCGCGAGCCGGTCCGCCACCGGGTCCAGGACCTCCAGGTCGGCCCGCAGGTCGGCGAGGAGGCGACGCAGTCGGTCCTCGGTCATTTCCAGGGCGGTCATCCCTCGTTTCCTTGGTCTCGAGAGTCTCCTCGCGGGTCGTCGGGCTCCCCACTCGGGCCCGGGGACGCATCGTAGAGGAGGACACCCTCGCGCGGGATTCGCTCCCGCAGACTTCGGGGCGCATCTTCCAGCACGACCACCTGTACATCCGCATCCACGGCCCACAGG
>JBBIPO010000130.1:0-10934 GCA_037442805.1 Deltaproteobacteria bacterium
CGACGAGGATTTCCACGCGGAGGGCCTGTCCGTGGTCCCTTCGGATGGGGGGCCCCGGCTGACCGCGTGAACCCCGGCCCTCGCGTTCGAGAATCGCCTCTGCGAGGTTGTCCGCGGACTCACAGGCAGTCGTACCACCCCTTCCCCGAGTTGCCGGTGGGGTCCCACTGGCAGCGCAGGCCATGGGCCGCGCAGTCGTAGGCAATCAGGATGCCCTGGTGGCAAAACTGGAGGAGGTCGCCCTGGCACGAGCCCGTCTCGGTGACCGCGCCGCACGGGGGGCCGCACGTCCCTCCCGTGGAACAGACCTGGTCCACCGCGCACTCGCCGCACTGGCCCCCGCACTGGTCCGGGCCGCACTCCCGGCCGGAGCACTGCGGCTCGCACTGCTCGGGCGGGACGCAATCGTACTTCTTGGCGAGCACGCTAAAGCCGCAGACGAGACCCTCGGCCGGGTCGCACGTCTTCTCGTGCAGGACCCCGCCCTCGCACCATTGCAGGAGCGACCCCACGCACCGCCCCTCGGCGGTGATCTCGTGACACGCCGTGTCCTTCACGCACTGCCACGTTTTCGGGTCACAGACCTGGCCCTCCGCGCACGACCCGCACGACCCCCCGCACCCGTCGGGCCCGCACGTCTTGCCCGCGCACGCGGGCTCGCAGCCCTTCAGAACGCAGGTGAAGTCCTCGCCGCAGAACTCGTTTTCCTCGCAGTCGCCGCAACTGCCTCCGCACCCGTCCTCCCCGCACGCCTTGCCCGTGCAGTCCGGCACGCAGTACTCGATGCACAACCCCACCTTGCACAGGAATCCATACTGGCAGTAGCCGCAGAGGCCCCCGCACCCGTCGTCCCCACACTCGCGACCCTCGCACTGCGGGACGCACGCCTCCTCACCGCCGAGGTCCGCGCCCTCCGGACCCCAGGCGTCCTCCCCGAACCCCAGGTCCGCGATGGTCTCCACCGGCGTGGAATCGTCGTGCCCCGGCTCGGGTCCCCCCGGGTCGCGGGCATCCGGGACGTCCCGCCGGATATCCGCGAGGGCCGAATCGGGACCCGCGCTTCCCCCCGCCGACCCGCACGCCGCGAGCACCGTCGCAACGATCACGACTCCCGCCGGCCCGTTCCTCATCCTTGCATCTCCCATCCCGGTCCCGTAGCATTGTAGGGGCCGCGAAACCGGCGGACAAGCCTTCTCGGAGGATCGGGTCATGAAGTCTCCGGCCATCGGGAACCTGCTCGTGGTCCTGTTTCTCGCGGCCTGCGGAGGCGGGTCCACGCCCGGCCTCGGCGACGCGAACACCCCGGACTCCGGCGTGGACGGGGGCCTGGACCCCGGCAACCCGGGCGACGTGGCCCCGACGATGGACACGCGCCTGTCCGCGGACCAGGTCCGGGCCGGCGAGGCCGTGGACGTGACGTGCGAGGGCGCGGGGTTCAACCCGAAGAAGGTCGTGATCCGCGTGTGGGAGGCCCCGCCGCCCGAGGCCCCGCCGCCCGTGCCGGAAGGCGGCGACGCGGCCGTGACGCCGGACGCCGCCACGGCCCCCGACACCCTCCCCCCGCCCGACGAGCCACCGGAGGGCGTCACGGTCCAGGACAACCGGGTCGTCGCCACGCGGACCGGGCGCTACCTGGTCCGGTGCGAGGCCCCGGACGCCGGACTCGTGGACGAGACCCCGGCCGGCTTGGTGGTGACTGCCGCGGCCCCCTTCGAGGTCGAGACCGCCGTGGAGCCCCACGACATCAAGGCCGGCGAGTGGGTCACGGTGACCTGCCAGGGCTGGGACGTGTATGGCAACGAGGTGGACGGCCCCTTCGCGCCGATCACGACCCCGAACGAGGGCATCACCACGTCGGGCCTCACGGTCCAGTTGACGAGGGCGGTCCTGCACCGGATCGCGTGCGGCGTGGTGGGGGCCCCGGTGGCGGACCCGACCCCGGAGGAGGTCACGGTCCGCGCGAACGTCCCCAAGAAGATCTACACGTCCGTGACCCCGGACACGTTCCAGGCCGGCGGCCAGGCCGAGGTCTCGTGCACGGCCACGGACTACTACGACAACCCGGTCCCGGACCTGCCCATGTCGGTGTACCTGCCGCCGAAGATGAGCATCCACGGGAAGTTCATCACGACGAACGTCACGGGGATGTATCTGGTCAAGTGCGTCCCGCAGAACATAGAATGGAAATATTTTCAGTTGTATGGCGTGACGGTCCTGGTCACGCCCGGGGACCCCGTGAAACTGACCCTGAAGGTGGTCCCGGACAAGCAGTACTACGGGACCGGGAGCGTGATCAACGTCACCGCCACGGCCACGGACGCCTTCGACAACCTGGTCCCGGACGCGATGGTGGGCGTCCCGGCCATTGACCCACCCGGGGGGATCGAACCGTCGCCCAACAACCCGACCAAGACCTTCGTCCTGAAGGAAGAAGGCGTCTATCTGATGACATTCCGGCTCCTCCAGTTCCCGGCGGTGTCCGCGTCGCTGACCATCCGGGTCGAGGGAAGCGGACCGCTCCTGTCCATCCTGTACCCGGAGCGCGGCGCCACCATCCAGGGCAAGCCCTCGGTCACGGTCCTCGGGATCGTCAACGACGACATCACGGGGATCGAGTCCTTCACCATCAACGGCCAGCCCGTGACGGACGTGCGGCCGGACGGGACCTTCACGTTCCTGATGAACCCGGTCCAGGGCCTGAACATGATTGACGCGCAGGTGACGAACGGGGCGGGCATGTCCTCGCGCGTGCGCCAGTCCTACTACTTCTCGTTCGTCTATTACCCGATCGACGCCGCCAACCCCGAGAAGGGGATGGTCCACAACAGCGTGCGGGCCTTCCTGGGGCGCGACTTCTTCGACGACGGGAACCACGACCCGACCCATCCGGACGACCTGGCCACGATCCTCGAGACGTTCATTTCGAAACTGAACATCAACGCTCTAATCCCCAATCCCATCGCGGAATCCGGCCCCTACAAGGTCTATCTGTCAAACGTGACCTTCGGCAAGCCCACGCTCCAGATTTCCCTGTACGACGGCGGGATGCGCCTGTACGTTCGCATTCCGAACCTCCACTTGAACGTCAAGCTCAAAGGCGAGTGCAACTTCATCATTGACTGGTGCCCGGATTTCTCGGGGGACGTGTCGGTGTCGCAGATCACCGTGACCGCGGACGTGCTCCTGTGGACCGGGTCGGACAAGAAGGTCCACGCGAAGATGCAGAGCGCGGACGTCAGCCTGAGCGGCATTGACGTGGACATTGATGGGATCCTGGGCTGGCTCTTCGACTGGCTGATTGACCTCCTGGTGGACCAGTTCGCCTCGGACATCGAGAAGGCATTCGAGCAGCAGATGGGGGACCTGATCAACAATACCCTGGAGGACCTCTTCTCGAAGTTCGAACTGAACGAGACGATTGAGATCCCGCCGCTCCTCGGCAACCACCCGGCCGCGATCACCATCCTGACCCGGCCCCAGGACCTGACCGTGAAGAGCGACGGGATGCGGCTTTCGATGGAGGGGACCCTGTACGCGCCCAAGGGGGTCAACCGCGACGTGCTCGGGTCCATCAGCCGGGCGAACTGCCTGACCATGAAGCCCCCGACCTTCGACTTGCCCCACCAGTCCGAGAACGAATTCGGGGCCTTCGATGACCTGCTGAACGAGGGGCTGTTTTCGGTGTGGTGGTCGGGCGTCCTGAACGCGACCATCACGCCGGCGGACCTGGGCGACGTGGACCTGTCCCAGTACGGGGTCAGCGACCTGTTCGTGACGCTCGACTTCTACCTGCCGCCCATCCTGACGGACTGTCACACCCCGGGCAACCTCCAGGTCCAGGTGGGGGACCTGTACGTGGTCGCGGACCTGAAGTTCAATGGCATCCCGCTGAAAGTCGGCGTCTTCGTGTACGCGGCCGCGTCGGTGCGACTGGAGGCCGTCCCCAACGCCGAGGGCGGCAACGACGTGTCCATCACGGTCCTGGGGCTCGACCTCTTCGAACTGGAGTTCGTGAGCATCGAGTCCTGCCAGACCCCGGGTGCGCCCTGCGAGGACATGTCCGCCATGAAGGATGGGCTCGAGGCCCTGATCAAGGACGTCGTCCTGCCCCCGCTGCTCGAGGACGTCATCGGCAAGCCGCTCGCCTCGTTCCCCATCCCGACCATTGACCTCGCCACCCTGGACCCGAGCCTCCCGCCCGGCATCGAACTGAAGTTCGTGGTCGAGGACCTGTACCGCGAGGAGGGCTTCACGGTCGCGACCGGGCACCTTGAGTGAGCCTCGCGCGGGGGGCTACTCGAACTTGATCCCGTCCACGAGGACCGCGGTGTCGTAGATGGAGTCGCCCTGGTCCGTGCAGTAGAAGCGCAGGGTGACGGGGCCCTTGCCCGCGAGGGCCGAGACGTCGTAGGTCGCCTTCTGCCACGGCGTGACCCACGCGTCCTCCTGGTCGAACTGGACGTCCGAGAAGGTCAGGCCCACGTAGTTCGAGCCCATGTTGGGCGGACAGGACGTGAAGAAACCCGACCAGCATTCGCACTCCTGGTTGCAATCGGACTTGCACAGGTCGTCCACGGCCAGGTCCACGACCTTGTACTTCTGGCCCGTGGGGCCGGTCAGGTCCGCCTGGAAGGTGTCCTGGTACTCGCTCCCGCACCACTCGTGAAATTCTTCAGAATAGTATTTCCACCAGAACGACAATGTCTTCACGCCCTCGGGGATGCAGAAGGTCTGCTGGACCGACCCCGTCAGGTCCGTGAATCCGAGCCCGGTCGAGATGATCCCCATGAACTTGCCGGACACCGGTCCCGTCTGGCCCAGTTTCGCGAGCACGCGGCCATCCCCGTCCCGCTCCCACGCGGTCAGGTCGCTCGTCTCGAACGAGGCGTTCAGGATGTCGGACTGCGAGATGGTCAGGTTTCGTGCCCCGAACAGGCGGAAGTACGACCCGGGGTTCGCCGGGTCCTGGACCCCGACCCCGTATGCCTCGCCCGCGGTCTTCTTCTCCTCGAACATCTGCGCGAGGAACGACGAGCCCGCCTCGCGCGCGAACGCGTTCGTCACGGTCCCGGTGTACCCGGCCACGGTCCGGGCCCCGGCCCCGAAGAACTCCGTGGCGAGGGTCCCGTTGTACAGCGTGCGGCACGCCCCCAGATACACGAGGCTGTTCGGGAACTTCTGTCGCTCTCCGAGCCAGCGGACCAGGGCCGGTGTGACGCCGTAGGTCCGGTCGCCCAGGACCACCCGGCCCCGCATCAGGTCCACCTGGGTCGCGTCGTAGCACACGCCGGACGCCTGGATGGTCTGCGTCCTGCCCTGCGTCACCTGCACCGCCTGGGTGATCAGGCACTCGGTCCCGGCCGGGCACTCCGCGGTCGTCTTGCACGTCTGGGTCGTCGTGCTCAGGCGCGCGCAGTCCACGGCCTCCCCGGTCCACAGGACCTCCTGGGCCCCACGGTGCGACCACCCGAGCCGCTCCTTGGCCGGTCCGGACAGGCCCCGGAAGTACGCCTCGCCATGCGTGGTCAGGACCACGATGCCGCTGCCCGCCATTTGCCGGAACACCTTCAGGTTCGCCGCCGCGTCGTTGTGGGACCCCTTCGGGTTCTGCTGCGGTCCGCGCACCCGGTACGCCGGGCACTGGATGTGCGACACGATCCCGGCCGTGAACCCCGCCTCCTCCTGGCCGAATTCGCTCGCGAAGGGCGCAAGGAGCAGCGTGGACTTGCTCAGGATCGCCAGGTCGCCGGCGAGGGCGGATTCCAGGGACGCGAATGCCCCGGGGTCGTCGCCGGCGTCACCCCGTGTATCTCCGCGCGCGGTGTTCAGGGCCCCGAGGACCCCGTCCTTCCACTGCACCCACAACCCGCCGTCCTCGGCGTCCGACGCGACCTCCCCGACATCCGGGTCCGCGGACAGGACCTGGATGGCGGCGGTCCGCGCGCTCCCCGCCCCGCCGCTCGCGGCCTGGAGGTACGCCTCGCGGGCCTGGGCCAGGGTCTTCTGATGCGCCGCGCAGGCGGCCACGGTCAGACGGTTCACGCAATCGAGCCGAGTGAGGGCCGAGCGCGCGACGTACTGTTGGCCATACGCGCCCCGGACCAGGGCCGTGGCCCGCACGAAGACCGGGTCCGTTCCGGAACACGTGAAGTTGAACTGCAACGTGTAGACCCCGTCCTTCTGGATCTCGTCCCCGGAGACGCTGACGTCGCCGTCGTCCTTCATCTTTCCCAGTTCCTTGATCACGTGGCCCTGGGCATCCACCTGCTGGAGGGTCAGGGTGCTGTCCACGAGGTCCCCGATGGGGCCGAGCGCTGCCGTGGCGAAGAACTTCATCGTCTCCCCGACGAAGCCGGCCGGCGGGCGGATCTCAATCGGATGGTCGAACGGGAACGAGGGGTTGTACGTGATGAGGATCGTGTCCGTCGCGGTCTCGCCTCCCGCCTGCGCGGTCACCGTGATCAGGTTGTCCCCCGGCATCACGGTGATCCCGGGGGTCATCCAGAAGGGGAATCCGTCCGCGGTCCCCTGGTCGGTCAGGACGCCCTGGTCCACCGACTGCGAGACCCACGACACCGTGACCGGCGTGCCAGGGCGGCTGAACACGATCCCCGTGAGCGACAGAAGGCTCCCGGCCGTGGTCGCGAACCCGCGTGCCGTCGGACCCGTGATCCGCACCAGGAGTTCCGCGGAGGGATACTCGTTGGCCGTGGGGACGACCGGTCCGCTGTCAGGTCCGGGACCCGTCGCGTCCGGGCTCCAGCCGTCCGTGCCGGGTTGCGAGCCGTCCGCGCCGTACTGGATGTCCAGTCCCTGAAGGTCCACGCCCGTCAGCGCGTCCCCCGAGGATCCCGCCACCGAACACCCCACGACCGCCAGCCCCAGCGCAATCCAGCGCCATCCCATGACCATCCGACGCATCCCCGCCTCCGGATCGAAGGGCGATTCATGATACCGGAGCGCCCCGTACCATTCAACTGCTGGTGACACCCACCTCGCGGCGAGCCGTGCGACACGCCCCCACGAACGGGAACTCTGACTGGCGGAAACGGGTCAGCCGGCACTCTGCTCGCCCTTCGATGGGTTGCGCTCATGCTTCAGGCGCAGGCGGGGAAAAAGGAACGGCACGCCCCAGGCCCGGATCGTCACGAGCCAGCAGTCCCCGCCAAGAAACACCGCCCGGAAGTGCGAGTCGTCCAGCCACTCGATCCGGTCGAGCCAGAAGGTCTCGTACGGTGCGATCAGGGTCCGGCGCGACAGCAGACGCAGACCTCGATCGAGCAAGATGAAGCTGGTGGCCTCCTCGAACGGACAGTCGGTGTCCGTGACCAGGACGTAACCCGCGGGGACTTCGAACTGGTGCAGAAGCTCGTACCCCGGCACGCGCACGCGACTCGGCTGGCCGTCCACCAGCAGGCGCGTGAGCAGCGGCCACGTCTCGTACGGGCCGTCGTGCCGCTCCAGCGAGAAGCGACCGATCGTCTTCATGCCCGGCCCCGGTTGGCGCCCCGTTCCCCGTCACGAAGTCTCGAAAACGGTCGGCCTGAAACCAGCGCGCACGGCATCATGGGTCGTCGCCCGCCCTCATGCCGAAGGCCGCCCAGAAATCGAAGCTGATACCGCCGGCCACCCCCCACTCGCGGTCGGGCGCCACGTAGAACCAGCTCCCGAGGTACAGGCCAAGCCCCCTCGGCTCGACCAGGTAGGGCCGCACGACGACCACCGGGCCAACCGCGGCACCCTGCCAAAAGCGTGTCGCCACGCCGCCGTCGAGCGACAGGCCAATGACCTTCTCCCACGTGTGGCCGAAGGTCAGGTCGGCGGCGACCTCTGCTCCATCAGCTGATCCCGCCGCGCGCGCGTGCAGGACCACCCGGTGCAGTGACTTCGCCTTGAAGAGGCCGGTGCTGACCGTTCCCCAGGTCACCCCTGCGGTGAGGATGCCGGCGCCCGCGGGGCCGGTCTGGAGCGCGCCGGCCAGCGTCACCACGGGCCAGGTGACCCGCACCTCCTCGCCGACCAGACCCTCGCCGACGAAGCCAAACGGATTCGGCCCGACCGGCTCGGCTGCGCCAACGCGCGAAATCGCGAGCGCAACAAACAGCGTGGGGCCACTCCAGTTCAGGCGGTTGTCGCGCCATCTGTGAAGATCAAAGGCCACATCTTCCTCGCTGACCCAGAACGGTCTGTCCGTGAACCGGACCCCGTGCCCTGTCCACGAGTTTGTACCTCACGGCGCCCCCGCGGGTCAATGGAGCCATCCCACCCCAAATCGTCGGGTGCCACGCGGCGTTTCGACCCTGTTCGTGGCCGTGGGCGTGGCCGTGGGCGAAACCGGTGCGTCGGGTCACCCACCGAGTGACGCGATGCGAGACCCGATTTCTACAGCGATCGGGAGGGCCATATTCGTCACCCACGGAAATGCTTGAAGCCGGATCCGGTCGCCGGCGGAAATGCGGTGCCAAACATGTGCGGTCCGATGTGCAAGGAGTTCATGACTGTGGTTAACCAGGTCTAGTATCGTTGCGGTGGTTGAACCGAGGGGTGCCGATGTTCCCCAGGATCAAGAAGACCGGCAAGTACCAGTCCCTCCAGGTCGTCGAAAACCGTCGGGAAGATCGATGGACGAGTTGCAACGCCGTCTGTCCGCGAAGGGTCACCTGGTCGAATGGGACCAGGTCCTGAAGGACCTGCGGTCCGTCTGCGAGGTCCCGGTCCGCAAGGACGACCAGTGGTCCATGCTCCGCACGCCCCTTCAGGGGGTTTCCGGGAAGGTCCTCCAGGCCGTCGGGGTCGTCCCCCCTCCCCCCTGCCGCCCCTCAAATGCCAAGGCCGGAGCACAGCCTTGCATCCCATTGATTTTGATGAACTTTGTCGAAGCAACGGTCGAAGTTGGGTGAGACAGTCCACTAGCAGTCCGGCCCACTGTCTGGGTCCAGACCAGGACAGCACCAGACGTCCCACGGACCCCCGTCATCCGGCACACACACGCAGAGGGACGGGTCCTCGATGCAACACCGGCAGATGAACCCGGAATCGAACGGACAGTTTCGGTGGTCGATCGGTTCGCAAGGGCAAGTCCCCTGCCGCAAGTCTTCGAGACTGCATGACTCTGACGGTCCCAGCCTGTCGAGCGGGTAGGGGACGTACGTGTAGGGATCCCAACGGTCCAGGTCCTCGGGGGTGGTGTCCCGATCATCGGAATCCCGGGAAGGAGCACCCCAGTCGCCCTGGTCTTGCACACCCCGGGGTGTTTCGAGACTACAACCGGCCACCACCATGATCCCGAACGCTGCCATACTGATTTGGCTTCTCGCCCTCTGTTCTTTCACCGGACCCTCCCGACACGAGTAGATCTGAAGGCCCCTCCCACGAGGACGACCAGGAAAAGAACCCCGGCCGGGCCGTTCGCGGGAACCAGGCGGGTCTGGCGGCACCCTCCACCGCCGCCGCGTTCCTTGTCCAGCATCGTCGAGTCCGGCGTCAGCTGGTCGCTGGGCGTGTCGTTCGACGGGATTTCTTCGGCCCGGATTGAATCGAGACCCCCGCCGGCGTCGCTGGCCGGGTCCGAGGCGTCTTCATTTGGGATAATGTCATCGGGACCGATCGGCTCCACCCCCTTGCCCCCGTGATTGGGAAACGGCTCTTCCGAGGTTTCCTGCACCTCCGCCTGGTCTTCCCCGGCGTGCTCCTCCGTCGAGAACAGGTCCTCCGCCGGGTGGGTCTCCTCGGCTGGAAGGCTCGCGCAAGAACCCTCTTGGCAGGTCTGGCCATCCGGGCACGTCCCGCACGTCCCTCCGCACCCGTCGTCCCCACAGTTCTTCCCTTCGCACTGCGGGTCGCAAGGCAGACAACCTCCGCAATCGAACTGGCACTCGTAGGTGCACTTCCAGTCCCACTCGACCGAACAGCACCACGAGTCCATCTCGCAGACGCATCCGAGGCACGCACAGCCCTTGCATCCGGGGAAGGAGGTCTGCTCGCATCCGTATCCATACGCGCACCGGAAGAAGTCCGCGCACCAGAAACCCTCCCCGCAGTCGCCACACTCCCCACCGCACCCGTCGTGGCCGCAGTCCTTCCCCTCGCAGTCCCGGGTGCAACACGATCCAAGGAAACAGACCTGACCCTCGGCGCACTCCCCGCAACTCCCCCCGCACCGGTCGTCCCCGCACTCCATTCCGTCGCACTTCGGAGTGCACGAGAAATCACACTCCATCGGGTCATTCCCACTCGGGTCGGGGAGACCAGGGGGAGGGACACAAACATAATGCCCCCATCCATCGGAGTAACTCTTCCAGCCACATTCCTTTCCTTCCTGCAAGCAATCAACAACAATGTCAATTACACCGGCAATAGGATCGCATGAGACCATATGGTGATTGTAGCAGCATCCCTCAAACCCGATATTCCCACACCCCCACACGCACTGATCCACCACGCATGTCTGTCCCTCCATGCATTCTCCGCACTCTCCCCCGCACCCGTCATCCCCGCATTGCTTCCCGGCGCAATCGGGAATGCATTGCGCCCGCACCTGCCCGAGTTCGAACAGGGTGAGTACCAGGACCACCAGGCCACTTTCCACCATGAATCGCCTTTTCATGGCAGCCTCCAAGTCCGGATGTTGTCCACGAGGTAATGACCGAAGCCCATCTGGCAGAACCGCAGGAATGACCCGTCCGCCTGGGGCGTTGCTACAAAGATCACGCGACCGGGTCCGTCGCTGCTCGGGGGAAGACCGTACCTCGTGCCGATGTCCCCCCACACCGAATCCGAATGACTTATCTCCACGAACGCGCTCAGCAAGGTGGGTTGGAGGTCGTCTGTCCACGCCTGGTGCCTCGTGAAGTAATCAATCGAGACGAGGAAATGGCCTCTGAGGTGGACCCCATCGTTTGCACAGCGACGGGGTCGATGTAAGCGAGACCTCC
>JBBIPO010000131.1:0-10926 GCA_037442805.1 Deltaproteobacteria bacterium
CCGTCGGACAGGCGAAATTCCTGGGGTAAAGCAATTCTCCTGACCCCCTGAGACCCGCATGGCTGCTGCGTCAAACGACATCGCGGATTGCTCGCTTTCCCAGATCCACCACCAACTGCCGCCACGTGGGCGTGGGCGATACCGCGGCGGGCCGGTGATCGGCCACGGGCAGGCCACGGGCGCGGGAGAACGAGGTCCCGGAAACAGGCGTTGGTTCTTGGGCTCCGACCCGACGCAACCATCGCGCGTCACAGGCATGACTGCGCCTTCAGCCATCCAGATACTTGACATTTCGGTCAACAATCTCCAAGATGCGCGCTGGACGGTCTCCGGGTCGGAGGACCCTGGAAACGAGGGACGCCATGAGGATCTCGGCCACCGAGGAACACGGACTTCGATGCTTGATGCACCTCGCCGAGGCGCACGCAGCGGGGCGCGGCACGACCATCGCGGAGATCGCGACGGCCCAAGGGATGACACCTGCCTACGTGGCCAAGATCATCGCGGTCTTGAGGCGCGGAGGCCTGGTGTGGACGGCCCGCGGGGCGCGCGGCGGGTTGCGCCTCGCGAAGTCCCCCGAGGCCGTGACCCTGGGCGAGGCCCTCCAGGTCCTGTCCGGACAACCGGTGCGACTGCGCCCCTGCGTCGAGGACGCCTCGACACGCAACTGCGGCCAGACGGACCACTGCAACCTCCGGGACGTGTGGCGGTCCCTGAACGGCCACATCCGGGAAGTCCTGGAGACGGTCACCCTCGCTTCCCTGGCGTCGTCCGCCAGGCCCTCCCAGGCACCCATCCCATCCCACGCGGAAGGAACAGGACAATGACAGCCCACGAAGAAACCAACCCTGGAAGCCCCGCGCCGGCCCCGGCCCAGGCGGGCGCGACGCCCCTGCTCGAGGTCCGCGACCTGTGGGCCGGGATGGATGGAAAGACCATCCTGAAGGGCGTGAACCTGGTCGTGCGGTCCGGGGAGGTCCACGCCATCATGGGCCGCAACGGCTCCGGCAAGAGCACGCTCGCCCACGTCCTGATGGGGTACCCGGGCTACGAGGTGATCCGCGGCGAGATCCTCCTGGATGGGCGCGACCTACGCAGCCTCGACGTGACCGAACGGGCGCGCGCGGGTCTGTTCCTGGGATTCCAGTATCCGGTGGCGATCCCCGGCGTCCCCGTGACCGCGTTCTTGCGGGCGGCCCTGCGGGCGGTGCGCTCGCAGGACGTGCCGCCCCGGGAGTTCCGCAAGACGCTGGCCGCGGCCATGCGCGAGGCTGGCATCCCCGAGGAATTCGCGTCGCGCCCCGTCAACGACGGCTTCTCCGGGGGCGAGAAGAAGCGGCTCGAGGTCCTCCAGATGCTGATGCTAAAGCCCCGGATGGCGATCCTCGACGAGGCGGATTCCGGCCTGGACATTGACGCGCTCAAGGCCGTGGCCGAGGGCGTCAATCGGGGGATCGCGGCGGGGATCGGGGTGATGCTCATCACGCACTACCAGCGCATCCTGGACCACGTGAAGCCGGACGTGGTGCACGTGTTCCTGGATGGGCGGGTCGTGTTGTCCGGGGGACCGGAGGTCGCGCGGCAACTCGAGCAACGAGGATACGAGTGGCTTGAAACGCCGGGGGACACGGCCAGCCCGGCCTCCCCTGCGACGAGGTGACCCATGGACGCGACATCGGCACGCGACCTCGTGGGCGAGTACCGCTACGGGTTCTCGGACCCGGACCAGGCGGTCCTGCGCTTCGATCGCGGGTTGAGCGAGCAGGTCGTCCGCTCGCTGAGCCGCCTGAAGGGCGAGCCGGACTGGATGACGGCCTTCCGTTTGCGCGCCTACGAATATTTCGTGAAAAGACCGATTCCGGCGTGGGGCAACCAGGATATTCTCCACTCGATTGATTTTGACGCGATCACCTACTACGTGCGGCCGTCCGAGCGCCAAGGCCGCACCTGGGAGGAGGTCCCGCAAACGATCAAGAACACGTTCGAACGGCTGGGGATCCCCGAGGCCGAGCGCAAGTTCCTGGCCGGCGTGTCCGCGCAGTACGAATCGGAGGTCGTCTATCACTCCATCCGGAAGGACCTGGAACGACAGGGCGTGATCTTCCTGGACATGGACTCCGGGGTGCGCGAGCACCCAGACCTCGTGCGCCGTTTCTTCGGCACCGTGGTACCGCCGAACGACAACAAGTTCGCGGCCCTGAACTCGGCGGTATGGTCGGGCGGGTCGTTCATCTACGTCCCGAAGGGGGTGCGCGTGGCCATCCCGCTCCAGGCGTACTTCCGCATCAACACCGAGGGCATGGGCCAGTTCGAGCGCACCCTGATCATCGCGGACGAAGGATCGTTCGTTCACTACATCGAGGGCTGCACCGCGCCCACGTACTCGTCGGACAGCCTGCACGCGGCCGTGGTGGAATTGATCGCCCTGAGGGGCGCGACGATCCGGTACACCACCATCCAGAACTGGTCGCGCAATGTCCTGAACCTGGTGACGAAGCGGGCCTTCGCGTACGAGGACGCGACGGTGGAATGGGTGGACGGGAACCTCGGCTCCCGCCTGACCATGAAGTACCCGGCGATCTACTTGATGGGTCCTCGCGCGCACGGCGAGGTCCTGTCCGTGGCCTTCGCGGGCGCGGGCCAGCACCAGGACGCCGGGGCGAAGGTCGTCTTCCGTGCCCCGTACACGTCCGCGACCATCGTGTCGAAGTCCATCTCGAAGAACGGGGGGAGGTCGTCGTACCGGGGCCTCGTGGACGTGCACCCGAAGGCGGCGAACGTTCGTGTGAACGTGCGCTGCGACGCGCTGCTACTGGACCCCGCCTCGCGCTCGGACACCTACCCGACGATGCGGGTGGGCCGGACGGACGCCCGCGTGGAGCACGAGGCCACGGTGTCGAAGGTCGGGGACGAGCAGCTGTTCTATCTGCGCAGCCGCGGGCTCACGGAGCAGGAGGCCACGATCCTGATCGTGAACGGCTTCATCGAGCCCTTCGTGAAGGAACTGCCCATGGAGTACGCGGTCGAGTTGAACCGCCTGATCCGGCTCGAGATGGAGGGGGCCGTCGGATGAGAGCCGTGCACGCGACGACGTGGATTGCGGTGCGCCCGCAAGGCGGGCGCCGTGGGGGGTGAACTGGCGCGAGGACGGCACATGCCGTCCGAGTGCCGGAGAGGGGGGCGTGCGACGCCCCCCTTGAATGGTGCCCTGGCTCTTTGAAGCCGGGCCGGATGAGCGAATTCATGGGACAAACGGATTCGCACGGCATCAGGAGACCCGGATGGTTCATGGCTCAAATGGAATCCCGGATGGCCTGATCAGCGTCGGTCGCGACGAGCCCCCCTGGCTTCTCGACCGCCGCGACGAGGCCGAGCGCGCGATCGAAACCCTGCCGATGCCGGACCGGGCCGACCACCGGTTCCGCTTCACCGACCCTGGCTGGCTGTGGCCCCCGGAGGAGACCGCCGCCCAGGCCGCGGAGGCGGAAATCGAGGCCGCTCCACCGGTGGTCGCAGGGACGTGGCCCCACGTCTTGTCGAGGACGGAGGCGGCAGCGGCCGAGTTCCTGGGACGGCTCGCGCGGCCTGATAACCGATTCCTGGCCTTTAATCTGGCCCGGTTCGCGTCCGGGGCCGTGGTCGTGGTCCCCGAGGGCGCCCGCGTCGAGGACCCCATCCGCATCCGGCTGAAGATGGTGGGCACGGGGCAGGGAACGGTGTCCGCCGCGCGCAACCTGATCGTGTTGGGACGGGGCGCGCGGGCCCGGGTCGAGCAGATTCTGGACGTCGAGGGCGGCCTCGCGAACGTGGTCACGGAGGTCGTGGTCGCGGAGGGGGCGCGCCTCGACTGGTCGCGCTTCGAGGCAGTCGGAACCGGGGCCGCGGCCTTTGCCCACGCGCATGCCCTGGTGGGGCGGGACGCCGCCCTGGCGGCGACCGGGGTCCTGGCCCCGAACGGCCGTCTGAAGGCGGAGGCGGTGACGACCCTCGCTGGACACGGCGGGCGCGTGGACGAGGCCGCCCTGATCCTTGCGGATCACGAATCCCACGCGGACCTCCGGGTCATTGCGGACCACGCGGCGCGCGACGCGACGAGCCGCATCACGGTCCGGGCCGTGGCCTCCGGGCGGGGCCGAGCCGTGTTCACGGGATTGCTGCGGGTGCGGGAGGGGGCCACAGGGTCCGAGGCATACGAGGAGGCGCGCGGCCTGGTGCGGTCCCCGCAGGCTTCGGCGGACCTTCTGCCCGAACTGGAGATCCTGAACCACGACGTTCGGGCGAGCCACGGGGCCGCGGTGGGACCACTCGACGAGGAGGCTCGCTACTACCTGATGTCGAGGGGCCTCGGGGCCGACGAGGCCGAGGCGATGCTGGTGCGGGGCTTCGTGGACCCGGTCCTCGACCGCCTGCCTTCCGGTTTGGCGGCGCGACTGCCGTGGGCGCCGCTCGCGGGGGACGATGAATGAGGGTGAGACCATTTGATGTGAACGCGATTCGCCGCGACTTTCCCATCCTGTCCCGCGTGGTGCGGGGACGGGCCTTGGTCTATCTGGACAGCGCCGCGACGAGCCAGAAGCCGCGCCAGGTGCTGGACGCGGTCCGCCGCTACGACGAGGAGGCGAACGCCAATGCCCACCGCGGGGTGCACGCCCTCGCCGAGGAGGCCACGAGGCTGTACGAGGACGCGCGCGAGCGGGTCGCGCGCTTCGTCGGGGCCGCGGACCCGCGCGAGGTCGTGTTCGTGCGCAACGCGACCGAAGGGGTCAACCTGGTCGCGCACGCGTGGGGCGACGCGAACGTGCGCGAGGGCGACGAGGTCCTCGTCACGGTCATGGAGCACCATTCCAACCTGGTCCCGTGGCACCTGCTGGCCCGGCGGACCGGGGCGCGCGTGCGGGCCGTCCCGGTGCGGGACGACGGCCGTCTGGACCTGGACGCCTTCCGCGCGATGCTGTCGCCGCGCGTGCGCCTGGTGGCCGTCACGCATGTGTCCAACGTCCTCGCGACCATCAATCCGGTGGCCGAGATGGTGCGGGCCTCCCACGAGGTCGGGGCCCGGGTCCTGGTGGATGGGGCCCAGGCCGTGCCGCACCGGCCCGTGGACCTGCGCGGCGGGTGGGGCGGGAGGGGGATGGGCGGGAGCGGTTCGCCGATAGAAGCGGATTTCTATGTCTTCTCCGGCCACAAGATGCTCGGGCCCATGGGGATCGGGGTCGTGATGGTGGCCCGCGAGCGGTACGAGGAGATGCAGCCGTTCCTGGGCGGCGGCGAGATGATCCGCGAGGTCGAGGTGGATTCGTCGTCGTATGCGGACCCGCCCTGGCGGTTCGAGGCCGGCACGCCCAACGTCGAGGGTGCGGTGGGGCTCGCCGCGGCGATGGACTACCTGTCCGACCTGGGGATGGAAGCGGTGGCCGAACACACGCGGCGGCTCGGGGCCCGGGCGCGCGAGGTCCTGCGCGAGGTCCCGGGGGTGCGCCTGTTCGGGCCGGAGCCGGGGCCCGACTCATCCGGGAGCGTCGTGTCCTTCACCCTGGAGGGCGTGCACCCGCACGACATCGCGCAGGTTCTGGACCGCTTCGGCGTGGCGATCCGGGCGGGGCATCATTGCGCACAGCCTTTGATGAAGCGCCTCGGGGTCCCGGCCACGGCCCGCGCGAGTTTCTACCTGTACAACACGGAGGAGGAAGTGGACTTCCTGGCGCGCTGCCTGGCCGAGGCCGCCCGCGAGTTCGCCCCGGCGCGCGCGGGGTGGGAGGGAACTGTGCGTGGCGATCGGGCCGCCGGGCAAGAGGCCGTCCCATCCGCGGGCGGTCCCCCTCCCCTGCCTGACCCTGTCCTGCCGGACGCGCGCGGCGACGGTGAGTCGGACCGCGAGGTCATCCTCGACCACTACCTGAACCCGGCGGGACAGGAGCCGGTGGACGGGGCCCAGGTCGAGTGGTGGGGCCGCAACCCCCTGTGCGGGGACGAGGTGACGGTTCGCGTCCGTCTGGAGGGCGAGCGGATCGCGGGGCTCCAGGTGGTCGGGCGGGGGTGCTCCATCTCGGTTGCATCAGGCTCCATCCTCGCAAGCGAACTGAAGGGCCGCACCGTGCCCGAGGCGATGCGGCTGCTGCGCGGGCTCAAGGCGATGCTGCGCGGCGAGGACCTGCCGGACGACCTGGACCTCGGAGACCTGAAGGCCCTGCGCGGCTTGAAGGACCTGCCGGTGCGCGTCAAGTGTGCTCTGCTGCCCTGGACCACGTTCGAGGAGGGGATGGAACGCGCGGGCGCGGCGGGGGAGGAGACCCTCGCTCGGGAGGAGGTGTCCCATGGCCACGCGTGAGGCCATCTGGTCGCGCCTGTCCCTCGTGATCGAGCCGGAACTCGGCCTCCCGGTCACCGACCTCGGTCTGATCTACGACGTGGACCTCGACGACACGGGCCGGCAGGCCACGATCCGCATGACGCTCACGTCGCCCATGTGCCCGCTCGCACCGGAGATTCTGCGCCTGGTCGAGGACGCGGTCCGCGGCGTGGACGGCCTCGATGCGGTCCACGTGGACCTGGTCTTCGACCCGCCCTGGAACCCCCGCACCATGGCCACCGACGAGGCCCTGGATGCCCTGGGGTTGCTCTGAGGCCGACGGGCACGGGTGGCACACGGTCAGATCCGGATCTGCTTCCACCACCCCCCACGAAACTTCCAGGTCATGATGGAAGCGAGGGCCACGATGTAGAGGAGGGCCGAGGACCACAGCCCGACCAGCTTGAAGTCCAGGGCCACCCCGAGCACGTATGACAGGGGGACCAGGCACAGGGTGTGGAGGAGGATCTCGACCTTCATGACGAAGCGCGTGGCCCCGGCGCCGAAGAGGGCCTGGGCCAGGACCAGGCCGAAGCCCAGCAGGACCCCGCCGCTCGCGATGACGCGCAGGGGGGCGCGGCCGGCCTCGATGACCTCCGGGTCGTGCGAGAACAGGCCCATGAACGTGTCCGGGGCGAGGATCGCGAACAGGCCGAGGGTCCCGGCGAACCACGCGGCGACCCGCACGGAGGTCCAGCCGTAGGCCTCGGCCTCGTCGGGGCGACCTCGCCCGAGGTTCTGGCTGACCAGGGTCGCGGTGGCCACGCCCAGCCCCATGCACGTCAGGAACGAGATGGACAGGATGTCAATGATGACCTTGGTCGCGGCCTCGTAGATCGGGGGCCGGGACTCGAGCAGGTCGAAGAATGCCTCGCGGGACACGGAGAAGGGCAAGATGGCGTGCAGCCACCCGCCGACGGACGACGCCTCGCCCCGGCGGAACCCCTCGGCCACGGCCGCGTCCAGGAGCCCCACCCACTTGAAGAACAACAGGAACCCCGTCATGACGAACACGGTCGCCACGCCGGAGGGCACGGACAGACGAAGGATGGACGCGGCCAGGCGCGGGTCCAGGTTGGACCACCGGAAGATGCGGAAGCCCTTGCGGAAACGCGGGCGGAGCGCCAGGGCGAGCATCAGGGCAAGCCCCAGATAACTGGCCACGCACGCGGCGACCCCCGCGCCCAGCACGTTCAGGCGGGGGAACGGCCCGACCCCGAATACCAGGACGATCCCGAGGACCACGTTCACGAGGTTCATCACGATTGCGATGGCCAGATGATAATATGTTTTACCGAGACCATCGAAGAACGCCTTGAAAGCCAGGGTCCCGACCATGGCGAGGATCCCGGCGAACCGCGCGCGGGCGTACGGGACGCCCTGGGCGAGGACCTGCTCGTTGGAGGTGACGAGCCGGAAGATCGGGCTGGCGAGGGCCACGGACAGGACCGTGAAGGTTCCACCCACGACCAGCGCGAGCATCGCGGAGTTGAACACGACGCGGCCGGCGCCGTGGGGGTCCTTCTCGCCGTATCGGCGCGCGGTCATGGCCTGGGTCCCGACCGCGATGCACGAGGCGAACCCTCCGATGAGCCAGTGCAGGATCACCGTGTAGCCGAGCCCGGCCTGCCCCGCGATGGAGTACTCGCGCGGCAGCAGGCCGACGATGATGGTGTCGAAGAGGTTGATGAACGCCTGGACCAGCATGGCCGCCATCACGGGCAGGGCGAGTTTCAGCACGGTCCCCGTGCGCCTCGGGTCGGGGAACAGCCATCGCAGCAGGCAGCGCGCCATGCGACGGAAAGTATTCGCGTCCCGGCGCGGCGTCAACCGTCAACGCATCCGCCGGGCCGTCGGGGTACAATGGAGGCGTGAAGGACGAGGAAAACAGGAAGCCCGAGGACGTCGCGCTCATCATCGGGACCGACGAGGAGCGCAAGGCCCTCAAGATCCTCCGAAAGCGCGGCGAGCGGGTCGAGGGCGGGCTCGTGCGGGCGGCGGAGCCGGGTAGGCCCGTGATGGGGGACCTCGTCCGATTGAGGCCGAGGCCGGAGTTCCCCATCCTGTGCGACGTCGAGACGGTGTACGAGTTCCAGCGAACCCCGCCGGGCAACGAGGAGGCCCCGCCGGAGAGGGGGCGTGGGCATCGCGGTCCCGCCCGCGTCGTGACGGACGCGTACCGTCGCGGGTGGGAACGCATCTTCGGGCGGAACGACCTCGCGCGCGACCCCGACGTGAACTGACGTTCAGGTCCAGGAGTTCCGGCAAACCCAGGTCATCCCTCGGTGAACAGGACGCGCGCGACCTCCTCCGGGGTGGTGATGCCGCACTCGAGCAGGTGGCGGCAGCAGGCGCGCAGCGGGTGCAGGAGGCCGCCTTCGCTGGCGATGCGCTCCAGCACCGGAGTGGGCATCCCGGAGGCGACTGCGGGTTTGAGGCGGTCATCGAGCCGCAGCGTCTCCAACACGCTCACCCGCCCACGGAAGCCCAGGTAGTTGCAGTGGATGCACCCGCGCCCGCGGAAGAAGGTGAACCGGTCGCGCGCCTGGCCCCCCGGCGCCTCGTCGCCCGCGCTCGGCTCATACAGCCGAAGCGGCCGGATCAATTCGGGGGCGTACTCGACGGGTTCCCGGCAGTGGGGGCACACGCGGCGCACCAGGCGCTGGCTCACGACCCCGATCACCGTGTGGGCGACCAGGAAGGGGTCCACGCCCATCTCGCGCAGGCGCACCACGGTCCCGAGCGCGTCGTTGGCGTGGAGCGACGTGAAGACCAGGTGCCCGGTCAGGGCTGCCTCGATGGCCGTGGCCGCGGTCGAGGGGTCGCGCGTCTCTCCCACGATGATCACGTCGGGGTCCTGGCGCAGGAAGTGCCGGATCGAATTGGCGAATCCGACCCCGGCCGCCTCGTTGACCTGGACCTGAGTGACCCCGTCAATCGAGTATTCGATGGGGTCCTCGATCGAGACGATGTTGATCTCGCCTTCCTTCAGGCGGAGCATGACGCTGTAGATTGTGGTGGTCTTCCCGCTCCCGGTCGGACCGGCCACGAGGACCATGCCCTGGGGCTGTTCGATCATCCAGCGCACGGCCTGGTACGCAGGCTCCCAGGTGATCAGGCGTTCCAGGTCGATCAGCAGCGTCGCGGGGTCCAGGATCCGCAGCACGAGCGTCTCGCCGTAACGCGTGGGGACGGTCGAGAGGCGAAAGTCAATGCGCCGGCTCTCGTGCAGGATTGCGAGGCGGCCGTCCTGGGGCTTGCGCTTCTCGGCGATGTCCATGTTGGCGAGGACCTTGAGCCGCGACACCAAGGGGAGGGCGTAGCGCAGGTCCAGCGGCTCCGGGCGTTTCTTGAGCCGTCCATCCACCCGGTAGCGCACGACCAGTTCCCGTTCGCCGGGTTCGATGTGGATGTCGCTGGCCTCGAGTTCGAGCGCCTCGCCCAGCAGGCGGTTCATCAGGGCCACGACCTGCTCCCCGGTCACGTGGCGGGCCCGCTCCTCAAGGACGGTCGCGGGCAACGCGGCCTCGAGGACATGCAGGTCCACGGGCTTGCGCTGGAGGACCTGGAACCAGCGATCCGGGCCGGGCGGAGCGCCCTGGCGGCGGTCCATCTCGGGCAGGACGTGGTGGCGGTAGAACGCGGAGAAGCCCGCGCCGTCCATCGCGACGGGGCGCACCTTCATACCGGGGATCAGGCGCCGGACGTTGTCCACAGCCTCGAGGTCGCCCGGATCCACGAACCCGACCACGAGCACGCCTCCGTGCCGCGCGAGCGGGAGCGCGCGGTATTTCAGAACGGCATTGCGAGGCAGTACGGTCCACAGCTCCGGGTCGGCCCGCAACCGCGTCAAGTCCACGACGGGCGAGGACCGGCGACTGCGCTCCGCGTTCCAGCGGGCCGCGAGCTCCACGAGCACGGCCCGGGACGCGGCGGGTCGTGACCCCAGAAAGGAATGCAGCGTCTCGCGGTCCAGGGCCAGCAGGGTGGACGGCTCGGCAGCGATGAGCGTGGCCTGGTATGTCGAGCCCGCGAGGCATTCCGCAAGCCCCGCGTCGTCGCCGGGCAGGAGGTCCGCCCCGAGGTATTCGAGGCCGTCCTCCGGGTCCCGCCACGTCACCTGGACCCGACCCTCCCGAACGATCCACACCCACCCGGCGTCGTCACCTTGGGCCGCCACCATGTCCCCGGGCTGGACCTCGCGCTTCACCAGCAGAGGCGCGAGTTCCGTGACCTCCGCCGGGTCCATCCCGCGCGCCAGCCGGGTGGAAACCAGAAACGCGACGTCCATGGTCGGACCTCTGCGAAGAATGGCTAGTCTGCTGATACCACGTTTTCGCGGCGACGAGAATCCGGGCACGCGCGGGCGCTACCCGCACCCTCGTTTCCGGAATCGGGGGTCCGGGATCAGGGGTCCGGGCTCCGGGGTCCGGCAGGGACTCCGTGGCGGTCACGGACTCCGACACGGACACGGACACGGTCGCGGTCACGGACACGGACGCGGGTTCCGGGGTCCGGCAGAGACTCCGTGGCGGTCACGGACTCCGACACGGACACGGTCACCGACACGGTCACCC
>JBBIPO010000132.1:0-3578 GCA_037442805.1 Deltaproteobacteria bacterium
TGGAAAATCATCTGTAGAAACGTTTAATGCAGAAAGTGCTTCTTTTAAAAGTTTTCAGGGCCGCGTTCGCGATGGCCTCGGCCGCGCCGACGCCCAGGACCGACACGACGCCCTCGCGGGGCTCCGCGCCCTCGAAGACCCGCTGCATGGTCGCGAGGTCCCACAGGGCGACCCGCGCGGACATCCCCCGGGCGGATTCGTCCACGCGGACCACAAGCGCCAGGTCCGCCAGGAACAGGGCCTTGATGTCCTCGATGGCCGCCGTCTCCCCCGCCTCCACCGACGCCAGTTTCCGCATGGCCATGTCGTAGAGGGGCTTCCGTCGGGCCCCGTCGAGCGCGCCCTCGTCCGCGGCCACCGCCGCCGTCCCTCCGGCGGGCACGTCCACGCGCACCGTCTTGCGGAGGTAGCCCGCCTTGCGCAGGACCACAAAGTGGGGACCGGCCGGTACGTCCGGTACGTCGAGCGGGGTCACCCCAAGGAAGCGTCGCCCGTCGAGCAGGACCTCCACGCCCTGGGGGCGCGAGTCCACGATCAGGGCTCCGGGGGCCCTCCCCGCCGCCTCGGCTTGGGCCGCCTCGAAGGCCCGCGTCACCTCGGGGAGCGCCGAGTAGTCGTCCACCCGGACATCCGGCTTCAGGACCAGCGCGGTCCAAAACGCCCGAATCGCCGCGCCCGGGTTGGACAGCGCGGCCTCGCACGCGCCCAGGTACATCAGGGCCTCCACAAACGGTCCCTCGTAGGACAGGTACGCGAACCCGTCCGTGTAGGCGGCCACGGCCTCCGCGAGAAGGGCCCGGGCCTCCTGGAGCCGCATCGAGAGGAACTCCCGCGTCCCGGCGTCCGCCGACTCGCGCGCGGTTTCGAGCCGCGCCTGCCCCTCGCCCATCCCGGCCTCGAGGAAGTCCACCACGTCCACGGTCCGGAAGCACCCGTGGCGGGCCAGGGCCGACCCGAGGGCGTGCTCGAACTCCGCGGCGTTGGCCGTCGCGGACCCTGTCCTCACGACGACGATGCTCTTCGGCCGACAGGCCTCGCCCGCACCACCCGAACCGCCGACCCCCTGGGCGGCGGCGAACGGGGCCTCGACCAGGAGCAGCGCGGCCAAGACGACTGCGGTCACACGCGCTCGCAACCCTGCGATGGTTCCCTGGACACGCATCGGACCCACTCTCAACCAACGTGGGCGTGGGCGTAGGCGTGGGCGGCCCCTCCAACGCCCCGGAACGCCGTCCGTCCCGCCGTTTCCTCCATCCGGATGCGCACGCCCATGGACGACTCTCTAGCACATCCGTGCCGGCGGGTCCACTACGTCGTCCAGGAAGGCGGGCGCATGGCGCGGCACAAGCACGTCGAGCAGGCGAAGGACCCGGGACGCACCCGCGAGCGCAACGTCTCGCTCGAGGGGCCCAGGGACCTCGAGGTCCCCGGCGAACCGGCGGGATCGCACGTCGGCGGTCGCGCGGGACCCGACAGGGGTGACGCGCAGGACGCATCGCTCCCCCCGGATGTTCAGGCGGAGCACGGCGCTCGCCTTCCCCTCCACCACCACGTCCTCGACGCGGGTGTCCGGGACCGCGGCCGGCCACCGCTTCGCGACCTCGCCCAGGAGCCACAGGAGGCGCTCGCGCACGGTCGGCCCGGCGCGCCCCGCCCGGACCAGGCGGGCCAGGGTCTCCCGGGCGAGGGCGTCGCGGTCCCAGGGGGGAGGGGCGCCCGCCATGACCTCAAGAAGTTGCTCCGCGAAATCGAGGGGTTCGACGCTTCCGGCGCCCTCGGACTGCACCCACTCGCGGATGCGCCCGTACAGGGCGTCCCCGTCAAAGACCCTGTCGGGAAAGTCGCGTTCGACCGCTGCGCACAGGCGGACCAGGATCGCGTGGAAGGTGGCCACCCGCGCGTCCCGGAACCTCCAGGGGACCTGTTCGTCGCGAAACGTCCCGACCACCGACGTCGCGTACTGGAGGGCGGCGTCCTCCCAGTCGGCGACCACGATGTCCCCGTCGCGCATTGCGAGCGCTGCGATCGGGGCGTCCCGGTCGAGTTCCAGGGTCGAGTAGAGCCACCGCCCGCGGGGGGGCAACCCCCACCGCCGGGCCTCGGACAGGGTCTCCCGGACCTCCTCCAGGGTGGTCCACGGCGTGAAGGTGATGAACGCCAGCGGCTGCGTGCACTGGAAGGTCTCCGGCCAGCGCCGTTCCAGGTCCCGTATCAGCGCCAGCACCGCCTCGATCTGGCTCCGCGAGATCCCCTTGTTGAAGCGCGCCTGCTGGGCCTCCGAAAAGGACTCGGCCCCGATCCGGAAGAGCCGGAGGGTATGCCCGGCCCCGGCGAGGAGTCCAAGTGCGGTCTCCAATCGGTTTCGGGCCTTCAGGACATGGTCGATCCGCGGCGAGAAATAGAAGGTCGAGGGCGGCATCTTCAGGGCGCACACCATCTTCGCGAACTCGTCCACCCGCCGGAACAGCCGGACGTCGTGGATGTCATAGTGGCCCAGGTCCCTCGGGACCCGTCTCCCCCCCCGGACGAGGGTCTCGAACTGCCGGGCGGCCTGTCGGACCGGGTCCCCCTCGGGCCGGGTGAGGGCGGGAGATCGCACGGGGCAGAAGGCGCATCCATGGTCCCGGCTGCACCCGGACAAATCCACGTCCCGATAGGCCTCGCTGGCTCGGACTGGGCGGCGGTAGTCGCAGAAGACGCCTCCGACGATGCGGATCATGGGCTCGTATCGTGCTGCGGCTTCGTTGAACATCTCCGCATCGTAGCGGGGTTGAGCCCGGTCCGCGACCCGGTAGCCGAGCCGGGGCGGACGGGGGGGTGGGGCGGACTGACCGCGGGACGCTGCCCTGATCGGGCGAAGGGGGACCCCGAGCCAGCGGGCGAACCACGTGTCGCGTTGCAGGACGTCCATCGCCGCAAAGGACCGATCGCGTCTCCACGCGGCCGGCGCCCCGTGCAGGCATTCTTCGAGGACCTCGACGAAGCAGCGGCACGTCCGCGAGAGGCTCGACACGCACGCGACCGAGACCCCCGGCGCGCAGGTTCGAAGGGCCCGATCCAGCGATTCGCAGGGGTCCTCGTTGGTCAGGACGTGGGTCGGCCGTCCCCGTTCCAGTTCCCGGACGAGCGAGGCCTCGTCTTCCGGGTCGAGGGCCACGACCGCGTCGTACCGCCCCCCTCCGTCGCGGGAGACCTCGTACCGCCCCCCGACGCAGAGCCACCTCGTCTCGACCCCATGGTCTTCCGCCCACCCCTTCCAGAAGGGGAACAGCATGGCCCGGTCGGTGCGCTGCCGGAGCGAGGTGACGAACTCGAGGAGCCACAGGCGGACGGGCATCGCGGCTCGAACTCCCTCGGGATTCCTTCCCGCGGCACAAGTATCGGAAGTCGCGAGCCACGGTGTCAACCGGTCGCCGGAGCCGTCCTCTCGAAATCCGCACGGTGGTGGTATCCTGCCCTGGCGCGGACGGGACGAGGCGGATGGCGGACGACCACGACATCAGAAAGCTCTTTGTGGTGCAGGACTTCGAGCCGGACACCTGGCAGGTGCGAGAAGGGAACCTGGAGGTGTCGGGTCT
>JBBIPO010000132.1:3678-10866 GCA_037442805.1 Deltaproteobacteria bacterium
CACGACGAGGTGGCGGGTCGCCCCGGGGCCTTTCGCGAAACGATACGTGCCGCCCGGTGGTTGTCGCAGGTGGGCACGGCGGAAATCCGCTTGCGGTTCGTCGTGACGCGCCAGGGCCTGCCCGATCTCCCCGCCGTTGCGAACATCGCGCGTGTCCTGGGGGCATCGCTGACCGTTGCGGGTCTCGTGGCGGACACCCCGGAACACGTTCGGACCCTCGCGGGACGGATGGCGAGGCTCGATGCAGTGCGAGGCGTTCTCGAGGCGGCCAGCGCCACCGTCCTCGCAATGGGGGCCGAGGTCGTGGACCTCCCCCTCTGCGCCGTGCCCTCGGCCCTCCGACTCCAGGCTCGTTCCCGACGACCGCGAGACCGGCCACTCGTGGGCTATGAGACCCCGGTGGTCTGTTCCCGCTGTCGGAGCCAGGACGAGTGCCTCGGGGTCCCGAGACCCTACCTGGAGGACTTCGGGGAGGCCGGGCTCGATCCCCTCTGATCCACGCATTCGGTCGAGACCTCGTCCACGACCCAGCCGCGGAAGGCGTTGAAGAAGACGTCGCCGGTCCGGAAGCGGAAGCGGACGCGCGCGGGACCGCCCGCGACCACGTCGAGCGACACCACGGTCCGGTGCCAGGAGGGGGGCATGCCGACCCCGTTGACGGTGTAAGGAAGGACCGGGCTCGCGCCCGGAGGGACGACCGGAGGGTTGAGGCGGGCCACCTCGATCCAGGTGTCTCCGTCCGCCGTGACCTCGACCGTCGAGAGGTCGTACCCGGCCGGGTGCTGGCTCTCGATCTCCCACCAGGACCAGAAATAGAGGGTCGCCGAGGCCGCGCCCGTCAGGTCCAGCCAGGGCGAGACGAGCGCGCCCTCGTGCGGTTCCGAGGAGGTCCCGCCGCCCGCGACCTGGTTCGCGTCCGGAATCCCAAGATAGGAGCCGTCCTCGTCCCGGCCGTACCAGAAGGCGTACTTCCCGTCCTTGGGCTTCGTCAGGGTCGCCGGGCCGGCTAGGGACACGTAGTCGTACGGGGGCGATGCCCAGACATCCACGAGGTCCTGGCCCGCGTGGATGCGGTGCCACAGGCCCGTGGCCTCCCAGCCGGGGTCCGTGTCCCATTCGAACGAGTCGGACCAGCAGACGGACGATACGGGCGGGGGTCCGGGGTCCGCGGGGGGGTGGGTCAGGTCCATCGGGCCCGGGACATCGGATTCATCCGGCCAGTCGGGCGCGTCGTCCGGGTCCGGCGGGCCGGGGGTATCGTCGGCTCCCTGCGCGTCGAACGCATCCGGTTCGTCCGGCCAGTCGGGCCGCGCGGGGTCGTGGGACGCATCGGTCGGACCCCCGTCTGGGGCCCGGTCGGGCCCCTCGCCCGGGTCCGCCGGGTTCCGCCAATCGGATACATCCAATGGGTCCGGGACCGCAGGCGTCTCGATCCCGTCCGTCGGCTCGGCAGGGTCCGGGGAGGTCGCCGGGTCCCCAAGGTCCGGCTCGCTGGCCCCGGCCTCGGCAACCAGGCCCTCGGAATCGCGGGGTTCTGGGAGGACGGAGGTGTCATCCCGTGGTCCCGGTGCGCGGCCCCCGCACGCCGCAAGCGCCAGGACGAGGACCGTGACGACCTTTTCGATTCGCATCCGCTCCGGCTCCGCGGCCCTTCGCCCGATCCTACCCCGATCCGACGTTTCGTACGGCCCCACCCTTGATTTCCCCGCGACGCAATCCCATGTTTTCGCGCGGTGGGTCGCGGAAATCCACGACCGGACAGACCAGAACATTCGTCTTGGGAACATGATATGAGGTTAGACAATTTCACGACAAAGGCTCGCGAGGCGATCCAGGTTGCGGTCCAGGAGGCCCGACAACGGCACCACCCGGAGGTCGAGCCGGAGCACCTAGTCCACGCGCTCCTGAAGGACCCCGACGGCGTGGTCCCGAACGTCCTGCGCCGCATGGAGGTCTCTCCCGAGGCCCTCCAGCGCGCTGTGGAACGTCTGCTGGACCGGTATCCCGAAGTCCAGGGCGGCGAGGTGGCGATGGGACGCCGCCTGGCCGCCCTGCTCCCCGAGGCCGAGAAGGAGGCGAAGGGGTTCAAGGACGAGTACGCCGGGAGCGAGCACCTGTTTCTGGCGGCCCTCCAAGAGAAGGGAACCGCACTGGCCGACGCCCTGCGCGAGGCCGGCGTGCTGCGCGACCGGTTCCTGCTCGCGCTGAAGGAGGTCCGCGGCGGCGTGCGCGTCACGAACCCGGACGCCGAGGAGCGCTACCGGGTGCTCGAGAAGTACGCGGTGGACCTCACGGCGCGCGCGCGCCAGGGGAAACTGGACCCGGTCATCGGGCGGGACGACGAGATCCGGCGCGTGGTCCAGGTCCTGTCGCGCCGCCAGAAGAACAATCCGGTCCTCATCGGCGAGGCCGGTGTCGGCAAGACCGCGATCGTCGAGGGACTCGCCCAGCGGATCGCGAAGGGGGACGTGCCCGAGACCCTGAAGGACAAGCGCCTGCTGGCGCTGGACATGGGGTCGCTCGTGGCCGGGACCAAGTACCGGGGCGAGTTCGAGGACCGTGTGAAGGCGATCCTGAAGGAGATCGAGCGGGCCGAGGGCGAAATCATCCTGTTCATTGACGAGCTGCACACCCTGGTCGGGGCGGGCGCCGCGGAGGGGGCCGTGGACGCGTCCAACATGCTGAAGCCCGCGCTCGCGCGGGGGGTCCTGCACTGCGTCGGGGCCACGACGCTGAAGGAGTACCGCAAGTACATCGAGAAGGACGCGGCCCTGGAGCGCCGGTTCCAGCCGGTGTTCGTGGGCGAGCCGTCGGTCGAGGACACGATCTCGATCCTCCGGGGGCTTCGCGAGCGGTACGAGATCCACCACGGGGTCCGCATCCGGGACGCGGCGCTCGTGGCGGCCGCGACGCTGTCGAAGCGGTACATCACGGACCGGCACTTGCCGGACAAGGCGATTGACCTGATAGACGAGGCCGCAAGCCGCCTGCGCATGGAGATTGACTCGGTCCCGGCCGAGGTGGATGACGTGGAGCGGCGCATCGCGCAACTGGAGATCGAGCGGCAGGCCCTGTCGCGGGAGGAGGGGGAGGCCGCGCGGGAGCGATTGCGGACCGTCGAGGCGGAGGTCGCGAGCCTCAAGGAACAGGCCACGGCGCTGCGCGCGCACTGGCGGCGCGAGAAGGAGTTGCTCGCTGGCATCCGCGAGCACAAGGAGGAACTGGAACGGGCGAGGCACGACCAGGAGATGGCCGAGCGGCGCGGGGACTGGGACGGGGCCGCGCGACTGAAATATGGGCGTGTCCCGGAGCTGCAGCGCGAACTCGAGCGGCTTGCGGCGGACCTGGCCGAGGTTCAGAAGGACCGCCGCATGCTGAAGGAGGAGGTGGACGAGGAGGATGTGGCCCGCGTGGTGTCCGCGTGGACCGGTATCCCGGTCGCGCGGATGCTCGAGGGCGAACAGAAGAAACTCCTGGCCATGGAGGAGCGGCTCGCGGCGCGGGTCGTCCACCAGGACGAGGCGATCTCGGCCGTCGCGAACGCGGTGCGTCGTTCCAGGACGGGACTGGCGGACGCGGCGCGTCCGATCGGGTCCTTCCTGTTCCTGGGACCCACGGGCGTGGGCAAGACGGAACTCGTCAAGGCGCTCGCGGAGTTCCTGTTCGATGACGCGGAGGCCATGGTCCGCCTCGACATGAGCGAGTACATGGAGAAGCACTCGGTCGCGCGGCTGATCGGGGCCCCGCCCGGGTACGTGGGCCACGAGGAGGGCGGCCAGTTGACCGAGGCCGTGCGCCGCAGACCCTACAGCGTGGCGTTGCTCGACGAGATCGAGAAGGCGCACCCGGATGTGTTCAATGTCCTGCTTCAGGTGCTGGACGACGGGCGGATGACGGACGGGCTCGGGCGCACCGTGGACTTCAAGAACACACTGATTGTCATGACATCGAATATCGGCAGTCAGTATTTGCGAGAGGCCGCGGAGCGCGGGGTGTTGTCGGAGACCGAGGCACGACAGGTCCGCGAGCGCGTGTTCGCGGACCTGAAGGCCGCGTTCCGCCCGGAGTTCCTGAACCGCCTGGACGACATCGTCGTTTTCAACAACCTCACGCGCGAGGACCTCGAGCGGATCGTGGACATCCAGATGGCCCGCGTGACGCAGAGGCTCGCGGAGCGCGGACTGACCCTGCGCCTGACGGCCGCGGCCCGCGCCTGGCTCGCCCGGGAGGGCTACGACCCGGTCTATGGGGCGAGGCCTCTGCGCCGCGTCATCGAGAAGCGCCTTCTGAACCCCCTGGCCCAGGCCCTACTGGAGAGGCGCTTCGCGGAAGGGGCGTCCATCACGGTGGATGCCGGGGAGGATGGGCTGCGCTTCCTCGGAATCGCTACGACCTGAGGATCTGGCGGCCTCACGGCCTTTGTTCGCGCGCCTTCCTCAGGATGGCCGCGTCGTCGTCGTGACGCCGCTCGCCGGTTCCCGTCTTGGACCGAATCAATTCGTCCAGGCCGATCCAGTTCACCTCGACATCCCCGTAACGGGCCCGGACCCGGTTCGCCCAGGCCGTGGCGAAATCCACCTGGCCAATCGAGCGCAGGATATCGATCCGATTCGCCTCCACGCCGAGTTGCAGGATGACATCGTGCTCGTCTGGTTCCAGGAGCCCCGGGCTGCCAAACTCCGCAAGCGCCCGGTTCGCGGCCTGGAGGTTCGCGGGGGTATCGTCGATCCAGATGTCGAGGTCCCTCGTGTAACGAGGTCGCGCATGAAAGGCGACGGCATACCCACCCACGATGAGGTAGCGCACCCCATGCGCTTCGAACAGCGAGAGCAAGTCCCTGAAATCATCGGTCATGGTCACCGCGAATGAGCCCCCACTGACGCCGCATGGCTTCCAGGGCCTCGATCCGGACTGTTGGAGATAGACCCAGCCAGTATTGCAGGTCCCACGCCTCCGCCTCCTCGTAGGAGTGGGCCTTGTGAGCCACGACGCCGCGCCTCCGGCGCGCCTCGCCGCGTTTCGCGACCTCGTCCGCCACGAGCGAACCTCCCGGCGATCCAAGGATAGCAGGTTCGAAGGTCTCCGACCAGCGCCCGCGCGCGTCAGAAGTTCACGAGGAGCGTGGTCCGGGCCACGAGGTCGGGGCTGTGGCGGGTCAGGCCGGCCGCCACGCCGAGACCTGCGGCCACGCGGCTGCCAAACAGCCGGAAAGTCGCGGACGGGCCCAGGAGGTGCCGGGCCCCGCCCTCGGCCTCCTCGCGTTCCCACAGGTCCTCGAGGTCCTGGCCCTGGTATTCCAGTCCGAGGGAGGCGAACGACGCGACCGCGTATGCCGCACCCGCCGTCACGATCACGTCCACCGCGTCCCGACCCACGGCGAACGCCTTCTCGAGGACGATGGTCCCCGCGACCTCGACGGGACCCACGGTCCCGGCCGCCTGGAGCGACCCCGCGACCACGTGCGCGCGGTCCAGTTCCCGCAAGTATCCCGCCGTCACGCCGAGGTCCACGCCGTGGCGCTCGCGGCTCAGCAGGACCTGACGCACCTCGGCCCCGAGCCGCCACGCCCGGCCCGACAGACGCTCCCGGGTCGCGAGCGTCGCGGAGAGCCGGGCCGACAGGGTCTCCAGGGCATGGAACCCCGCGAACCAGGCGTGCTCGACCCCGTCCGGGGCCAGGGGGGGCGTGGCCCGCCGGCCGTAACTGACCGCGTATCCACTGAACACGTTCCCGGGGGCCTCGGCCTGGGGAACCGCCTGGAACACGAACGGAACGTCCTCGGCGCGGGCACCGGGGCTCGAGACCAGCACCGCGACCAGGACCGAAGACCAGACAAGCCGGGTCATGATCACCTCCGCGCGGCCTGATAGGCCTCGAGCCCCCGCCGCAGCAGGTCCATGGCCACGGCGAGGTCCGCCTCGTTCAGGACGTAGGCGATGCGGACCTCGTCGCGGCCCGCGCCCGGCGTGGCGTAAAACCCGTCCCCGGGCGCGACCATCACCGTCCGGCCCTCGTGCTGGAACTCGCGCAGCAGGAACGTCGCGAATGCATCCGCGTCGTCCACGGGGAGGCGGGGCATCACGTAGAAGGCGCCTTCCGGACGCGCGCACGAGGCGCCGGGGATCCGCGCGAGCCTTTCCATGACTCGGTCCCGGCGCTTCTGGTACTCGGCAATCATCGGGGGAACGTACCGCGACAGGACCCGGTATCCCGCGGCCGCCGCGTACTGGTCCAGGGTCGGCGGGCACAATCGCGCCTGGCCGAAGCGCAAACAGGCTTCGAGCACGTCCCGGTTGTGCGTGACCAAGAACCCGATGCGGGCCCCGCACGCCGAGAATCGCTTCGAGATGCTGTCCACCAGGATGACCCGATCCAGGGCCCCCACGTCCGCCGCGACCTCCAGGACGCCCGTGTGGCGCGCGCCGTCGTACACGAACTCGCGATAGACCTCGTCCGCGATCACGAAGAGGTCGCGCCGCACCGCGAGGTCCACGAGGGCCCGCACCTCGTCCCGGCGCAGGACCGTCCCGGTCGGATTCGCGGGCGAGCAGAAGAGGATCGCCCGGGTGGAGGGCGTGACGGCGCGCTCGACGTCCTCGATGGGCGGTGGGTGGTAGCCGTGCTCGGGGCGCGTCCGGACGGGCGCGAGGCGCGCCCCGGCCATCCGGGCGAATCCGGCGTAATTCGTGTAGAAAGGTTCGAAGACGACGAGGTCATCGCCCGGGTCGCAGACCGCGAGCACGGCGAACAGGACCGCCTCGCTGCCCCCGTTCGTCACGAGGACCTCAAAGGGGGCCACGGGCGTGCCCAGGCCGCACAGATAGTCGGCCATCGCGGCCCGGGCCTCGGGCAGGCCGCCCGAGGGTCCGTAGGCGAGGACCGGCTCCCGGAAGGCCCGGACCGCGTCGAGCATCTCCGGCGGGGTCGGGATGTCCGGCTGACCGATGTTCAGGTGCAGGACGCGGACCCCGCGGCGCTTCGCCTCGTCCGCGAGGGAGGCGAGTCGCCGGATGGGGGACGCCGGCATCGTCTGGCCACGGGTCGAAAGGCGCATGGTCCAGAGGCCCCTCTTGTCAGCGCTCCGACGGTCGCATGGTAGGGCAAGCGCCGTTCCAAGACAACCCAGGTTCCACTGGAGCAATCCGCGCTGTAGGCGCGGATTGCGACCCGGCCGCAGCGCGGCCGGCG
>JBBIPO010000133.1:0-10695 GCA_037442805.1 Deltaproteobacteria bacterium
GAACCGCCGAAAAACCGCCGCGAACGATTCCAACGGACATACCGACCAGGCCTGCTGATCCAGGCCCGGCCCTGGATTTGCCGAGGAAAAGATCGGAGAATCGAGCCGTCCGACCTGAAGAGGGGGGGCCATGCGCGGGTTCACGCGTCGCGTGATCACGATCCCGATGTTCCTCGCGGCCTGTGGCGGTGGAGGTGGCGGGGCGTCCGCGGACCTCGACGCGGTCGAGGTGGGAGATTCCGTGGACGTGGTCGCCGGCGACGGGGGCGATGTCCTGCCCGACGGGCCGCCGAGGACGCCGGTCCCGTTGCGCGAGATGCTCGGCGGGGTCGTGCTCGAGAAGGTCCGCTTCGTGGTGGACGCCTCGCTCGAGGGGGTCGTCGAGGAGGAGAACCTGAAGCAGATGGTCCTCTCGCATTCGCTGCGCGAGGCCGACCCCTACGGGGTCCTGACCGCCGCGGACAGGTGGTGGGAGGACTACCAGGACCAGGCCGAGATCCTGTACTACAGCGCGGAGCACGTGTTCTCGGACGAATCGCCTTACCCCGGCGCGGTCTTCATGCCGCACGTGTGGCCCGACGTGACGGTCCGGGTGTCGGACGTGGTGATCGAGTACGCGGACCTGTCCAGCCTGTACGACGAGGTCGCCAAGCGCGCGGTCACGGTCACGGACCCACCAACACCGTCTGGACGCTCCTGTCCGCCGCCGACGGGATCCGGTGGGCGCGGGAACACTACGCCCACGCCCCGGACGAGATGGTCGTCCTGGTCACGAACAACCCCGTGCAGCGCGAGAAGCCGTCGAGTTTCTACTTCGTGGAGGAAGAATACGCGCAGCGACGCGGGTTCGCGGCCCACTACTTCAACACGCCCTTCGACCAGTGGCCGGCCGCGATGCAGGAGGCCGAGGGCCTGAGGGCGCACGACCTCCCCATCTGGATGCACTTTGCCTTCCTGAACGGCGAGTGGGATCCGGATGCCGGGAAGTGGCGGCTGTTCCCGAACACGCGGTGGGGTGGTTACGATGGGGATAATATCTACTTTATTGAGTTCGCTCGGGATGCGACCCTCGCGAGGCACGAGTGCGCGGTACTTCCAAGGAATCCCCCCACCCACTTTCACCTGGATGAACAGGAGTTCAAGAAGTGCCTGACACCGACGCAGAGACTTCACTACGACTGGCATCGCCTGTGGCGGCACGCCTTCAACGTCCCCTCCATCCCCTTCTGGTGGAGCGAGAAGGTGGACATCCGGGTGGTGGTCGTGGACCTGCGCGAATACGACGACGGGAAGCCCGAATACGACGAGGACGCCGTGATCGACTGGCGCACCTTCGAGGACTCGGTGCGCGCGGCCAATCCGTTCGCGAACATCACGATCCAGCGATACCCGTACCGTCCCCCCGACGACATTCGGGCCGTTCTGTTGAAGCATTTCGTCCAGGAAGCGGACTTCCCGCTGCACTCGGACGTGAGGCTATTGCGGGCGGACGGGTCGTGGAAGACGTTCCACATGGACTGGCACCATCACTGGGACATCCCGGGCCTGCCGGGGATGCAGGTCGTGCTCGCGGATCGACTGCGCGAGTACGGGGAGGCGCGGACCCGGACGGGAAGCCGCTCCAGTACAACCCGTTCGCCCCGCCGTATCACCGGTCGGGGCGGGCCTTCGTGATGCCGGCGATCTTCTTTCTGACCCCCTACCGCGCGTACGAGGGACGGCTCGGGGGGTGGACCGCGAACACCGGGCAGTTGATGTGCGTGTTCGCGCGGCAGTTCGGCCTGACCTGCGAGCAGGTGATGGACCTGATGGAGCAGAAGTTCGGCGGCCCGGTGGGGCCGAACCTGAACGCCTGGTCCGACGCGTACGGGCTGTGGTGGGAGGTCTTCCTGATGGACTGGACCTACACCACGTCGCCGGTCCCGACCCTGCGCTTCCTGCTGGACCCCGCGCCGTTCCATGACCTGCTGAAGTCGGTGCCCGACCTCGGGGAACTGCTCGACACGGTGGCCCCGATGCTCTTCGAGCAGTTGTTCGGCCGGTTCCACCCGTGGGCCACGGGGTTCCCGTTCTGGTTGCGCGAGAGCCTGGACGACCCGGACGCCCGCGAACTGACCCGCCAGTTCACGAGTTACCAGTTCGCCGAAACCATTCAGCACAATATCGGATACAAACATCAGACCACGGTCATCCCGGACGCACCGTACCTGGGGATGGAGGACGGCTACGACTATCGCAAGCACCAGGACCTGGCCGAGACCTTCGAGATGACCACGGAGCAGGCCACGATCCCGTTCTACTCGACCGAGCCGGGGAGCCGCGACTTCCCGGTGGACGCGAACTCGTACATGACGTTCAAGATGGGCGCCGGGACCCAGCACATGCTGAAGCGCATCTTCGCGCGCCGGGAGGTCGTGGCCCTGTATGACCTGCTGGCCGCCGCGGACCCGACCTTCTCGGACGCGGACCCGGACTACCGCGAGGCTGTGCAATCATATCTGGACGCGGCGGACGCGGCCGTGGCCTGGCAGCACGAGGAGGCCTACCGCAAGGCCCTCCAGGGACTCTCGGCCCTCGACCGCTACTTCACGGCGCGCGGGGAGCCGGACCGACTCCACACGGACTGGGAGACGCCCTCGTCCTTCACGCCCTCGGCCGAGGGGATGCCGGTCACGGCGGAGCAACTCGACCAGGACCTGAAGGTCTTCACGGGGCGGTGATGCGAATCCCGTGGTTCCTGATCGTTTCGGGCCTTGCGTGCCGTGGCGCGAACGACGGCCCAGGCGACGCGGACCTCGCGCAGCCGGACGTCGCGCCGGATGTCATCCTCCTGGAGGAGTCCGCTCGGGATGTGGGGGAACCCTGCGAGGGGAACCCCTCGTCGGCCCGGACCGGGGTGGTCGCGCCCGGACCGGAGGCCGGGGCCCATGCCCGGGCCGCGGTGGGGCCGGACGGGAGGGTCTGCGTCGTCCACGCCCGGTCCGATACGGGGGCCGTGGAACTGGCCTGCGGAGATGCGGTTCGCGCCCAGCGTGCTGGCGCGTGGACCGTGACGTCCCTGGCCGCGCGGATCGATCCGTCCTGGTTCGGCCGTTCCCTGGACGTGGTGTTCACTTCGGACGGAACGCTCGTCGTGTTCTATCGCGACGCGGACGGTCAGGGGCTGACGGCCGCGCGGGTGGACGCCGAAGCGACGGTCCCCGAGGTCGTGGACCCGACCCCCGGGGTGGGACTCGATGTCTCGGCCGTTCGAGGACCCGACGGGGACGTCCACGCCGCGTACCTGGACCTGGGCGACTGCGACCTCCGACATGCCTGGAGGACCCCGAGCCGCTGGGAGGTCGAGGTCGCGGACGCGGGCGGGATGGCCGGCAACGACCCCTCGATCGCTTTGGACCACGCCGGCCGGGTCCACGTCACGTACTTCGGGTGCGGGGACCTGACCCCGGTCGGCTGCTCGGGGGAACTCCGGTACGCGGTCAGGGAAGACGGAGGGTTCGAGCCCGAGGTCGTCCAGTCCGGGGACGACACGGGCTGGTATTCGTCGCTGGTCCTCGACGACGGGGATGTCCCGCACGTGGCCTGGCACGTCCACGGGTCCGGTCGGTTGCGATACGCGACCCGCCACAACGGGACTTGGTGGGTCGAGGACGTGGATGCCGGTCCCGGCGTGGGGGAGTTCGCCTCCCTGGCCCTGGCGGGTGACACGCCGGTCATCGCGTACCGCGACCGGTCTGCCAACGGCCTTCGCGTCGCGGTCCGGTCCGCCGGCGGCACGTGGTCACGCTCCCTCATCCCCGGCGCGGGGATTGCCTCCTGGGCGTCGCTTCAAGCCCTTCCCGGCTGCGGGCGGTTTTGCGCCTGGCGGGACGAGGGCACCGGCGCCCTGATGGGGGCGTTCTTCTAGCCATCAAGCGATGCGTGTTCGAACGAGGGTGTAGGTCTCCCGGTCCACGGACGGGGCCCCGTGCAGCACGAGGCTCGATGACGAGAGATAGCGGCCCAGCGCGTCCACCGGGGCATCGCCCAGGAGGGCGGCCATCGCGAAGGACGGGTTCAGGACGCGACCGTCCACGAGGTTGGGATTCATGCGTTCGCAACGACCGGTTGCGAGACACGGCGCGTCGTGCACGCACGTCGTCCCTGGGATCATGTGCAGGTCGCCGCATGGGACCTTCACGGCGGACGGGTACAGCACTTCTGTGCAGGCCGCGTGATCGATCGCCACCGGGTCGAGCCCGCCCAGGAGGGCCCCGGCCCACCGGTGCCCGACCTGATCGAACGTCGCGGCCGACGCCCCCTGAGGGCCAAACGGGGGCTGGTGAATCACGTCCAGGGCGTCCAGGAGGTTCAGGTCCGGACACCGGACCTCGACCATCATCCGGGCCATCAGGCCGTCGTGGACCAGCGCGTGATGGAGGCTCTTCATGAGGTCCCCGCCCACGCTCCCCACGTCCAGGACCCCCATGAAGTTCTTGAGGGTGGCGGTCGCGCCTACCAGGACGTGGCTCTTGAGCACCGGGAGGTTGATCAGGCGCAGGCGGTCCTCGTAGCCGTGGGGACCCAGGACCCCGCGCCGCAGGTCCACGCGGGTACCGCGCGGCGTGGTGAAGCGGGGGTATGACACGAGCCCCGCGGCGGCGCTTCGATCGGTTTGGCCCGCCCTCCCGCCCCCCACCCGCCCGGTTCCCGGCAGGACCACGTACCCATCCTCGAACGCGCCGTCTTCCGGGACCTTGTGGTCGCGGATCTGATCCCAGTAGTAGCCGGAAACGGCATGGTCCTGGAACAGCGAGATGACATGATTCACCGTATATTCTTGATTCATGGAATTCGGCGGGGCGTCGAAGCCCCCGGTGAAGAGGTCCTGGCGGTTGTCCGCGACCACGACCTCCCCGGCGAACCCGTCGGGGTGCTCGACGATCCGCGTCAGAAGTCCGCGAAGCAGGTCCGTGTTCGTGCCCCCGAGCCCCTGCCACTGGGCATTGACCTTGATGACCACCACGTCGTCCCGGGCGATGATGCCGGCGGGTCCGGCCAGGGGGCCGCGGGACGCGCTCCGATAGAACGGGAGGCCGTGTCCGTCCATCAGCGACAGGAGGGCCTCCAGGGCCGGGTGATGCCAGCGGGCCGGCAGGGGCTCCGCGGCCAGGGGGGGCATGCCCTCGACCAGGAAGGCCGTGCGCGCGAGGCCCAGCGCGGGTACGTCGCGAATCGCGTCGGTTCCCGCGAGGTCCGCGAACCCATCGGGTCCTCGATCGGCCACCCCCCCTCCCCTGCCGCCACATCCCCCGACCAGAGTCCCGAGCGCCACGGACCCGACTCCGGCCACGAACTCCCGTCGCGTGATCCTCGGGCCGACCCCGCGCGTCCCCTGCTCCGACATCGCGGCACCTTTTCCTGGAGCCGCTCCAATGTTACAGGATGGGGTGGAATGCGGGTGGCTCACGTCCCCGCGGCGGACCGGGACGTCGAGGCTCTGCGGGAAGCCGCGGATTCCGGACTCCGGGACCTGGAGGACGCCTCCGTGTATGATGTCGTGGACCGGACCGAACCTGTTGGACAACGGGAGGAAGACATGGCGCTCGCGGACTGGTACCGGGGCAAGCGGGTCGTGATCACCGGGGCTTCGTCCGGCATCGGTCGGGACCTGGCGCTCTTGCTCGGAGGATTCGGGGCCCACCTGGCCCTGAACGCTCGCCGGCGCGAGCCCATGGACGCGATCGCGGCGGACCTGCGGAACAGCGGGGTCGAAGTCCTGGTGTACCCGGCCGACGTGTGAAACCGTCCGGCCATGGAGGCCATGGCGAAGGACGTGCTTGCGCGATTCGGCTACGTGGACATCGTGATCGGCAACGCGGGCGTGGGCGGGTTGAATCCGGCCGATTGTTTCGACCTCGACATCCACGAACGCACCTACGCGATCAACTGCCTTGGGCTGGCCTACACGCTGGTGCCGTACATCCCCTCGATGGTGGCGCGCCGGGACGGCATCCTGGTCGGTGTCTCGAGCCTGGCCGGGTTCCGGGGACTGCCCAAGGCGGCCTCGTACTCATCCTCCAAGGCCGCCCAGGGGACCTTCCTCGAAAGCCTCCGCGTGGACCTGAGACCGCACGGGGTCGCGGTCTGCCGCATCCACCCCGGCTTTGTCGAGACCCCGATGACCGAGCACGACGAGTTCCGGATGCCGTTCAAGATCGGCGTCAGGAAATCGTCGTGGATCATCGCCCGCGCCATCCGTCGCCGCGCCCCCATCTGCCTGTACCCGTGGCCCATGAAGGTCCTGACCTGGGTCAACCGCTCCCTCCCGCCGTGGCTGTACGACCGCCTCGTTCCGGCCCTTTCCGGCCAGAGGAAGGACGTGAAACCGCGGATCCTCTAGTCCGGACCACCGGTTTGCCACACGTTCCGGCGGCCCGGGGCCTGCGGCCGCGATGTCGGCGGGCTCGCGAGGCCGGAGATGCCGGACTGGCGCGCCCTGGTGGACGCCTCGGCGGAGTCCGTGATCGCCACGGAGTACCTGCCGGACCCCAGATCAAGCGTCCGTGTCCGTCACCGTGTCCGTGACCGTGACGGTGACCGTGACGGTGACCATGTCCGTGTCGGTGGCGGTGACAATGACCGGGTCCGTTTCCGCCGCGGAGTTCCTGCCCGACCCCGGATCCCGGACGCCCGACCCCGGACCTCCCGCTGCCCGCGGAAACAGGGCGATCGCGTTCCGGAACCGGCCGTCGCTCGCGAGTTCCGTCAAGGGGAGCGAACCGGCGCCCAGGTTCTTGAGGTTGCGGATCCCGACCGCCGCGGACCGCGCCGTCTCCAAGGCCAGGACGTGCTCGAACAGGAGGAGCCCCACGTTCGTGTCCCGCGCGAACGAGAACGTCGTCAGCGGCGTCTCGTCGCGCGGGTCCGCATCGCCGCTCGCGTAGTCGAATTCCACGGTGGCCGCGACTGGACCGAGGGTCACGTCCATCAGTTGCCGGGCCCCGTACGCCCGGATCGTCTGGTCGTGGATGTGCCGCTTCGCCGGGTCCGGCGCCCGCAGGGCCGCGAATCCCTCGCTGATCTCGCGCGTGTGCCCGAAGGTCGCCGCGAACTCCCCCAGGACGTGGACCGGGCCGACCTCGAAGTTGAGGGTGACTGGCACCTGAAAGACGCGCGTGTTGAACTCGCTGCCGAATCGCCCCCCGAACGCCACCTGAAACAGGAAGTCCCGGACGTCCAGCCCGAACCATCGCGCGGACCGCGGCTTCCACTGGACCGCGGCCAGGACCTGATGCAGGTCGTCGGACGAGCGATGCACATCGTCGTTGACGACCTGGTCCCACGCCACCGCCAGGAACACCCCATCGTCCATCGAGCGGTTCGGCTTGAAATCCGGCCCCGCGCCGATCATGCGGAAGGCCTCGGAAACCTTGGTCGCGAACAGGAAGCGATCCGCCGTGTAAGAATATTTCGACACGCCCCACCGGTTGGACCGCGACCCGTCGTGCAGGCTCATCCCGGGTCCAAAGGCCGCGGGCTGCCGCCCCACGCGCAGGAGCCCGAATGGCAGCATCACCTCCCCATAGACCCGATTGACCCGCACGGGCTGAACGGACCGGAGCACGGGGCCGTACGAGTCGGGGTTCAGGGGGTCAGCGGGGTTGACGAGCCCGATGCCCCACACGTCGCGTTGGTGGGCCAGCACGACGTGAGCGACAGGCCGTTGCCTGGCTCGGGGGGCTGGCCGGACAGGCCCTCGTTCACGTCGAGCCCGCCCTGGTCGTCCCCGTTGTCTCCGAACAGCACCCCGTTCAGGAAGTCGGCCTGTGTGACCATCCGGACGACGCCCGGCACCTGGAGCCCGGCGTCCAGGCGCAGGCGCTGCTCTGTGTACGACATCGAGTCCACGAGGGTCCCGTTCAGGGCCACGGGGTTCAGGTCCACCGTCTCGACCCGATACTCCGCGTTCAGGAGGAACCAGTCCGGGAGGGGCAGCTACCTCGGCTGCCCGCCCTCCTCTTCCGGCCGCCGAGACCCGCCGGTTTCCCCGTCCGCGCGCGCAGTGGCCGCGGCCCCCAGCAATGCCACCGCGATGGTCCAGGACGCAGCGCGCCGCCACGTCGTGGTGCCGCTCACGTCCGCCCGCCCTCCCGCCGAATCCGGTTCGCAGTCTAACGCGTTTCGGCAAGGCACGGAAGCAATGAGCAAAGCCCGAGCAATCCGCGCTGTAGGCGCGGATTGTTCTCAGAGACTGATCGCCGTGTTCCACGGTTGTGGGAATCGCCCCTGTGCTTCTCGGGCCCACTCAAGACCCCCGTGACGCAGGGAAAAGATCAACAAACCCCCGAAAAACCCCTTTGACAATCACCGCGGCCCGTACTAACCAGTTGCCCACGGTTCTTGGACAACCCATTGGGAGGTGACCGATGACGCTCAAGGAGAAACTGGCCCAGAAGGTGCCGCCGGCGCGCGAGCGCTATCGCGCGCTCATCAAGGAGTACGGCGACAAGGTCATTGACAAGGTGACCGTCGCCCAGGTCGCGGGGGGGATGCGGAGCATCAAGTCCCTGCTGACCGACATCTCGTACCTGGACCCGAACGAGGGGATCCGCTTCCGGGGATACACCATCCCCGAAACGCTCGAGAAACTCCCCCGTCGGCCCGGGGCCGAGATCCCGCTCGTGGGGGGGTTCTACTACCTGCTCTTCACCGGGGACATCCCGACGCTCGAGGAAGCCGAGGCGGTCGAGGCGGACTGGCGCTCGCGGTGGACCGTGCCCCAGTACGTCCACGACGTGATCGAGAGCGCGGGTCCCAAGGACACGCACCCCATGACCCTGTTCGCGCTCGGGGTCCTCGCGATGCAGCGCGAGTCCGTCTTCGCGAAGCGCTACGGCGAGAAAACGATCAAGCGCGAGGAGTACTGGGAGGCGATGTACGAGGACTCGATGACGATGGTGGCGCGCCTGCCGGCCATCGCCGCCTACGTCTATCGCCGCAAGTACTACGGGGACTACCCGAACGCGCCCGACCCCAACCTGGACTGGGGCTCGAACTTCGCTCACATGATGAAGAACCCGAACCCCGAGTACCGGGAGCTGATGAAGCTGTACTTCATCTTGCACTCGGACCACGAGAGCGGCAACGCCTCGGCCCACACCGCGCACCTCGTGGCCTCGACCCTTTCCGACGTGTACTACGCGTGGGCGGGTGGTCTGTGCGCCCTGGCTGGCCCCCTGCACGGACTCGCGAACCAGGAGTGCCTGGACTGGATCATGAAGGTGATGAAGCACTTCGGCGGGGTTCCCACCAAGGAGCAGGTCGAGAAATACGCCTGGGACACGCTGAACAGCGGAAACGTGATCCCCGGGTACGGTCATGCGGTCCTGCGCAAGACGGACCCGCGCTACACCTGCCAGCGCGAGTTCGCCCTGAAGCACTGCCCGGACGACCCGATCTTCAGGACGGTCAGCGTGGTCTTCGAGGCGGTGCCCCCGGTGCTCCAGGCCGCGGGCAAGGCCAAGAACCCCTGGCCCAACGTGGACGCGCACTCGGGCCAGTTGCAGTACTACTACGGCGTGAAGGAGTGGGACTTCTACACGGTCCTGTTCGGCATCGGGCGCGCGCTCGGCGTCTCGGCCAACGTCACCTGGGACCGGGCCACGGGCCAGCCCATCGAGCGGCCCAAGTCCATCACGACCGACATGCTCGAAAACCTCGCGAAGGCGGCACAGTGATGACGGGAGCCCCCTCCCTGGTTCGTCCAGGGAGGGGCGTCTTGATGGTACCCCCCGACGCCCTTCAACGATTCGTCGTATGATGGTGTCACCCGTTCCCTGACGGAGCGGGTGCCGGGGTCCTTTCACAGGAGGTGGCGCGATGAAGATCGTCAGGAAGGCGTGCGGGTTCGCGGTGCTGATGGGGCTCGTCGCCTGCGCCAAGCCGCCGGCGGCGGAGATCGCGGCCGCCAAGACTGCGGTGGAATCCGCGCGGACATCCGGGGCGACGGAGTACGCGCCCGAGTCGCTACGGGCCGCCGAGGAGGCCCTCGCGAGGCTCGAGGCCGAGGTCAAGGCCCAGGAGGCCCGGTTCGCGTGGTTCCGCAAGTACGACCAGGCCAAGGTCCTGATCGCGGAGGTCCAGAAGGCCGCGGACAAGGCCGTCCAGAACGCCGCGGCGGAGCGCGAGCGCGTCCAGCGGGAAACGGCCGCGGCGATCGCAGAGGCCCGCAAGAGCCTGGACGAGGCGAAGGCGATGCTGGCGGAGGCCCCGACCGGCAAGGGGACCGAGGCGGACCTGGAGGCCCTCCAGGGCGACCTCGCGGGGGTCGAGGCCGCGCTGCAAGCGGTCCAGAAGGCGTTCGAGGACGCGAAGTTCGGCGAGGCGAAGACGAAGGCCCAGGCCGCCCGCGAGCGGGCCGAGGCCGTCAAGGCCGCGGTCCAGGCGGCCAAGGACGCGCAGGCCGCGGCCCAGGGTAGGACGACGCCTCCCCGCGCGCCGCAGCGTTAGGGCGGTGGCGACGCGCATCCCCATCCTGGTTCAGTGTGGCCCCCGGCGAACGCGGTGGGGCGCATGCGTCGTGGGGCTGCTCGCGGCCCTGGCCGTGGCCGTCGGGGGCGCCCTGTGGCTCGACCCGTGGCCCTGCGACCGCGCGGACCCGCCCGAGGTGGCCAGGGTCGTGGCCGTAACGGCCGTGGAGGGCGCCCGCGAGGC
>JBBIPO010000134.1:0-10688 GCA_037442805.1 Deltaproteobacteria bacterium
GTGGGCGTGGTAGGAAGAAACCGCGTTGACGCCCCACTGCGAGAGTGGTGGAAGTTGGTAGACACGCAAGCTTGAGGTGCTTGTGGAAGCAATTCCGTGGGGGTTCAAGTCCCCCCTCTCGCACCGTCTCGCGATCGCGCTCGTGTTGACGGGACTCGGGCAAGGGTGCGCCCCGGATGTCCGGGAGGCCGCGGGCCGGCTTCGCGTCGCGGTCGAGGCCTCGTCCGGGGTCCTGAGCAGGGACGTGGAGGACGCCCTCGACCCCGCCTCGCGGCGATTGCTGCGGGAAGCGTCATTCCAGAAATGGCTGCCGGAGGTCTTGCAGTCGCTCCGGACGGTCCTGACAAACGGCCGGGTGGTCGCCGGGGAGTGGGGCCTCCTGAGGACCGACGAGCCATCCCAGTCCCTCTACTTCGTGCGCGACGGACACGGCGTGACCCTGAATCTGGCGCTCTCGGGGGCCTGGTTCTGTGACCTGCATGCCCTCCAGTACCCGCGGCCGTGGTGAGTCGTGCCAGGGGGATCGACATGTCGAGACGTCGGTCAGCGGCGGCGCGAACGGCGTGCCTGGTCGCGCTGACCGCGGTCCTCGGTTGCGCGAAGTCCCCGACCCGCGTCTTCGAGGCCATGGAGGAGGCGGCGCGCGAGGGCCAGGCCGCCGAGTTTGCGTCGCACTTCACCGAAGAGTCCCGTCCGTTCGCGGAGGCCCTGATCTCGCTGTACGCCACCTCGGCGCCCGCGGAGGGTCCGGTCCCGCCCGCCCTCGCGCTCCTGAGCCGCTCGACCGTCGAGTCCGAGGAGGTCGTGGGGGACGACCGGGCGTTGCTGACCGTGCGCGCCCCTGCCGACCAGGGAGGCCAGCGGCACGTGCTGGTCTTCCGAAAGCAGGGAGGCGCCTGGAGACTCGACGTCGCGGAGACCGAGCGCCAGAATAAAAGAAGCGGGGATTGATGCACCGGGGGCCGTGAGGCCGCATGGACGAACCGACCGCACGTGACCAGGTCGTCGAGTGCTGCCGCCGGATGCACGAGCGCGGGCTCATCTCGGGCGGCGAGGGGAACGTCAGCGTCCGGCTGGGGCGGTCGCGCATCGTCGTGACCCCATCCGGGGTGAACAAGGGTTTTCTGAAGCCCGCCGACCTGGTGGTCACGGACCTGGAGGGTCGCGTGGTCAAGGGGCGCGGGAGGCCGTCGTCCGAGGTGCGGGTCCACCTGGCCGCATACCGGGTGCGTCCGGACATCGGGGCCGTGGTCCACGCCCACCCGCCCACGGCCGTGGCCTTCACCATTGCGGGGGTGAGCCTGGCCCAGTGCGTGGTTCCCGAGGCCATCGTGACGCTCGGGGAGGTGGGCATGGCCCCCTACGTGACCCCGACCACCGACGCGCTCGCGGCTGAGGTCGAGCGGCTCCTGGTGGACCACGACCTGGTCATGATGGACCGCCACGGGTCCGTCACGCTCGGCCGCCACGTGTTCGAGGCATACGACCGCCTCGAGGCCCTGGAGCACACGGCCCGCATCACGTTCATGGCGCGTGCCCTGGGTCCCCTGAAGCCGCTGCCCCGCGAGGAGGTCGAGCGGCTGCGGGCCCTCGGCCAGGCCATGGGGTGGCGCTCGAACTTCGCCTCGTGCGAGGGGTGCACCGTGTGCGGCCCGGCTGGTCAGGCCCCGGACGACGCGCTCGTCTCGGCCGTGGTCGCCGCGGTCCTGGCGCGGATCGGTCGAGGTTGAAGCCCGTTCAGCCGGCGTGTTCCCACAGGCCGACCGCCAGCGAGACGAGCCCCATCGCCACCAGCAGCAGGCCGATCAGCGAGCGCTCCAGGTGGGCGAAGCGCCCGAAGTCCAGGCGTCGTGTCCCCCGCCAGGCCACGAGCGCCAGGGTCGCCATGGCCGCGATGGTGGCCGCGCCCGACAGGACCACCATGCCCAGGAGCAGGACCGGGTCCCCGCGGGGGACGGCGCTCAAGAACACGGGGACCATGGCCTCGCACGGGGAGAGGGCGAGCGACAGGATCAGCGTCACGACGGCCGTCGCGTCGGACATGCCCGAGCGGTGCGCCTCGTGCAGGTCATGGTGATGGTGGTAGCCGGGCAGGCGGTCGAGGACCAGGAAAAAGACGCCGGCGGCGCCCAGGATGGCCCCGGGGAGGAGGTGCGCGGCGGGGCGGATCACGTCCTGGACCGCCACCCCCGCGAGCAGCAGGGTCAGGGCGATCGCCCCGGCGACCGCGGTGTGCGCGGCCCCGGCCGCCACGAGCACGGACAGCATCGTCCCGGTCTTCCAGTGCTGGGCGCGCCCCACGAGGACGAACGGCAACCAGTGGTTCGGCAAGAGGCCATGGACCAGCGAGACGAGACCCGCGGTGCCAAGAAAACTCCATATCTGAAGGTTCAAGGACGATACTCCTGGGAAGGCGCCCTCGGTGATTCGAGGTCCTCGGGCAACCTCATGGTCAGGGAGGCGAGCCTCAGGTACAGGTCCTTCGCGGCCAGGAGCGCGCCCACGTCCACGTACTCGTTCGGGCGATGCACCAGGAGGTTCCCGGGTCCGGCGATGACGACCGGGAAGCCGGCCGGCGCGAAGACCGCGGCCTCGGTGTAGGCCGACTTCCCGAACGGGTCCACGCGGTCGGCGATCTCGGCCTCCAGCGCGGTCGGGAGCGTGGTCCAGACCGCGGGAAGGGGCGGGTGCGGGAAGCGCAACGCCGCGTCCTGGAACACGGCGCGGGCCTCCCCCAGCACCCGGTCCAGGACCGCGCGATGGTCGAGGCCCGGCACCGGCCGCAGGTCACAGGCCATCACGACCTCGTCCGCGACCGATTCGAGGGAACCCACGTTCAGCGTGACCTGGGGGGGACGGAAGCGCTCGTCGCGCACGGCCGCCAGGTCCTCCGCGACCGCGCGAAGCCTCTCGAGGAAGGCAAGCACGGGTTTCAGGTCCCACGCCGTGTGCGTCCCGCCAGGCTTCAGGCGGTCCCGGGTCGCGTAGGACACTGCGCACAGCCCCGGGACCTTGTTGCGCACGCCCCGGCAGACGACGCCGACCACCACCTCGGATGCGAGCGCCTCCACGTCCTCCATGCCCGCGGCCTCGAACAGGGCGTTGCGGCCCTCCTCCGGCCGCGCCGAGTGCGCCTCCTGGCCCACGACCAGCGTCACCTTGACGTCCGCCTCGTCCACGCGCCCCGGCTGGTTCGGGCGCAACACTCCCCGCGCGACCACGTCGAAGGGGACGTATCCCTTCTGGCCCCGGACCACCAGGTTGTTGGTCGGCTCGCACACGACCACGAGCCGCACCGACTCCGGAATGCCGCCCATTCGTAGGGTGTCGGCCGCGCCCAGGGCCCCGACCTCCTCGTCCGCCGAGAACAGGATGGCCACGCCGTCCTGCCAGGCCCCCTCGCGCGACAGCACGTCGAGCACCGCCATCGAGCCCAGCGTATCGCTTGCCCCGAGGCCGTGGACCCGCCCGCCGTCCACCCGGGCCGAGCGCGGGCGGTGGCCGGTCGCGGTCCACAGGGTCGGGTCCCCGGGCGGCACGGTGTCCGTGTGCACGCAGAACAGAACCGTGGGCCGATCGGACCTCGTGACGAGGAGGTTCGTCACGCTCCCCTGGTCGTCCCGGGCGTAACGCCGCGTTCGCCAGCCGAGGTCCTGGTACAGGCGCGACAGGTACGCCACGAGGCCCTGGTTGGACTCGCCGCTCGACCGCGCGAGGCCGATCAGCGTGGCCAGCTCCTCGACCACGGTCCGTTCGTCGTCCCCGCTCATACGGCCGTTCCGTAGCGTCGTTCGAGGGCCTGGGCCGCCGCCACGAGGTCCTCGAGCGCGCTCGCCGTCGAGAACCGCACCCACGACCCGTACTCCGCGCCAAAGGCCGCGCCCGGGGCCGCCGCGACCCCGACCTCGAGCCACTCCGCGATCAGGTCGTAGATGGGGCGCCCCCGCAACAACTCGCTCACGTCCGCGAAGACGTAGAAGGCCCCGCGCGGCCTCGGGGCCCGGATGCCGCGCACCCGGCCGAGCGCGGCCAGGAAGGCGTCCCGTCGTTCCTCGTAGGCCCGCCGCATCCGCTCGATGTCGGCGTCGCCACGGCGCAGGGCCTCCACGGCCCCGATCTGGATCGGGGCCGGGATGCCGTTGGTGGTGTACAGGATCATGCGGCTCCAGGCCAACTGGATGAAATCCGCAGGGCCGACCAGGTACCCGAGGCGAAGGCCGGTCATGGCGTACGACTTCGAGAAGGCGTAGCACGTGACCGTCCGCTCCATCATCCCGGGCAAAGCCGCGACGCTGACGTGTTCGAGTCCATCGAAGAGGATGTCCTCGTAGGCCTCGTCCGACAGGACGACCAGGTCCCTCTCGGTGGCGACGCGAGCCAGGGCCTCGAAGTGCTCTCGGGGTACGACGGCCCCACTCGGGTTGTTTGGCGAGTTCACGTACACCACCCGTGTCCGCGGTCCGATGGCGCGGTTCAGGTCGGCGGCGAAGTCCGCGGGCGAATATCGCCCCTCCATCAGGGGCAGATAGACCGGCAGGAACCGACACACCCCGTCCGCGAGCCCGACCAGTTTCGAGATGGACAGCCAGTAGGGGGTGAGGATCAGGACCTCGTCGCCCGGGTTCAGGAGGGTCCGCAGGGCCACGTACAGCCCGTGCATCCCTCCGAGGACCACCGCGACGTGTTCCGGGCCTGCCGGGATGCCGTTCTTGTTCCGTACCTTCTCGGCCAGTGCCTTGCGCAGGACCGCCTCGCCCTGGAGGGCCGGGTAGTGGGTGTGGCCCTCCCGCATGGCCTGGTAGATGGCGTCCGCGATGAAGGCCGGCATCTCGAAGTCGGGCTCCCCGCGCTCTAGATGGATCACCCGGATCCCGCGCGCCTCGTATTCCAGGGACATGCGCCGGACCTTCGCGAGGTCCGACGCCTCGATGGCCGCCATCTTGTCGGACAGTCTCATCCTCGACTCCTTCCGCGACTCGCGGAACGCGCCGCGCGAGTTCACGCGACCAGGTCGCGCTCCACCCCGAACTCCTCCTGGGCCCGGCGCAGGCTGGGCCGATAGACCTCCTCGTACAGGTGCAGGCGCAGCCGGTTCGCGCCTCCCGGGACGAACGACTGGTCGCGCTCCCGCAACAACCCGTTCTCGATGGCGTACCGCGTGATGCGGCACGACAGGGTCTCCTCGTCCCCGAGGACGAGGTGGTCGTATGGCCTCAGGAACCTCCGGTCCTGCCAGCCCAGCCCCGCCTTGGCGAACTTCAAGGCCGTCGCGCACAGGGCCAGACAGTCCGGGTGCACCCCGTTGTAGCCCCCGCGCGGGTACAGGCTCGACAGGGACTTGTACTCGAGTTCCCGCAGGACATCGAAGCGCGGAACCGCCAGTTCCTGACCGATGGCATAGAAGCACTTCTCGGAGTGCGTCGTGATCCGGAACGGCGGCGACACCGAGGTCAGCAGGTTGCCGAGCCCCCGGTGCAGGGCCAGGGCCGCCATCACGTACTCGAGTTCCGGGTGCGCGTCGGAGATGCGGCTCTCGACCGTCCCGTAGCGGCCCTCGCGCACCCCGCCCCAGATCGTGTTGATGGCGTCGAAGTAGGGCTCCCAGTTGCGGATGCCCTTGGCGTTGATGCGCGCGATGATGTCGCGATAGGCGTGCTGGGCGATGCGGCGGAAGTCCGCGAGGGTCGTGACGTTGTCCAGGTCTAGCAGGCATCCGTTCTTGGGGAGCCCGTGTTCCTCGTAGGTCAGCTTGTAGTAGTGGGTGCGGGCGCTCGTGTAGCGGGTCAGGCGCCCGTTGAAGATCGGCGTGCAGGCGTTGAAGGCGATCAGCACCGGTCGCAAGGCGTTCGCGAGCCGGAACTGGTCCCCGGCCACGCGCTCGTCGTCCGACAGGTCCACATGGATGTGCAGTCCGGCGAGCGGCAAGAGCATCTCGCGGAACCAGAACCCGAAGATGCGGTTCTGGATCCGGTAACGCGGCTTGTCCACGATCAACGGATTGCCGTCCAGGCGCACGCCGTAGGGCAAGGCACGAAGCCCCAGCCGCCGCGTGTACCCGTCCACCGCGGTCAAGGTGGTGGTCACGCTGCGGCCGACCTCCGCGAGAGTCTCGGCGGGCTTGCAGCCGATCTCCACGGAGGAGCGGTCGAACTCGTAGTGCAGGTCCCCGAGCAGGGCCCGCACCTCCGGGTGCAGGTGGGGGCGGACATCGCGCTCGAAGCCTTCGATGACGTCCGACGCCCGATTGCGGGCCCGGCCCGACGAATCGAACAACCACAGTTCGAGCTCGGCGCCGATCAGACGTCCGTGGCGCGGAGTCGGGGCGACCTGCGGCCCCGAAGCGACCAGAGGCGTGGACCCGCTAGTGGTCCTGCGAGTTCTGGCCATCGTTCGCCCGCCCGAGTTCCGCGGCCCGATCCCGGGCCCGGAACACGGCCTGCTTGAGCGTTCCCAGGAATCCCTGCGCATCCAGGTACGTCATCGCCGCGTGCGTGGTCCCCTGCGGAGACGTGACCTGGGCCCGCAGTTGTCGGGGGGACCTCGTGGTCTCGGTCACCAGTTTGGCCGCGCCGAACACGGTCTGCCGGACCAGGGCCCGCGAAAGATGCTCGGGCAGGCCCATCTCGACGCCGGCCTCGATCAGGCCCTCCAGCAGGTAGAAGATATACGCGGGTCCCGTTCCGGACAGGGCGGTGATGGTGTCGAGCCACGCCTCGGGGACCTGGACCGTCACGCCGACGGCCGAAAAGATCTGCGACGCGAGCAGCGCTTGCTCCGAGGACCCGTGCCGGCCCAGGCAGTACGGCGACATCGCCTCGCCCACCAGGGCCGGCGTGTTCGGCATCACGCGGACCACCGGGATGCCGATCCCGACCCGCGACTCGATGAAGGCGGTCGTGATCCCGGCCGCGATGGAGATCACGACCTGGCCCTGGTGAAACTCCCCGGCGCATTCGTCGAGGACCCGCGCCATGACCTGCGGCTTCACTGCGAGCACCACGAAGTCGCTCTGCGAGACCAGCGCCTTGTTGTCCGTGGTCGTGCGAATGCCGTAGGTGTCCGCGAGATAGGCCAGGGCCACCTCGGAGCGGCGGCTCGCGAGCACCTGGCGCGGCTCCACGATGCAGGCCTTGACCAGGCCAGCGATGAGGGCCTCGCCCATGTTCCCTGCGCCCAGGATTCCAATGGTCTTGTCCGTGAGCAACGACGTCGCCTCCCAGTCGGCCAGGCCGAGGTCGGAGGAATGTTATCCACGTTTGGCCGCCCGTCAACGAAAAAAAACGCGAGCAAGCCGCGCTGTCGGCACGGTTGGCCTGGGGGGAGGCCGTCCGCGCCACCGTGCGGATGGCCCCTTGCAGCCTAGGGTTGGTCGGTTCCCGCGGTCCGGTTCGCGTCGGACCGCTTCTCGGTCGTGGCCACGAGGCACTCGAGAAGGTCCGCCGCCTTCAACAGTGGGTAGTCTGGCTTGACCTGGGGATTCGGGTCGGCCCGCACCAGGCGGTCGGCCATCCCCATCCGCCGGTCGCACGCGGACAGCTCGCGGGCCACGTCGGGCTGGACCGGCTCGACCTCCCCGGAGAGGCGCGACAGGTGGTGCAGGAGGTCCTCCTCCCGGAAGGCGGGCGGCGGCTCCTCGCCCGGCGCGGGCGGGATCGGGATGTCGGGGGTCACCCCCAGGACCTGGATCGTGCGACCGCTCGGCGCGTAGTAACGCGCGATCGTCAGTTTGATGTAGTAGTCGCGCCTCAACAGGGGGTGCAGGAGCGTCTGGACCGAGGCCTTGCCGAACGTCCGCTCGCCCACCACGATCCCTCGCCGGTTCTCCTGGATGGCGCTCGCGAGGATCTCGGCCGCGGAGGCGCTTCCCGCGTTGACCAGGACCACGACCGGGAACTCGTAGGCCCCGGGCTTCGCCCGATAGACCTCGTCGCGGTCGCTCGGGTTCTTCACGGACACGATGACCCCGTGGTCGAGGAACTGGTCCGCCACCTGCACGGCCTCCTGCAACAGGCCGCCCGCGTTGAAGCGCAGGTCCAAGATCAGCCCCCGCAGCCGCCCCCCCTTCGTCTGGCGGACCAGGTCGGCCACGGCGCGCTCCACCGCCTCGCTCGTGCCGTCCACGAATCCCGTGATCTTGAGCCACCCCACGTCGGGGTGCCGATCCAGCAGTCGGTACTGGACGTTGCGGACCTCGATGCGCTGCCGCGTGATCGCAAACTCGAGGTCCCGCGATTCCCCGAGCCGGCGAATCGTCAAGCGGACCTCGGTCCCCTTCGGCCCCCGGATCTTCTGGACCACCTTGTGAAGCGGCAGGCCCTCGACGTTCTGGCCGTCCACCGCGATGATGACGTCCCCCGCCCGCAGTCCAGCCTTGAAGGCCGGCTGCCCCTCCATCGGGGTCTCGATGATGGTCTGGTCCCCCTTTTTCGTGAGGACCGCCCCGATGCCCTCGAAACTCGAATCGGACGTGGCCTGGGTGCTCTCGTCCCATGCCCGTGCCGACAGGATCGTGGAGTGCGGGTCCAGGGACGCGAGGTAGCCCCGTGCCGCGGCCGAAAATACCTTGGTGTCGCTCACGGGCGCGCCCTGCTCCTGCCCCCGCGAACGGATGAAGGCCACCACGCGCTTGAAGTCATCCTCGGTGAACGGGATGCGCGAAAACGCCTTCTCGAGGGCCTCCTGGCGTTCGCGCATTTCTTTCTTGGCCCTCTGCACCTCCTGGGGGCTCATCGAGCGAGAATCTCTCTCGTCTCGATCGCGGTCGCCGACCTGGTGCAACAGGAACGGGTCGCCCTTGCGAAGCCGCACCGCGGGGCCCCCGAAGCGCTTCCGGAACTTCGGCAGGCGCTTCATCGCTCGGTAATAATCGTCGGGCAGGACCTCCCAGGCGGGCGACATCTCGCGCAGGGCGAAGTTCGCCGCCATGACCCAGGCCATGCGCTTGTCGTAACTCGGATCGATGTAGAAGAGCCTCACGAAGCGCCGGACCTCGGCGAAGTCGTCTTCGCCGAACTCGATGCCCTCCCAGTAGTCCGAGTCCTCGTCTTCCGCGTCGTCGCAAAGCCGCTCGGGCTGCGCGGCCGGGACCAGGGACAGGTCCCCCATCCACGCCGAGACCCCGACGACGACGGCCACGATGAATGTCCTTCGCACCATGCCTCCTTTCGAACGCGCCATTTCAACGGTATCAGAACACGGGGGCGCGGTCCAAGTATTCCGAAGGATCGCGCGCGCCGGCCCGAGCCCCTCGCGGGTGGATTCGGATAGAATCGGGCCCATGCGACGCCTCGTCGGACTCCTCGCCGGCCCCGCGTGTTTCGCCCTCGTGCTCCTGTCGGACCTTCCGATCGGAACGCAGGCCCACCGGCTGGCGGCCGTGGCCAGTCTGGTCATCGTGTTCTGGGTCACCGAGGTCCTGCCCATCGCGGTGACGGCCCTCCTGGGGAGCATCCTGTGCGTGGGGCTCGGCGTGGCCCCCGCGCGCGATGTCTTCGCCCCGTATGCGGACCCCGTGATCTTCCTGTTCCTGGGGGCGTTCCTGGTCGGGGAGGCCCTGGTGGACTCGGGCCTGGATCGGCGGGTGACCCGCGCCCTCTTCGCAATCCCCGGCGTAGCCACCTCCCCGGGTGGGCGCCTCGTCGCCCTGGGGCTCGGGACGGCGTTGGTCTCCATGTGGATGAGCAACACCGCGGCCGCGGCAGTCGTGATGCCGCTCGCGGTCTCGATGATGACGCGGGACGGCAAGCCACGGGAGGGTTCGCGCGTCGTGCTGACCGTGGCGTACGCGGCCAGCATCGGTGGGATCGGGACGCCCATCGGCACCCCTCCGAACCTCCTGGCCATCGGATTTTTGGAACGCGCGACCGGGGAACACATTGGGTTCGGAGAGTGGATGGCGATGGCCGTTCCAATGATGGTCATTCTGATGGTCGTCTTGGTTGGAATGAACCTCGTCGGCCTCGCGGGGTCCCGGCGAGGGGTTGCTCCGCGTCCCGAAGGCATCGGCGCGTCTCACTGGACGCTTGGAGAGCGCGTGGTCGCGGCCGTCTTCGGCGCGATGGTGCTCGCATGGCTCGCGCCGAGCCTGGCCGCGATCGCCGGGGACGACGTGGCCCGCCTCGTCGGGGACCGCCTCCCCGAGGGCGTGGTCGCGCTGGGTGGCGCGGTGGCGCTCTTCGCGTTGCCCACGACCGTGCGGCCGTGGCGCCCCGTGCTCACGCCCGACCGGCTGCGCCGGATTGACTGGGGCACGATCCTCCTGTTCGGCGGGGGCCTGTCGCTCGGGTCCCTCGTGGGCCGCACCAGGCTGGGGGAGTTGGTGGGGCGGACAGCCCTCGATGCCACCGGAGTGACGTCCCTCGCAGGCCTGGTCGCCCTGTCCGCGGTGACCGCGCTGGTGCTGACCGAGTTCATGTCCAACACCGCGGCCATCGCGGTCGTGGCCCCCGTGGTCCACGCCATGGCCGGCGAGGTTGGGCTGCCGTCCGGGCCGCCTGTCATCGCCGCGGCCCTGGCAGCCAGCATGGCTTTCGTCCTGCCGGTCTCGACCCCCCCGAACGCCATCGCCTACGGGACCGGGCTGGTCACGGTACCGCAGATGGTCCGTCGCGGGCTCCTCTTGGACCTGATCGCATTGGCCGTGATCGTGGGCTGGGTTTCCAAGGTAGGAGCGCCGGGTTCGTATTGAG
>JBBIPO010000135.1:0-10460 GCA_037442805.1 Deltaproteobacteria bacterium
GGCCCCGCACCCCCCACGGCGCCCCCCGGCGATCGGCTGTCCCACGGGGACAGCCTCCCGGAGCGCTTCGCGCTGGGAGCCGGGGCCCCTGCTGCGGGCGCGTCGCAATCCGCGCCTACAGCGCGGATTGCTCAGGTCGCTAGGCAGGAATTGCCCCTGTGCGTCGGAGATAGCAGAATTGCGCACGCGATGTCCCAGGAACGACCCAGGCCGGACCCTCTGCGCGAGCCGCCGGACATGGCGCGCCTGATGGCCCGGCTCGCCCTCATCCGGGCCGAGGTCGAACGCGAGGACCCGCCGCGCCGGTTTCCCATGAACCTGCTGAAGATGCTCCTGGTGCTCCTGGCCCTGGCGTGGATACCCCTGCTGCTGGCCGGCCCGTGCCAGGTCCTGACGGGGTCCGGCGAGAAGTGGCCGGACACGGTCGAGCGAGCGCTGGTCACGCCTCGTCCGGGTCAATGATCAGGACGCCGCGTCTGGGCGCGTCGTTCGGTTCCTCCGGACCGGTCTCCGGAACCGGTCCGTCGAATTCGGGCGCCTCGAGGCGCGGTCGTTCCTGCTCCCGGCGGCGGCGTTCCTCTTCCTCGCGCACCTTTTCGATGATGAAGACGTCGAACATGGCCGCCATCCCGCCACGTCTCTCGACTTCAATATAGGCATTCGGCGCGCGTCTTGCAAATCCTTACGGACCGACCGCCGGGTGGGGGCGTTGCTGGTATCATCGTTCCCGGCGCCGGGCAACGGGGAAGGTGGGTCATGACTCGAAAGCCCTGGCCGGTGGGATGGTCCCTGGCCTCCGCGGTCGTGTTGCTGCTCGTGACCACCCCCGCAACGGCCCAAGTCCCGGAAGCAATCCTGCTGATGGACGGGGAGGCGGCCCAGAGCGGCTCGGGTCGTGTGGCCGAGGTGGTCCGGGCCCAGATGATGCGCATCTACCGGGTCGTTTCAGGTCCGGAAGCGGTGGCCTTGGCCCGGCGGGAACCCGCCTGCGAGGGACAGGACCTCCTGGGAACCCTCCTCCAGAAGGTGCGTGACGGCTCGGACCTCTTCTTCGAACGGACCGACCTGGAAGGCGCCAGCCGGGTCCTGGACGGTGCGGTGGCCTTGTTTTTCGAACGGCCGTGCCTCGCCCGCGGCGAGGAGGCGGCGCTCCGGGCGATGTGCGCAGGCGCGACCCTTCTGGTGAGGCTTCACCTGTTGCGGGGGCAGACCCGCGAGGCGGAAGGCCTGGCCCGCCTGGTGGCCCGTGTCTTCCCCGCGAGGATGGTCGAGGAGACCCAGGAGCCCCCGGAGGTGCTGGCGCTCGTCGCAGGGGCCCGCGCGCACGGCCGGGAAATCGAGGTGACGGTGAGCCCGGCCGAACGGGTGGCCGGGGCGATGCTGCTGGTCAACGGGACGCCGGCGAACGGGGAGGCCCCTTGGAGGGTCCGTCTGCCCCTGGGTGGGAGTCACGAACTGACCGTCTTGACCGCGTCGGGAGCCTCATACGCGTGGCGCGGGCTCCCCGAAGGCCCGGGCCTCCGCCTGGACCTGGACCTCGCGGACCGGGTCATGCCGGGTCCCGAGAACTCGCTGCGGCTCGCCGAGGGGGTGAACGGGACCGCGACGGCTCGGCGCCTGGCCGAGGTCGCGGGGCGAACGGTCCTGTTTGCGCGGGCGGGGGACGACGGATGGGTTCGCGTGGAACGATTCGCGCCGGGGCAAGCCGCGACCCGCGAGTTGATGCGCCTGAGGGTCCTGCCCGAGCCGCGTTCCGGGGTCGAGGTGGTGGTGGAACCGGGGGGACCCCTGCTGTCCCGTCCGGCCTGGCCCTGGCCCTACGTGGCCGCGGGCGCGGCCGCGGGCCTCCTCGGGGCGGGGATCTACCTGAACGTGGCGGCGAACCGGGACGCGGACGCAGTCAACCGGGGTTCCGCGAATCGGGTCGGCGACTACCGCACGCACCGCAACTGGGCCATCGCGTGCTACGCGCTCTCCGGGGCGTCCGGCGCGGCCGCGGTCCTCCTCCTGTTCCTGAAGCCCCAGCCCCGGGACCGCTTCGTCGTGCTCGGCACGCCCGTGGAGGGTGGCGGCCTCGTGAGCCTCCGCGGGGGATTCTGAACGCGGGTCACCGGCGCCGCCGCCACGCGAGCAACCCGACAAGCCACCACCAGGTCGGCGCGATGGCGCCGGCCTGACAGCCCCCGCCGCTCTTCCCGGTCGGGGAGGCGATGTCCTGACCCGTCGCGAAAGTCGCGTCGGAGGCCGCGTCTGGGTGCGACGGGCCGGTCGTGTCCGATGCGGGACCCGCGTCCGACGCGGGGGATCCCGGGTCCGCAGGTGGCATGCCTGCGTCCGCGGGTGGCTCGATGAACACCGTCTCCGGAGGGACCGGACCCGCCTCGTCGGGAGCGGGCGTGTCAGGGACGGGGGCGCCCTCGTCCGCCGGCGCATCCGGCACCGGCTCCGGGCCCCGGTCCGGCGGAGGCGTCGGGGCACACGGGTTCTCGCCGCCGGGGAACGGCTTGTCAATCACGAACGTGTCAATGACCTTGGCGTTGGACGGGTTCGTTCCCAGCAACTGGGCCCGCGTGGCCCTCGCCGTGTAGGTCAGGCGGTGGTTGTCGAACTCCAGGATGACGAAATGGTGGTCCCCGGAGCAGACCTGACTCCCGGGCGTGCGCGGGCAAAAGAGGTTGACGACGACGTTGTAGGCCGTGGCCCCGGCCCCGCCGGTCACCACGTACACCGTCCCCTTCTCGAACGAGTCCACCGGGACGCCCTCGGGGTCCCCGCCCTGACCGCGAACCGGTCCGATGCGCTCGTACCAGTGGTTGTGGCCGTAGAACACCAGGTCCACGTGGTGCTTGTCGAACACCGGGACCAGGGCGGCATTCTGGTCCTGCTCGTTCGGGGGGTGGACGAGCCCGAACCAGTCCTCGCTGCAATAGATGGGGTGGTGGAAGAACACGACCTTCCAGGTGCGGGGATTGTCGGTCAGGACCTGGTCGAGCCAGGCGGCCTGCTCCGCGAACGGGGTCGTCCCGCCCTTGAACTCCATCGTGCTCAAGGACACGAAGATCGCGTTGCCCGTGGTCACGTAGTAGTAATCCTCCGTCCCGGTGACCCCGTTGCGCGGCAGGTAAAAGACCTGGTTGTAGTTCGCAGTGTCCCCGGCCCCAGGGCCGTCGTCGTGGTTGCCCATCGTGGGCAGGTGCGGGGCGCGCGCGAGTTCCCCCTGCGACGCCTGGAGCCAGCGCTCCCACTGCGGGGTGTCCGAGCCGTCGCGCACGATGTCCCCCGTGTTCAGGACGAGTCGCGGGTCGTATTCGAAGACCTCCTCGAAGATGTCGTCCCAGCGCGGGGAGGGGCCTTCGTCGTTGTCGGACCTCCCGTCGCCCAAGACCACGACCCGGTAGGGCTCGCAGTCGTCCGCCGGAAGCGTCGTGAAGGAATGGTCCTCGCTCCACGCACCCGGACCACCCACGCGATAATGATATTTCGTGTTCGGTTCGAGGCCGGTCAACGTCACTTCGTGGATGACCGCGAGCGGTCCCGAGGCGCGGAAGGAGGTCCCCTCGGCCGTCCGCCCGTACGACGGGTCGAGCCCGTATTCGACCTGGGTCGGGTCTGACTCGGAATCGGTCGTCCACGCGATCCCGACGGTCGTGGCCGCATCCGGCTGGGACAGCGACAGCCGCACGAACCGAGGGGGTGATGCCTGAAGCACGCACGGGACCCAGAACGTGAATCCAGCGATGGCCACGAGGACGTGACGCATGTTCGTCCTCTCCAGAAAGACAACGGGATTGTACCAATCGCGCCCAGCGGGGGCGAGCCAGGGAGCGACCCCGTCATCCCTGCTTGATGGCGGCGACGAGGTCGAGGATCGCCTTCTTCCCGTCCGAGAAGTACATCAGCGTGTTGGGCGCGGCGAAGAGCGGGTTGGGGATGCCCGCGAACCCCGGCGACAGGGACCGCTTGACCACGACCACGTTGCGGGCCCGGTCCACGTCAATGATCGGCATCCCGGCGATGGGGGACTTCGGGTCCGTGCGGGCCACCGGGTTGACCACGTCGTTCGCCCCGATCACAATGGCCACGTCCACCTGCTCCATCTCGGGGTTGATCTCGTCCATTTCCTTGAGTTTCGTGTAGGGCACATCCGCCTCGGCCAGCAGGACGTTCATGTGGCCCGGCATCCGGCCCGCGACCGGGTGGATGGCGAACTCGACCGTGGCGCCCCGGGATTCCAGGAGGTTCGCGAGGTCGCGCACCGCGTGCTGGGCCTGAGAGACCGCCATCCCGTAGCCGGGGACGATCACCACCCGCCTCGCCCCATCCAGGAGCATCGCGACCTCCTCTGCCGAGCCCGACTTGACCGTGCGGTAGACCTCGTCCGCGTCCGGCGTGTCGGAGGTCGGCCCGAGCGACCCAAACAGCACGTGGGCGAGCGAGCGGTTCATGGCCTTGCACATGATGTTCGTCAGGATCACGCCTGAGGCCCCGACCAGGGACCCCGAGATGATCAGGACCGTGTTGCCGATCACGAAGCCGGTCGCGGCCGCGGCGAGCCCGGAATACGAGTTCAGGAGCGCGATGACCACGGGCATGTCCGCCCCGCCGATGGACCACGTGAGCAAGACGCCCAGGACCCCGGCCACCCCGGCCAGGGCCCAGTACAGGGCCTGTTCCTGGGGCTCCAGCACCAGCAGGACGCCCAGGAGGACGGACACGGCGGCGGTCGCGGCCTTGAGCGCGTCCATCCCGGGGAAGCGCTCCCGGCGCAGGAGGAAGAGCCCCGCGATGGCGAACGCCGAGACGAGGGCCACGACGGTCCACGCGCTCGCACCGGCCACCGTGACGTATCCGATGCCCCCCACGGCCGTCGCGAGCGAGAAACCGAACTTGACCACCTTCTGCCACGCCTTGAGTTTCCACCGGACCGCCAGGAACTCGGCCAGTTTCCCGAACGCGACGTAACTTCCGAAGAAGGTGACCGACCCGACGACCCCCGAGGCCACGGTCGCCACGCGCGCCGTCAGGGACAGGTCCGCGCGGGCCAGGCCGTGATAGGCCGCGACCAGGGCCGCGCCCGCGACCAGGACCGATGCGAGGCCCCCGAATCCGTTGAAGAGCCCGACCATCTCGGGCATGGCGGTCATGGGGACCTTGAGCGCCCCCCACACCCCAAACAGGGTGCCCAGCGCCACGCCCACGACGATCCACGTCCATTCCTGGGGTTGGCTCCCCAGGGTCGCGGCGACCGCGATCGCCATCCCCAGGGCGCCTACGAGGTTCCCGCGCACCGCGGTGCGGGGGTGGGACATCCACTTCAGGTCCGCGATGAACAGGACCGCGGCCACGAGGTAGGCCAGGTTCACGAGCGAGGGGCTCAGGGTCATGGCGTCCTCACTTTCGCTTGAACATCCGGAGCATCCGGTGCGTCACCACGTATCCGCCCACCACGTTGATGGTCGCGAATACGACCGCGACCGTGGCCAGGGTCCGGGCGAGCGGGTCTTCCCCCATCGCTCCGGCGAGGAGCAGGGCCCCGACCACCGTGATCCCCGAGATCGCGTTGGAACCCGACATCAGCGGGGTGTGCAGGGTCGGCGGGACCTTGGTGATCACCTCGAACCCGACGAAGATCGCCAGGACGAACACGGTCAGAAGAAGGGCCAGGTCCATCGGCGTCAACCTCCTTGAGCGGTCCTGGTCAGGGCCTCGCGGACCGCGGGGTGAACGACCTCGCCGTCCCGCGTCACGAGGATCGCGGTCGTGATCTCGTCGTCCGGAGCCAGCACGACATGACCGTCCTTCACGAGGTGCAGGACCAATGTCGCGATATTTTTTGAATACATCTGACTCGCGTGGAATGGAACGGTCGCGGGGAGGTTCAGGGGGGCCAGGATGGTCACGCCGGCGTGGGTCGTCGTCTCACCGGGCCGCGAGACCTCGCAGTTCCCGCCGCGCTCCGCCGCGAGGTCCACCACGACTGACCCGGGCCGCATTGCCTCGACCATCTCGCGCGTGATCAGGACCGGGGCGCGCTTGCCGGGAACGGCCGCCGTGGTGATCACCACGTCCGACTGGGCCACCACCCGGGCCATCATCTCGCGCTGCCGGCGCAGAAAGTCCTCGCCCAGGTCGCGGGCGTAGCCGCCCGTCCCCTCGGCCGCCCCGGTCTCGAGTTCGAGTTCCACGAAGCGCGCGCCCAGGCTCTGGACCTGTTCGCGCACCGCCGGGCGGACGTCGTAGGCCTCGACGAGCGCCCCGAGACGCCTCGCGGTCGCGATGGCCTGGAGCCCTGCGACTCCCGCGCCCACGACGAAGACGCGCGCGGCCTGGAGCGTACCCGCCGCGGTCGTCAGCATCGGAAACAGGCGCGGCAGGGTGCCGGCCGCCAGCAGGACCGCCTTGTACCCCGCGACCGTGGCCATCGAGGACAGGGCGTCCATGGCCTGGGCCTTCGTGATGCGCGGGATGAGTTCCATGGCCAGGAGGGACGCGCCCGTGCGCGCGAGGCCCTCGCTGGCTTTGGGCTCGGACAGGGGCTCCGCGAACCCGATCACGACCTGGCCCCGGCGCAACAGCGCGAGGTCGGCGCGTCCGGCCTCGGGGTTCGCGCCCGCGACCCGGACGGCCGCGATCACGTCCGCGACCCGGAAGACCTCTTCGCGGGTGGGGGCGACCCGCGCGCCCCGCTCCGCGTACGCACCGTCCGGATGGCCCGCTTTTTCGCCAGCCCCGGCCTGGATCACCACCTCCGCCCCGGCGCGGGCCAGGACCGGCGCCTGGGCCGGGACCAGGGCGACCCGTCGTTCGCCCGGGAACGTCTCGCTCACGACTCCAACCACCATCGCCTTCGCCTCGCGCGGACCCCACCGCCGGCCACCCCCATGGTGGCCGGACAAAGTTGAGTAACATGATATACATTTCTTCCGGCGTTGGCAAGGGAGGGGGGTCGAACGCCGGTCGCGCCAACCCGCGCAAAGGTCAGAACAGGGTATAGATGAACGGGCTGACCGGGCTGGTCTGCGCCAGGAACACGAGGACCCCGACCAGGAGGAGGGCCACGGCCAGGGGGATCAGGACGTAGCGCCTGCGATCCCGGATGAAACCCGCGAACTCCCGGACCAGTTTCCAGGTTCCCATCGTTTCACCATGTTCGCACGGGGGGCGAGGCGGCGCTGGCACGCCGCAGTCCGAAAGCGCGCTGCGCGCGCAGGGTCGCGACCGTGACGGTGTCGGTGACCGTGTCGGAGTCCGTAACGGTGGCCGTGACCGTGACAGGGCCGTGTCCACCACGGAGCCCCTGCCGGATCCCGGATGCCCGCGATGCCTGCGTCCTCGTCTCCCTTCCATCACGTCCTGACCCCGGCCACGGCGTGGGCAGGCCAGCAATGATACACGTTCTGCGACTCGACGAGCCGGAACCCCTGGCGCTCGTAGAAACGGCAAAGGGCCTCGTTGTGGCCATGCGTCACGACGGTGACGGTGGAATGATGTCTGACATTCACAATATAATTCATCGTCGCAATCAACAGGGAGGTCCCGATCCCCCGGCCCCGCAGGCGTTCGGCCACGCCCACCAGCGACAGGTTGGTCGTGTCCGGCCCCTTCTGCTGCAAGGTGATGAACCCCTGCAAGGTCCCGTGGAGGCGCACGGTCATGACCGCGTACGCGACCTGCCCGGCCACGGAGTTCATCATCCAGGCGCGGTACAACTTCCGGTACCACTCGCGGGGGATGCGCGGGTCGCGGTAGTAGCGCGAGTGGATCCCCGACTGGAGGCACAGGTCCACCAGGCGCGAGACCTCTCCCTCCCGCAGGGGCCGCTCGTCCAGGGTCGCGAACGACAGCCCACGCGCTGGCGAGGGGGGCGGCGGAATGGGCGCGAGAAGGCAGCGCTCGTACACCCGACGCAGGTCCATCAGGGCTCCGCCGTGGCGAGCCAGGACCTCTGGGGGGAGGGTGTTCGGGGTGACGACGTAGAGGAGGTCGCACCCCGACAGGTCGTCCTCGAGGGTCAGTGCCTCCGCGCGGAAGACGCGAATGCCGAACAGGTCACTGTCGAATGGGACGGGGGTCATCGGATTCTTCTCCCGGCCCCGCTCCGTGAGCGGGGGTCGTCTCCTGGACCAGATACAGCGGGCGGCCGAGCGACTGCGCGTGGATGCGCTCGACGTAGGCGGCCACGATGCCCAGCGCGAGCGACTGCAACGACGACAACCCGAGGACCGCGAGGAGCACCCACAGCCACCCCTCGACGCGGCCCGGACCGCCCAGGGCCCGGACCGCGGCCCACGCCGCGCATGCGATGAACGCGGCCCCGGTCGCGAGTCCGATCCACAGCGGGACCTTCAGCGGGGCCCGCGAGAACCCCATCAGGCCGTTCGCCGCGAGCCGCAGCATCCGCCGCAGGTCGTACTTCGTCTCGCCCGCGAACCGTTCGCCATGGACCACGACCACGCCCGCCTGCCGGAATCCCAGGACCGCGAACAGCCCCGTGATGAAGCGCTCCTGTTCGCGATAGCGGCGGAAGGCATCCAGGAAGGGGCGATTCATGATGCGGAAGACGTTCGTGTTGATGGGGTGCGGGGTCGGGGCGAGGCGTCGCATCACGGCGTTGAACAGGGCCGAGGTCACCCGCTTGAAGAGTGAGAAGCGCTTGACCTCGCGCACCCCGAAGACCGAGTCGTAGCCCTCGCGCAGTTTGCGGTAGAGGTTGGGGATCTCCTCGGGTCGGTCCTGGAGGTCCGCGTCCATGGTGACCACGAAGCGGCCCCGGGCCGCGTCCAATCCGGCCGTCAGGGCCACGTGGTGCCCGAAGTTGCGGCTGAAGCGCAGGCCCCGGACCGCCGGGTCGGACGCGGCGATCTCGCGGATCAGGTCCCAGGACCTGTCGCGGCTCCCGTCGTCCACGAAGATGACCTCGTAGGTCCCGAGCGAGGAAAGGACCGCGGTCAGACGGCGGTGGACCTCACGGAGGTTGCCCTCCTCGTTGAAGACGGGCAGGACCACCGAGAAGTCGGGCTCCGCGCCCACAAGTGCCCGATCCGCATTCTGGCCGGCGATGTCGTCCATCTCGTTCGCTTTCCTAGCACGCGATCCGTGGCTTTGCAAGCCGCCGCGCAGTTCTGGGGGTTGACGAGAACGCCGATCTCGTCCATCCTGATGCCAGTCTGAGAACGACGATGACCTGTCGGTCCACGAGCGTCGTGATGGTCCCCATGCCGGATCCCTCCCGCGAGGACCGGTACTGCCTGGGGACCGCCCATGTGGTCGCGGCCCTCCTGGCCGAGTCGCGACGCCGGGGGTTCGAGGTCGAGGTCCATCGCCGGACCGACCTCGACCACGCGATCCACACGCCGGAGCAGATCGCGGCCGAAATCCTGTCGCATCGTCCCGACATCGTGGGCCTCGGCCTGTACGTGTGGAACCAGCACGTGTCGCGCCGCGTCGCCCAGATCGTCAAGCGCGAGGACCCGCGCGTCCTCGTGGTCGGGGGCGGACCGTGGGTCTCGGCCGAGGCCGATCTGTTCGCCCGGACCAATCCCGACTTCGACGTGATCGTCGCCGGCGATGGCGAAGCCGCCTTTGCGGAGGTCGTGGACCGTGCCAGAACCGGGACTGGAAACGCACGCTTTACCGGCATTCCGGGGACCGTGGTGCGCGTCGGGGATGACCTCGTGGTGACGCCTCGCGTGAAGGTAGACCCCAACGACTACCCTTCCCCCTACCAGATGGGACTATTGGACATCAGATATTCTGTGCGCATGACCCTGCGGCGCGGGTGCGGGATGCACTGTCGGTACTGCAACTGGGGCGGGGGGTTCTCGGTGCCCCTGTCGCGCGAGCGCCTGGCCGGGGACATCGCCTGGGCCGTGGCCCAGGGGAGCGAGGAGGTCTGGGTCGTGGATTCGGCGCTCAACCGCCGCCCCTCGGACCTCGCGCGGATTGCCGAGGCGATGGACCTTGGGGACCCGGAACGGCGGCTGACGATGTGCGCCTTCCTGGACTGGCGGGGCGTGGATCCCGAGCGACTTGCCCTGTTGCGACGTTGCCGTCTGGATGACGCGGAGGTCGGCCTCCAGACGATCAACCCCACGGCCTTGCGGCTCGCGGGCCGACGCCTGGACCTCGCGCGGTTCGAGCGGGCCGTCGTGGCCCTGCGCGGGCTCGGGAGCGTCACCGTGGATACCATCCTCGGCCTGCCCGGCGACGACCCCGAGGGGTTTCGGCGCACAGTGGATTTCTTGGCGGGCCTCGACGTGAAGGTCCACGCCTTCTTGCTGATGGCGCTTCCGGGTTCCGAGTACTCACGAGAACGCGAGCGGTACGGCCTGGAGTTCAACACCGACGGGGTTCCGTACCTCTTGAGGTCCGAGACTTTCTCCTCCGAGGACCTGCGCGACTGCGCGGCGTACTTCGTCACGCGCGTGGCCCGCAAGTCCCTGGGCTCCGACTTCGCCACC
>JBBIPO010000136.1:0-10248 GCA_037442805.1 Deltaproteobacteria bacterium
GTCCGGGTCGCACGCGTCGCCGTCCCCGTCCGCGTCCAGGTCGCCCTGGTCCGCGTTCGGCCAGTCCGGGCAGTTGTCGTCCCCGTTGGGGACGCCGTCCCCGTCGCGGTCCGGGTCCACGCAGTCCTTCAGCAGGTCGCCGTCCGCGTCGGGGAAGTCCTCGTCCGTGTCCCCGTCGCAGTCGTCGTCGCCTCCGTTGCAGACCTCGGGCAGGGCGTACGTCCCCTGACAGAACTCCTCGCCCAGCACGCACAGGACCCGCCCCTGGCACGTGCCGTAGACGTTCGTGAGGTCGCACGGCACGTTCCCCAGGTCGTCCGTGACCCCGTTGCAGTCGTCGTCCACGCCGTCGCAGTCCTCGGCCGCGGCCGGGGACGCCGAACACGGGCCGATGCCCTGCTCGGTGCAGGCGTACTCCCCCGGGCATGCGCCGTACTCGTTGACCACCTGGCACGCCCCCGCGGCCTGCTGGGCCATCCAGTACGCGGTGCATTCGCACGATCCGGACTCGGGGACGCACGTGGGCGACCCGACGCGTCCGTCGCGTCCGAGCGACTGGCAGAGGGTCCCCTCGGGGCACTCCCCGCCGGTCCCGCACGGGGTCAGACAGTGCGACGTCCCGCCGAGGTCCCGGCAATGCAGGTCCATCAGGGCCATGGGTGAGCGGCAGTCGTCGTCGTTCCGGCAGGGCCGGCACAGGCGAGGGGCCGGGTGCACGCAGGCGAACATCAGGTCCGTCCCGACCGCCACCTGGACGCAGGCCAGCCCGTGGTCGCAGTCGGTGGCGACGTAGCAATGGACCGTGCAGACCCGCCCGTCGGGCGTCTCGATGCAGAAGCCGCTGAGGCACTCGGAGTTGTCCTCGCACGGCCACCCCTTCCCCCCGGGGACGAGCGCGTCGGCCGCGTCGGCCTCGACACCGTCCTCCGCCGGCCCTGGGTCCGCGCCGTCCTCGCCCGGGGCGCCCGCGTCCTCGACCGCCGGGACCTCCGGCCCCGCCTCCGGTTCGATCCCCAGGTCGCTCCCGACGAACGTGTCGTGCAGATCGAACCCGTCGGTGGACACGCTCGGGTCCCCGGCCGGGGCGCCCGCGCCTCCGCAGGCGGCAACCCCCAGCGCAACCCCAACGATCGAGATCCATCCGATGGAAACGACGGTGCGGCTCATGGGCCTCCCTCCCCCACGGGGCAGACCTCCAGGATCGGTACGAGGAAGATACCAATCCCAACCGGATTGCGCAACCAGACGCCGAGCGACGAACCTTCGATCGAGCCGGGAACCGTGGCGCGGGGCAAAGCGGTGATGTCCTGTCCTTCCGGGAAGCCAGGACGCCCGACAGGGTCGGATCGAGGCCCCGGAGGCGTCGGGGAGGGGACCGGCATGGGCGCGCGTTGCGACGAAAGGGGTGTGGAGCATGGCCAGGCATGGACCGGGCGAGGTCGTGATCCTTGTGGCCGTCGCGGCGGGCGCCGCGCAATGGTCGTGCGCCTCGTCGGGCGGTGGTGACATCGATCCGGGACGCGACGCGGTCGGGGAGGCGGACCTCCCGGCCCCCGGGGACGGGCGCGAGACCGCCGATGCAGCGACCGATGCCGACGCGACCGGCCCGCGGGACGGCGCTCCCGGAGAGACCGCGGAGGCCGAGGTCCGGGCGTCCGAGGTCGATCCGGTCCTCGCGGCCTCGCTCCAGGCCCTGCTCGACGAGCACGTCTCCTTCAGCGCCGACCCGGGCATGACGCTCGCGGTGGGCCTGTCCGACGGGGCGTGGTGGGCCGGGGCGTCCGGCGTGCGCGACCTGAGGACCGACGCCCCCATGGAGCCGGACAGCGGCTTCCGGGTCGGCAGCAACACGAAGCCCTTCGTCGCGACGCTCGTGCTCCTGCTCGTTGACGTCGGGGTGATCGGCCTGGACAACCCGCTCTCCAGGTACCTGGACGGATATCCGCAGTGGGGCGACATCACGATCCGCCAGCTCCTCGGCATGCAGAGCGGCATCCCTGACTACCTGACCGACCCGGCGCTGATGCTGGACTTCGTCGCGGACCCGTCCACCGCCAAGACGCCGCAGCAGATCCTCGCGTACGGGAAGGACCAGCCGCTCCTGTACGAGCCCGGCACGAACGGTACGTACTCAAACAGCAACTACCTGCTCCTGGGGCTTGTGATCGAGGAGGTTGCCGGGGACACGCTGGACCACCTGATCCAGGCCCGGATCACCGGACCGCTCGGGCTGGATCACACGTTCCTGGACATGACCGGCGAGGTACGCGACCACGTCGCGCGCGGCTACATGGACCTGAACCTGGTCGGCCAGCTGTTCGGGGTGCCGCCCGAGGTGATTGCCTTCATCCCGGAAGAGAACCACTACGAAGGTTCCACCGTGGACTGCAGTGATCTCTTCCACCCGTCTCTCACGTGGGCGGCGGGTGCGCTCGTCTCCACGGCCGGGGACATGGCACGCTTCATGGCCGCCCTGCTGGGGGGCGACCTGCTGAGCCCCGCCACGCTGGCCATGCTCGGCCTCCAGACCCGGGTCGAAATTGATTCGTACTCGCCGTCGGACGTGGACGGCTACCAGATGCGCCTGCTGCTGGTCAGCATCGCCCCCACCCTGTTCGGGAAGATCGGCGCCTCCGGGACCTACGTGCTCGGCCCGGCGGACGCGACCTCGGTCGTCACGCTCGTGGCCGACCTGGCGGTGGATGCCGCGATGAAGCCGCAGAGGCTCTGCTTCAACGCGGTGACGGACACGATGCGGGAATCCAGGGTCCACGTGTGCGACCTGGACACGTTCGGCGGCGAGGCCGGCCAGACCCTGAAACTCGACGGGTCGCTCGCCGTGGAGACCGATGCCACCAAGGTCGAAGCCATCCTCCAGGTCCTGGCCATCCCCCCGTGCCTGTGCTGGACCGGCGACACCGCCGGGGCCTGTCCTTGACTCATCCCTGCGAGGCCCGCCGTCAGTCGCGGAGGCGGGCGAGGGCGGCTCGGGCGTGGGCGTGCAGGCCCTCGGACAGGGCCAGGGTCGCGGCCGCCCGGGACAGGGGCGCGAGGTCCTGGGGACCGGTGCGGACCACGCAGGGGAAGCGCAGGAAGGACTGCACCGACAGCCCCGCCGTGAAGCGGGCGGCCCCGCCCGTGGGCAGCACGTGGTTGGTCCCGAGCACGTAGTCCCCCAGGACCTCGAACGTCGAGTGCCCCACGAAGGCACACCCGAAGTGCCGGCACTCGGCCAGGAACGACTCCGGGTCCTCGACCACGACCTCCAGGTGCTCCGGCGCTAGCCGGTTCACCACGTCCGCGGCCTGGGTCCGGTCCTCGACCTGAACGACGAGCCCGGCCCGATCCAGCGCGGCCCGGGCCACCTCCGCGGTCGGCAGGGACTGAAGGCGCGCCTCGATGCGGGCCGGGACCTCCGAGGCCAGGCGCGGGTCCAGGGCCACCAGGGTCGCCCGCGCCTCCACGTCATGCTCGGCCTGGGCCAGCAGGTCCGCGGCCACGAGGTCCGCGTCCGCCGTGTGGTCCGCGACGACCACCACCTCGGTCGGACCCGCGATCAGGTCCACCCCCACCCGGCCGAACGCCACGGCCTTCGCGGCCTGGACGAGGCGATTGCCGGGACCCGCGATGACGTCCACCCGTGGGATGGTCGCGGTCCCGAGGGCCATCGCGGCCACCGCCTGCATCCCGCCGACCCGGAACACGCGGTCCGCCCCGGCCAGATGCGCGGCGGCGACGGTCACGGGCCTCGCGCGCGGCGAGCAGACGATCACCTCGTCCACCCCGGCCGCCCGGGCCGGGACCACGGTCATCACCGCCGAGGACGGCAGGGGATAGCGGCCACCGGGGACGTAGCACCCGGCCCGCTCGACCGGCGTGGGCCACACCTGGATCCGGCTGTCTCCCAGCGGCCAGGCCAGGTCCTCGACGCGCTCCATCCACCGCTCCGCGGCCTCGCGCACCCGGGCGATGGCCAGGTCCAGGGCCTCGCGCAGGTCCCGGGGCAAGCCCGCGACCGCGGCCTCCCGCTCCCCGCGCGAGACCTCGATCGGCTCCGACTCCCCGATCCCGTCCCACCTCGCCGCGAACCGTCGCACCGCCGCGTCCCCGTCCCGGGCCACCTCCTCGAACACCTCCAGGGCCCGGCGAAGGTCTTCCGGGTCGGGGCCCCGAGGGGCCAGGATCTCCGGCCGAACTTCTTTGTAGTGCAATATTTTCATCGTCATTATCTCTCGCGGCCCCACAACTCGGCCACGACCTCGTCCAGGTCCACCTCCCGCCTCGCGAGGTACGCGAGCAGGAAGTACAGGACGTCCGCCGCCTCCCAGACCACGTCCTCGTGCCCTTTCGCGGTCAGGAGTTCATAGACCTCCTCGTTGAGTTTGCGCGGGATGCGGTCCTCCTTCTCGAACAGGAACGACGTGTACGAGCCGGGCCTGGGCTCCCGCCGCCGGTCCGCGACCACGTCGAACAGCGAGCGCAGGCTGAACTCCCGCTCGCCCGCGCCGAAGCAGGTGTACGTCTTGCGGTGGCACGCCACGCCGGTCTGCTCGACCGTGAACAACAGCGCGTCCCGGTCGCAGTCCGCCTGGACCCGGACCAGGCGCTGCGGGTTGCCCGACGTCTCGCCCTTGACCCACAGGGCCTCGCGCGAGCGCGAGTAGTACACGCCCCGGCCCTCGTCAATCGCCCGTCGCAACGATTCCGGGGTCGAATACGCGAGCATCAGGACCTGGCCCGCGCCGTCCCGGACCACCGTGGGGACCGGGCCCTTCGAGAAGTCCAAGCACGCGACGAAGGCGTCCGCCACGTCCACCGCCCCGGTGTAGAGCGCCATCCCGACCTGCACGTCCACCCCGGCGCGGTCCAGGGCCACGACCTCCTCAATGCTTCGCACCCCGCCCGCCACGGTCAGCGGGAGATTGGTCGCCGCCCGCAACTCCCGCACGCGCTCCATCGGGAGGCCCTGCATCGTGCCCTCCGTCTCGACGAAGGTGCACAGGAAGCCCGACACGTCCGGGGCCAGGACCTGCATCTCCTCCACGGGCGAGCGCCCCGTCCGCGTGGTCCAGCCCTCGGTCACCACGTCCCCGTGCAGCGAGTCGAGCGCCGCCATCACGCGATGGCGGGGCAGGCGCGACAGGAAGTCGCGCGACGCCGCAGTCCCGACGATCAGACGCGCGGCCCCGGCCCGCAGCAGGCGGCGCGCCTTGTCCTCGGTGCGGATCCCGCCCCCGACGCGGCACCGCGCCACGCGGCAGACCTCGCGGATCAGGGCCTCGTTGTCCCCGGTCCCCATCGCGGCGTCGAGGTCAATCACCGCGATTTCCCCGACGCGGCCGAAGCGCCGCGCCAGGTCCATCACGTCGTCCCGTTCGAGCACCTTCTCGCGGCCGTGGCGCAACTGGACGGCCTTTCCACCCATCAGGTCAATGCTCGGGATCAGCATGGCGGATCACTCCCCTTGCTTCGGACCACCGCCCCGGAACTTGCCTGGGACATTCCGATTCATTTCTCGCCCACGCCCACGCCCACGAGGGCGTGATGCGTCGCTATGCCTCCCGATCCGGGGGCCGCACGGGCACGCCCATCGCGACAAGGCGCGCCTTCACGTCCCGCACGGTCCACGCGCCGAAGTGAAAGATCGAGGCCGCGAGCGCCGCGTCGGCCCGGCCCTCGCACAGAACCGCCCGGATGTCCTCGACCCCGCCCGCGCCCCCGGAGGCGATGACCGGGACCGGCACCTCGGCGGCCAGGGTCTGGTAGAGGGCGAGGTCGTACCCCCGCTGGACCCCGTCGCAATCCATCGAGGTCACCAGGAGTTCCCCGGCCCCGGCCTCGACCGCCCGGCGCGCCCAGGCCACCGCGTCCATCCCCGTGGGGCGGCGCCCCCCGTGGGTGACGACCTCCCATCCGCCCGAGGGCCGCGCCCGCGCGTCAATCGCCACGACCACCGCCTGGGACCCGAAGGCGGCTGCGGCCCTCGCGACGAGCCCCGGGTCCTCGACCGCGGCGGTGTTCAGGGACACCTTTTCGGCCCCGGCGCGCAGGACCGCGGCCATGTCCTCGAGGGTCCGCAGGCCCCCGCCCACGCCGAACGGGATGAAGACCCGCTCCGCCACGGCCCGGACCACGCCGATCAGGATCCCCCGCGCCTGTGCGCTCGCCGTGATGTCCAGAAAGAAGAGTTCATCCGCGCCCTCCGATTCGTAGCGGGTGGCGAGCGTCACCGGGTCCCCCGCGTCCCGCAAGGCGACGAAGCGCGTACCCTTCACCACGCGGCCGCCGCGCACGTCCAGGCAGGGGATGATCCGCTTCGTCAGCACGCGAGCCACCTCTCGAGCATCGCGAGCCCGGCTGGTCCCGACTTCTCGGGGTGAAACTGGACCGCGAGCATGGCCCCGACCTCCACTGCCGCGGCAAATCGGACCCCGTACTCGGCGGTCGCGGCCACGGCGGAGGGGTCCGCTGGAACTGCGTGGTATGAATTCACGAAGTAAAAATATCCAGGTGTCAGGACCCGGCCGGGCCGCGTGGGCTCGACCCGGTTGAATCCGACCTGCGGGACCTTCGGGGCCTGGAAGCGGACGACGCGCCCGGGGACCAGACCGAGCCCCGGCACCCCGGGGGCCTCGTCGCTCGCGTCGCAAAGGACTTGCAGACCCACGCACACCCCGAGGAACGGGCGGCCCGCGCCCACGTGACGCCGGATGGCCTCGTCCAGGCCGCGCTCGCGCAGGGCCTCCATCACGGTCCCGAAGTGCCCCACCCCGGGCAGGACCAGGCGGTCGTGTTCCGCGACATCGGTCCCTCGGACCGCCACGCGCACCTCCGCCCCGACCCGGGCCAGGGCCCGGGCCATGGAGCCCGTATTCCCCCCGCCGTAGTCCAGGAGCGTCACGCTCGCGCTCACAGGGTCCCCTTGGTGCTCGGGACGTCGCCCGAGGCCCGGTCCTCGATCGCGACCGCCCCCTTCATGGCCTTGCCGAACGCCTTGAAGATCGCCTCGGCCTTGTGGTGGTCGTTGCGCCCGTAAGGCATGGTCACGTGGACCACCGCGCGCACGGCCTGGCTGAACCCGAAAAAGAACTCCTCGAGCAGCGCGACCTCGAGTTCCCCCACGAAGCGCCCGGTGAACGGGGCCTCGAAGCGCAGGAACGACCGGCCGCACAGGTCCACCGTCACGAAGGCCACGGCCTCGTCCATGGGGAAGACGAAGAACCCGGCGCGGGCGATGCCACGGCGCTCCCCGAGGGCCTGATCGAAGGCCTGGCCGAGCGTGATCCCCACGTCCTCGAGCAGGTGGTGCTGGTCCACGTGGAGGTCCCCGCTCGCCTGGACCGTCAAATCGAACAACCCGTGCTTCGCGAAGGCCTGGAGCAGGTGGTCGAAAAAGCCGATCCCGGTCGAAACGCGCGATTCCCCGCGGCCGTCGAGGTCCAGGGTCACCGCGACGCGCGTCTCGCTGGTCTCGCGGGCGATGGTCGCGGTCCTCATCGCCATCCCCGTTCCAGGAGCACCGCGACCTCCTCGACGCGGCGCACGACCACGTCCGCGCCGGCCTCGCGCATCCGCCGGTCGTGCGCGTCGGGGTCCGCGCCCGGGGTCACGCACCCCACCGCGAGGTGCCCCGCCGCCACCGCGGCCCCCATGTCCGAAACCGAGTCGCCCACGTAGGCGGCCAGCCTCGTCCCCAGACGCCGCTGCGCCATCAGAAGACCCGCCGGGTGGGGTTTCAGGCGCGCCGTCCCCACGTCCTCGCGGGCCACGACCACCCGGAAGTAGCGCTCCACCCGAAACGCCCGCAAGGTCCACAGGGCCTCGGCCCGGGGCCGGGCGGTCACGATGCCCAGGGGGTAGCGTCGCGCCAGTTGCGCGAGCACCTTGCGCGGCAGGAGCCACCGCTCGAGTGCCCGCAGGCCGGCGCGGTCGCGGTCCCCGAGGTAGAACCGCTGGAAGACCCGGCGCACGCGGAGTCGGGACTCGTTCACGCCCCGGGCGAGCAGGATGGCGTGCGTCAGGACCCAGTCGTCCGGGAAGTCCCCGCTATTCTTCCATTCATGAATGTCTGACGGCGAAATCTCCCCGCCCCCGAGCGCCTGCACGGTGCGCGCGATCGCGGTCCGGTACGACGCGGACACGTCCACCAGGACCCCGTCCATGTCGAAGAGGACCGCGCGGTCGCGGAACACCCGGCCGATGGCCCCGAGCAGACGCCGGGACTGGGCGGGGGTCCCGATGCCGAGGCGCAGGCAGCCCTGCGTCAGCGGGTCCTGGGAGCGGTCTCGCACCAGGACGCCCTCGTCGCGCAGGGCGTCGAAAACGCGCCACGCCTCGGCCCCGAAGCGGACGAGCAGGAAGTTGGCGCGCGACTCGCGCCAGGGGAGGCCGAGCCGGTCCAGGCCCCGTTGCAGGACGACCCGGCCCCTGGCCACCTGCCGCACGTAGCGGCGGACATGGGCCTCGTCGCGCAGGGCCGCCTCGAGGGCCCGCACGGCGAGGGCGTTGACCCCGTATGGCGAGAGGACCTTGCGGATGTCCGCGATGGCCCGCTCCGGGCCCGCGACGAGCCCGATGCGCAGCCCCGCGAGCCCGTAAGCCTTCGAGAAGGTGCGAAGGACCAGGAGGTTGTCGTGGCGCTGGACCATGTCCAGGAGGTCCAGGCCCGCGAACTCGTGGTACGCCTCGTCCAACAGGACCAGGGTCCCGACCTCGGCCGCCGCGCGGAGCAGGCGCTCCACGTCCTCGCGTTCCACGGCGGTGCCGGTCGGGTTGTTCGGGTTGACCACGACCAGCAGGCGCGGGGCCGGCGCGGTGGACAGACGGTGGAGGACCTCGTCGAGCGGAAAGGCCAGGGTCCCGGCGCGGTACGGGACGTGCTCGATGTACGCCCCGATGACCTGCGCGTTCACGTCGAAGAGCGCGAAGGTCGGGGACGGCAAGATCAGCGTGTCGCCCGGTCGCAGGTAGGTCAGGTAGAGGGTGCGGATGGCATCGTCAATGCCGTTCGTGACCAGGACCTGGTCGCGCGGGAGCCCGAAGTGCCTCGCCACGCGCTCCAGGATTCGCGAGTACTCCGGGTAGGTCGCGACCTCGTCCGCCGTGACCCCGCGAAGGGCCTCGATCACCCGAGGCGAGCACCCCACGGTGTTCTCGTTGAAGTCGAGCCGCAGCCGCCCGCGCCGCCCCTCGGTGGGCGGATGGTACGGCGTCATCCAGGCCACCTCGGGCCGGGTCCGCAAGGGGTCGGGAACGTCGCGCCGCACGCCCGCCTCCGCCTCACAGCACGATCTTGTTGAGGTCGTATTCCAGGATATCGGTGGCGCCCAGGGCCTTCAGGCGCAGGACCACCGCCGGGACGTCCCCCCGCGGGATCGCGACCTTGACCGCGTATCCGTTGCCCCCGTACAGGGGGCTCACGGTCGGGCTCTTCATGCAGGGGACCTGGCGCACGATCGCGTCGAGGCGGTCCGCGGGGACGTTCATCTCGAGCAGGACCCGCTCGCGGGCCCGCAGGACCGCGCGCATCAGGTCCGCGAGGGCCTCGACGCGCTCCCGTCGCCCCGGGTCGGCCATGGCCGCGGGGCTCGCGATGAACCGCGTCGTCGAGGTCATGATCTCGGCCACGACCCGCAAACCGTGACTTCTCAGCGTGGCCCCGGACGCGACGTTGTCCACGATCAGGTCCGCGTCCTCGGGCGGAAAGACCTCGGTCGCCCCGTAGGACCGGATGAAGGTGTAGGTCAATCCCTGCGCGTCGAGGAACGCCCGCGTCAGCCGCTCGTACTCCGAGGCCGCCACCACGCAACGGCCCCGCAGGGCGTCCAGGTCCTCTCCCGCAGTCGCGGCCACGATGCGAACCGGGTCGAAGCCCAAGTCCAGGACCTCGACCACCTCCGCGCCGGTCTCCTCGATCCAGTCGCGTCCCGTGAACCCTGCGTCCGCCGACCCGAGGGCCACGATGGCCGGGATGTTCTGCGGTTTGAACATCTTGAATGAAATATCAATCCCGTCGGTCGCGGGGCGATACGACCGCTCGTCGCGCGCCACGTCCATCCCGGCCTCGCCCAGGACTCCGAGGACGCGGGCCTCGAGCCTTCCCTTGGGGAGCGCGAACCTCAAGGCTGGACTCCTCCCTTCCGCGGACCGGGATTCTAGTCCCGTTTCCGGTTCTTGTCACCCGCGAGCCGGACTGGAGCAATCCGCGCTGTAGGCGCGGATTGCGACGCGCCCGCAGCGCGGGCGCCG
>JBBIPO010000137.1:0-10167 GCA_037442805.1 Deltaproteobacteria bacterium
ATCCGCGCCTACAGCGCGGATTGCTCCGAGCAATCCGCGATTGACCCGCCGAGGGCCCGGGTGCTATGGATACGACGTGCCGGCGGGAGGGTTGCCGATGACAGATTACCTTTGGACGACCGTCAGCCTGTTGTTCGTCTTGGCCGCGTGCGGAGGGGGGCCCGGGCCTGGTAACTTCGAGAAGTTCACCGCGAACGAGAACGGTCTCCGTCTGCTCGAGCGCTACATTCAGGACACGTCCAACTCCGACGAGAATCGCGTCGAGGCCATCGTGACCCTGGTGCAGGCCGGGTGGGCCTTGAATCTCCGCAAGGTCTTGGACAGATGCCCGAACCGGGAGGACCTGGCCGCGAAGACAGCGGATGCGTTGATCCGCCGCCTGCCGGACCTCGTGGGCCAGCCAGAGGTCCTCGCGGCCACGCGGGACGGGGCCTTTATCGCGCTCTCGCTCCTCCCGGCGACCGAGCGAGCACCGTTCCAGAAGAGGCTCGCGGACTGGGTGTTCGCGGGACTCGGTCCCGAGTCGTCGGCAGACGACATCAAGAAGGCCGTGGAATCCCGGGCCCTCATCACCCAGATCGCGGACCTCGGACTGTCCGGGGCGGATGGCGCCATCTGGATGGTTCGGCATGGCTTCGCCGTCGAGAGACTCTCGCAGTACCTGTTGTCCTTGAAGGACGCGGAGGTCGAGGCGAAGTTGCTGGCCGCGTTCAAGGCCCTCCACGCGACCCCCGACATCGCGATTCCCTACTACCATGTGGAGGCGATCGGGAAGATCCGCAGCATGGAAGCGGTCGAGTACCTTCTGGACCTCGCCCAGGACGACCGTCAGGAGCCCGACGTTCGATCCCTCGCCTTCAACCAGGCGGCGGAAGCCCTGGACCATCCCGAGAACCTGACCGGCCCGCGCGAGCCCATCCTGGCGCGACTGGGCCAGATGCTGGCGCGCAAGGACCCCGACGACCGGTGGGCCGCGGCGCGCTACCTCGTCCACCTCGAGGGCTTTGCCGCTCTGGACGGTGTGCTCGCCGCCCTCAAGGACGACGGGATCTACCCCCGCGCCATCGAGGACCCGCGCAAGACGCTCGTGGACTTCTGCAAGGGTGTGATCCTGCGCCACGGTTCCTCGCCCGCGAGCCCAGGGGAGGAGGGGCGGCGAGAGCCAAGCGAGGACGCCCTGCGCGTCGTCAGGCGTCTCCTCGCGTCGCCGAACCGTGTCCACCAGGCCCTGGGCGTGGTCTGCGTCAAGGCCACGGAGGACCCATCGTACGCCGACCTCCTGAAACCGCTCCAGAAATCGCGGGTGTCGCTCGAGCCGGTGATCGGCGAGAAGGCGACCCTCGGAACCCTCGCCCAGAACGCCGCGGATGGACTCGCGCTGATGGCCGAGATCCACGCGGCCCAGGCGTCCAGGGCGCTGTCCGCCGAGGACGCGAAGCGCAAGCGTTTCTTCGCCCTCGTCAACCTTCTCGACACGGGGGACGCCCTTCGCAAGGCCGTCGAGGACCGCTTCGCCGAGGCGTCGCGTGCCCGCAAGCCCTGACCGACCCGGAAACGCGGCCCGCGAGGCCGGTCGCGGATTCCTGTGGATCACCGCGGCCAAGGGCTATTTCCTGGCCACGGCCACCCTGTCCTCGCTTGTGTTCCCGCGGCTCTTCGGGGACCCGGTCCTCTTCGGCCGCTACCGCGTGGTCACCGGCCTCCTCAACGTGATCACCATGGTCGTCATCACGGCCACGGTGCAGGGGGTCTCGCGTCTGTGCAGCGAGGAGGGCGCGTGGGTACGGGGCGTGCGCGCCTCCGCCTTCCGGGTCCAGGCCGCCCTCTTCGGTCCCGTGTTCATCGTCCTGCTCGCAGGCGCCGGTCTCCTGGCCGGCCAGGTCTTCGGCGATGCGGCTCTCGCGGACCCGATCCGGGCCGCCTCGTTCGTGGTCATCGCGTATGCCTTCTACGCGGTCTTGGTGGGGACCCTCAACGGGACGCGCCGCTTCGCCAGCCAGGCCGGCCTCGACATCACCTTCTCGACCCTCAAGACGGGCCTCATGATCGGCGCGGTCGTGGTCACGGGGTCGGTGACGGCCGCGTTCGTGTCGTTCTCGGTCGCGGCCGCGCTCGTCTTGCTCGTGGCTTTCGTGGTGGCCCGCCCGACCGGCGTGGTCCCGGACACCGGGACGGTCCCGCCGGCGTCTCGCTACCTCGCGTACATCCTGCCGCTCGGTGGCTACGCCCTGCTCCTGAACCTCCTGCTCCAGGCGGACATCCTGGGCCTCAAGGTCGCGCTCGGTCACGGCGCCGCCGGGGCGGCGGACCGGGCCTCGGCCGTGGCGGGGATCTACGGGGCCGCGAAGAACGTGGCGATGATTCCGTACCAGGCCGTGATCTCCCTGACCCTCGTCGTCTTCCCGTTCGTGTCCGGGGCCACGAGCCGCGAAGACCATGAGGCCGCCGATGCCATGGTCCGCGGCGCCATGCGGTGGTGCGCCGTGCTCTCGTGCGTGGCGGTGGTCGTGCTGGTCCCCGCGGGGAGGGACCTCCTCGCGTGGATGTTCGGGGAGCCGTACCGGACCGGCGGGCCGTGGCTGTTGCCGCTCCTGGCCGCCGTGACAGCGCTCGCGTTCCTGTTCGTGGCCAACGCGGTCCTGGCGTCGGCGGGCCGGCCCGGGGCCTCGCTGTGGTCAGGTGGCCTCGCGGTTGCCGTCCAGATAGGTCTGCTCGGAGTTTTCCTGTGGGGTCCGCCCGGAGAGGGTCCGATGGGGGAGGTCGTCCCGGCCGGCGGGCGAGCGGCCCTCGCGACCCTGGTCGGGTGCGCGAGCGGCGCAGCCGCGAGCCTGTGGGTCTTGCGCCGCCGGTTCCCGGCGGCCCGCTGGTCGTGGACCGCGTTCATGGCCTTGGGCGGCACGGTCCTCGCCCTCGCCCTGAACCGCATCGTGGACGGGCTCATTCCGTGGCCCGCGCGATCCGTCCTGGCCTTGTCCGTGTTCGCGGCGATCCTCGGCGTGACCCACGCCGTGGACCGCGACGACCTCCGAGCGCTCCGCTCCATCCTCGGGCGCCGCCGGCCATGACCGCGCGTTCGGTGGCCTTACGACCCTGGACGGAACACGACCTCGCCTGGAAACTCCGGGTACTCGACGCTCACCAGGAACAGCCCCTGGGGGGGCGCGGTGGGGCCGGACGCGCGGCGGTCGCGCCCCTCCAGGACCTCGCGCACCCAGGACGGCGGCCTCCGGCCCGCACCGACCAGGGTCAGGGTCCCGACCACGATGCGGACCATGTTGCGCAGGAAGCCGTCCGCGGTCACGACCACGGTCACGAAGCCCCTGGCCTCCCTGCCGACCTCGCACCGCGTCAGGGTGCGGATCGGCGACGCGGCATCGCACCCGGCCGCCCGGAAGGCCGAGAAGTCGTGGCGGCCCACCAGCAACCGCGCGGCCTCGGCCATGGCCGCCACGTCGAGCGGCGGCCGCACGTTCCAGGAAGTCCGCCGCTCGAGGGGCAGGGCCACCCGGCCGTTTTGGATCCGGTACAGGTACGTCTTCGACCGTGCCGAAAACCGCGCGTGGAACGCCGGGTCTGCGTCGCGGGCCTCCAGCACCCGCACGTCGTCCGGCAACAGGGAGTTGAGCCCCAGCACAAACGCCTTCAGAGGCAGGTCCGACGCGGTCCGGAAACTCACGGGCATGGCGAGCGCATGCACCCCCGAGTCCGTCCGCGAGGAGGCGTGCAGCGTCACCCGCTCCCCGCCGAGGAGTCTCGCAAGCGCCTCCTGGAGCACCCCCTGGACCGTGCGGTCCCCGGCCTGGGCCTGCCACCCGCAAAAAACGGTGCCGTCGAACTGGATTGTCAGTCGGACGTTCCGCGCTGGTTCCGCCATCCGCGACCCTGACCCGTCCATCACGCCGGTCCCAGTCGTCGTTCCAGATACCACTCGAGGCCCAGGGCCGTCAGGATCAGCAGCAGGACCGATGGGTGGTCCCAGATGGGGAACTCCGCGCGCGCCCCGGTCCTCACCGCGGATTCCCCCCGGGGCTGGAAGCGGTCGAGCGCCGGGTCCGACAGCGGATGGACCTCGCCCCCGTATCGGCGGGCCAGCGCCTGGGCGGTCCGGCCAGTGGCCCGCACCTGGAGCACCTCGGCCGGGTCCGGCGCGACCACGAACACGTCCGAGCCCGTGCGCTCCTCGCCCTGGACCCTGGCCGTCACCACCACCCGGTGAACCCCGATCGCGTCCGCGACAAACCGGAACATGGCCCGGCCACCCTCGTCCGTCCGCGCGTTCCCTTCGATCCCGGTCGTCTCGAACACCCCCGGCCGGACCTCGCGTTCGACCCGCGCGGTGACGTCGGCTCCTCCCTCCCCCGAGAGCGCCTCCACCCCGAAGACCTGACCCGGCGCCACCCGGTCCCGCTCCACCCGTGCACGGACCAGGGCCGCTTCCGGCTCCTTCGTGACGAACGCGACCAGCCCACCCACGAGGTCGTCGTACACGCGCGCCGTACCCACGTCGAAGGCCCACCGCCACAGGGTGTCCGTCGCCACCAGTCCCACGACCCCCTTCCCGTGCCCCGACACCACGACGAGCGGCCAGCGCCCCTCGTCGCCCGCGACCTCCCCAGGCACTTCCTCCTGTCCCACGGCCTCGACCAGGACCTCGGCCCCTCTCGCGACCCCGTCCAGGGCGACGATGGCCGGAAAGGGCGGGGCCGCCTGGATGCGTTCCACCAGCGACCGCGGCCCGTCCCGCCTGGCGAAGACGGGATGGGCCCTGGCGCGCACCGGAACCACCGCCCCGAAACGCCCCTCCATCATCCCGCGCCTCGGGCCGCGGGGCTCTAGGACGGGCAGGATCGCGGCCAGGTGGCCGGGCCACGGGCCCTGGACGCCGAGCGTGAAGGACCCCCCGAAGAACAGCAATCCCCCACCCGCGCGCACGTAGCGTTCCAGGCTTCCGGCGAAGCGCTCTCGGTCGGCCTCCGGGAGCTCGTAGTCCTGCAAGACGATCAGGTCGAACGACTCCACCGACCGCACGAAGACCTCCTCGGCCGGGAACGGGATCAGCAATGTCCCGTCTTCGTCCGGCAGGTCCGCCGCCATGTCCGGGTCCCGCAGGGTATGGAACGAGACCATCTCGACCCCGTGCCGCCGCCGGAGGGTCTCCCGCAGGAACCGCTCGTCCCAGGAGGGATGGCCTGCCACGTGCAGGACCCGCAAGCGGTCACGCGCCACCGTGATCGCGACATCCGCCTGGTTGTTCGCGTCGCTCGCCTCGCCATCCAGGGCCGGAACCGCGACCTTGATCACGTGCCGGCCCGGGTCGCGCGGCAAGAAGAACAGGGGCACCTCGACCGCCCCATCGTGCGGGGGGAGTACGACCTCCTTCGTATCCACGACCTCCCCGTCGAGCGACAACGTCGCGGTCACCGTCCGCGACCCGACGCCCGCGCCCTCGATGCGGGCTCGCACTTCCGCGAGGTTCCGTGACAGCGTGAACTCTCCCCCCCCAACCACCGCGACCGCGATGTCCGAAAACGGCTCCTCGGGCCCCGAGACCAGCAGGACCCACAGAGGCACCGCGGGGCGAACCGTGGCGGCGCGCTCCTCGCGCTCTGGTTCCGTTCCGCTGGGGTCCGCTCCGTCCGTCACGATCACGACCCCGGCCACGTCCCTCGACGTGGAGATCGCGTCCCCCAGGCACGTCTCGAGGTCCGTCGCGGCGCCCCTCGACGAAAGAGGCACCAGGAGCGCCCCGCGGTCCACCGGTCGCGCATGGTCCGAGCACGCGAACCAGCGGACGTCGTGGCGCTGCTCGAGGTCGTCGAACCATCCGGAGTTCTGGCGGAAAAACTCGGCCACCCGCTCGGAACGGCGCCGTCCGTCCGGCGATCGCGCCTCCATGCTGGCCGATTCGTCCACCAGGACGAGGACCGGGGACCGGGCCCGCAGGACTTCCTCGACCCTCACCGCCGGCTGAAGATAGCCAAGGAGGACCCCCCCGAGCGCGGCGAGGCGCAGACCCGCGACCCATCGGCGACCCCGCCCGGGACGCAGTCGCCACCAGAAGACGGCGACCCCGGCCACCGTCAGGAGCGACACCACCACGAGCGACCAGACCGTGTGCCCGGGGAAGTGGAGCGAGGTCTCCATGCGGTCTCATCTCGGCCGGTCGGGAAGGTCCTCGGGCCGCAGCCGGCGCTTCTTCAACAGATACTCAATGTGCGCCTGCTCGTCCTTGTAATCGAGGAGGAGGGCGTACATCACCAGGTTGATGCCCAGCCGGATGGCCGACTCCCGCTGGGAAGGCCCGCCCGGCACGGCCTCGAACTCCCAGTTCCCGAACCCGTCGCGCGACCACGCCCCGGTCAGGTCGTTGCGCGAATAGACGAGGGCCAGGCGGTCTTCCAGATCGAGGGCCTCCAGTTCCGGGTAGGTCGCGTGGCGCCCCGCCACGGAGGTCACCCGATAGAACGTCCGCATCAGGACATGGTCCGCTGGGACCGGCTGGAGGGTGCGACCGGGAAAGGCCCGTTTCAACTGGGTGCGCAGACCACGGTCGAAGGCACTGAACCCGCCGCCCTCCCCCGCGTTGTCCACGACGAGGAACCCGCCCGCGGACAGGAAGGATTGCAGGTTCGCGACCTCGCGATCGTTGAGCGGAGGCAAGGCCCGCTCCCCGACCCACAGCAGGAATGGGGACTCGAAGATGGCCCGGGACCCGAGCGGGACCACGACCCGATCCAGCCGGACCTGGACCGCGGTCCGGGCGCGGACCTCTTGGGCCAGGACCAGGGCCGCGTCGGGCCTCGCTGGCGGAAGCCCTCCGGTGGTCACCTGCGCCACCCGGAACCGGTTGAAGTCCGAGGCGAAGGCGCCTCGCCCGCGGAACGCGAACGCCGTCGGGGCCGCCATGACGGACGCAAGAAATCGCAGAAACGAGCGGCGCGACCAGCCCTCAGTGGACGGTCGCGACCCTGGCGCGGCGCGCGTCATCACTCGACCTCGACGCCGATGTCGTACCAGCCGTCCCCGACCGTCGTTGCCACGACCAGATAGACCGTGGTCGGCTGACTGGCCACGTGGAGCAGCTCTTCCCCGTATTCCGCCGGGGTCCCGTCCGCGAGCACGCCGCCTGCGCCGTCCAGCAAGGACAGGTGCGCCGGGATCGTCCCGAACAGCAGGAGGGCCGTGACCGTCTCGAACGCGCCCATCCTCAAGGCGAACACGTCCCGGTCCCCAGGGCACAGGGTCAGATGCGTCGTGAAGCCCGCTGGGAGAGACGCGGCCTCGGCCGCCTCGTCGTTCGGTTCCATCCGGTCTGGCTGGCAGTCGCCCGGGGGCTCCCGGGTCCAGAAGGACAGCGAATAGGTCTCGGCCGTATCGCCCGCGGGCCCCACCCGGAAGTACAGGGGGCCAGGCCCCGGGGCCACGACCTCGGCGAGGGCTAGGTTGCCGGACCTCGCCCCGTCCGCCAGCACCGTCTGCCCGTCCCCCGCGAGCACAGCCAGCCCTGGCGCGGTCCGGCCGGGCTCGGCCTCGACCGCGACCGACAGCGTCTCGCCACCATTGAACCCTGTCTGGAAGAAGTCGGCCTTGCCTGGACACAATTTCAGTTTCTCCCACGTCGCCTCGAACAGCGTGGGGGCCTCGTCCCACGTCGGACAGGGTCCCAGGAGGTCCTCGTCGCACACGACCCCCTGTCCGGCGATATCGAGGGCAATGTCGTACGCGACCTCGCGCAGCGACCCGGACGAAACCCGCGCGACCAAGACAAGCGGTCGGTCCGCCTCGACCAGCACCCGCCGCTCGGTCCCGATCGCTGGGGCCGTCCGCAAGGGGAGGTCCACGCCCTCCTCGAACAGGGTCAGCGCCAGGTCCGCGTCCGGAGCCGCAGGGCGCACGGTCACGGTCGCGGCCTCCCCCGCCTCGAGCACGAACCGATAGTCGTCCACGTCCGCGGGACACAGCGTGGCCTGGAACTCGCCCTCCGGCAGCGAGGCGGGCGGATGGGACCCCTGGTCGGGCTCGAATGGGTCCTGCGGACAGACGTTGGAGACGATGGCCGACATCAGGGCGTAGGTGACGGGCAAGTCGGAAGGTGGCGTCACCGTGACCCCGTACCGGCCCGCGACCCCGGCCCTGGCCAGAACCCCGCCAGGCGCCTTCGCCACCGGGGTTCCGGACGGGTCGCGCACCTCGAGCCAGGGAAGCCCGCCGCCCGACATGGCGCGAACGACGACCGCGACCCACTCCCCGGCCAGGAGGTCCACGCCGAACTCGTCCGCCTGCCCCCCGCACAGCCGAAGACCCGATGCATCGCGGGGGAGGTCCACCGGAACCGCGGCCCCGGCCAGGTCATCGTCCAGGCACATGCCCGCGGCTTCGGGACCATAGACCGCGACCGCGAACTCCCCGGACGGCGGCCATCGGATTCCGTGGTCGCAGGAATCGCCGGTCGGGTCGTCGTCGTCCGACAGGCGGAAATGATAGAAGACCAGACGCCCGGTCCCCCCGGCCGCGCTGAGGTCCGGGATCGCCCCGCGGAAGACCCCACCGCCCTCCCCTTCCAGGTCGAGGCGGTTCATCTCCTCCTCGCCGAGACCCTTGACCGCGGTCCAGAAAGCCGTGACCTTGCGGACCCTGCTGTCCGGGTCCAACGTCGCGACTTCGAGCGCGTACGGTCCCGGCTCATGCTGGTCCCCAAGACCCGCGTGGAATGCGGACGGCGGGTTCCCCGGACAGCCCCCGAACAGGTCCGCGTTGACGAGCACGACCGCGAAGTCCTGGAGGACCTCCGGGTGATCGCCGTCCGAGGCCCCCACCGTCACGGTGAACACCGCGCCGGCCGCGACCTGCGACGGGCGGGGACGGAAGTAGAACGTGGCCGAGTGCCCGTCCACGGGGTCGAGCCGCGCGCCCTCGACGCCGTGACGCAAGACCAGCGCGACCTGGGCCGTGTCGTCGTCGCGCACCCGCACGAGCGCCGCGACGTGGTCCGCCTCGCTGAGGTTCAAGGCCCACGCGAACGGCCCCACGAAGACCGGCACGGACGCCTCGGGCCAGACCGTCAGGGTCGTTGCCTCCTCGGTGCGCCCCCCGCGTCCATCCACCGCCGCGAACATGAGGTCGTAGGTGCGTCCCCCGGGCCCCGCGTGCGAGGCCAACGGCGCGTATTCGAAGCGCCAGGCCCCTGACGTCTCCGCCAGGACCCGGGCCCCTTCCGGGGCCCCATGGACCTCGAATGAAACCGAGTCCCCGTCCGGGTCCTCGGCCACCAGGGGCTGGCTCAGAAGGTCTCCGACGACGACCGACAGATCGGGGACCGGCCCGATCCGCGGGGGATGGTTCGTCCCGGGCGAGCAGACGGACGACGCCGCGAGGACCAGGCCAGCGACCACGATGGGGTAGGCGTCCCGCACGGAAAGGATTCTAGCGCGGGAGCCTTCCCCACTTGAAGCGCCTGTTGAAGGTCCCGTCCAGTTCCCTTTCCGATTCGCCCGATGGACACGAGCGTCCATCTCGTGTCGGAACCGGAAGTACCCGCTCGCCGCCTCACGCCACGGCGCGGACCTCCCCGCACGGCGCGGGCTCCACGTCTTCCTCGGGCACGAGGCCGCGCTGGAGTTCGCGGACCTCGACCCGGGACGCCCCGAGGGCCCTCTTGACGTGCTCGAACGCCTTCCAGGTGTCCACGGTGGTCCCGCACGTGAAGAGGTCCACGGCGGCGTAGCGGTATTCGGGCCAGGTGTGAACGGCGAGGTGGGATTCGGCGATGACCACGACGGCCGTCACCCCGTAGGGACTAAAATGATGTCCGGATCGCTCCACGACGGTCGCGCGGGCAACCTGGCACGCCTGTTCCAACGTCTCCATGACCAGCCGCGGGTCGTTGAGGTCCGCGGTGCAGCCATGGAAGTCCGCCACGAGATGACGACCGAGTACCCTCAAGGGATGGTCCTCCTCTTCGACACGAGTCCGGGGCGCTCAGGTCCCCGGACCCACACGCATGACCCACCTCCCCAGCCTGCAAACGGTCCGCAAGCCGATTCGCATCGGGTACAACCCGATTCTGGCGCGAAGTTTGGGACAATCGGACCGACGTGTCAACAGTTTTCTTGAAAGAGCAATCCGCGCTGTAGGCGCGGATTGCGACGCGCCCGCAGCAGGGGCCCC
>JBBIPO010000138.1:0-10146 GCA_037442805.1 Deltaproteobacteria bacterium
ATGCCGTGGAGACGACGGGCACCCGAGTGGACCTTTGGGTCTGGTCCGAGGTGAGCCGGGGGCGTGTCGTCCCGTGGCTCCCGTTCGGCTGGCCCGTGGATGCCCTGGACGGCTGGGCCGCCACGTCGTTCTGGACCGCGTTCGCGTATCGGTCCTTCCGCGACGGCCTGTTGTCCCCGGTCCGCTGGAAGGGCGCGGCCCTGACGGTCGGGTTGATCGCGGTCTATGCCCTCGCGGACCTCGGAGTGACGCGATTTTCCGTGTCTCCCCGGAAGGTCCTGACCGTGGCCATCGTGATCGCGTCGGCGGTCCTGGGCTTCGTCGCGCCTCCCCGGATGTGCGGCATCCGGCGCTGATCGGCCCTGGCCATTGTTGGCGAGCGTCCGCCTACCTCTGGGACCCTTCCCGCTCCTTCCCGAGGGTCATCGCGAGGACCGGGACCTCGTCCTCGCCCAGGTCGAGCGCGCGTCGGATCGCGGCCTCGTTCAGGCCGGCGATGATGCCGGTCCCGACACCCAGGGCCGCACAGGCCAGATAGACGTTTTCCGCGATGACGGCAGCATCCGCCCAGAGCACACGCAGGCGCGTCTCCCTGTCCAGACCCCATCCCGCCTTTCGCGCGGACTCGTCCAGGGTCGAGAGGTTGCCCACCAAGAGGATCAGGTAGGGGCTCTGCCTGTCCCGCCATAACTCCGAGGTCTCGTACCGGATGTCCCGGTCGGAAATCTTCGACAGGGTGCCGGTGACCGGCTCGTGCACGAAAACCCCCCGAGAACACAAGACGTACACTCGAATCGTCCTGGTCAGAAACGAGGAAGGAGATGTCCGATATCTCTCATCCCGCGCCCCCCGATTCACCCCCTCCGCGGCCCAGAGGATGTCCTGCAGCACCCCCGGGTTCAGGTCGGCGTCGGGGACGAAGTGACGGGTCGTGTGTCGCCGTTCGAGCGCATCGTACAAGGAAACGTTCCGAAGCGAAGGGCGATCCGGAGCAAGGACCGCCGGGTTCGGCACGCAGTGCGACCAGACCGTCCCGACGACGAGGACAGCCCATGCAGACGACCGCCCGATCATCCCACGCCTCCTGGGACGGGTCCCACGCCTCGCGCCGTGGCCCGTTCGGGTAGCCTACCACGGGGCTGCACGGGAGGAGGCTGCCCTCCGCGTCGAGACAGGACCGCGCGAGCCCGTCGTTGACAGATGTCCGAGGGCATGGTAATCAAAGCCGTACCTCAATGGAGGCGTGGGTCATGCCGACGACAGCCAGTCGGGAACGACGGACATCGGAAAGGACCGCGGTCCCGCGGGGCCGGACGAGTGGGACCACCCCCACTCCCAGGCGGCGCGACGACCTGCGCGGTCTGTCGTACGAGGAGGGGCGCCAGGCCTTGAGTCCCCAGCCGGAGGGGCTCGGGGTGCCCTCGAACCAGGACGAGGCGATGCGCCTCGCGCAGCGGTCCGTGGAGAGCGCGAGTGTCTCGGCGACCCTCCAGGACGGCCAGACCGTCCACAAGGACCGCTCCGTGGAGGTGGTCTTCGAGGCGGGGTCCCGCCTGACCGCGAGCCTCGACCCGGGCGGGCTCCACTTCTCGAGCGACCCGGGGATCCTCCTCAAGGTGCGACACGCCCCGGACCTGCGCCTCACCCACATCCGGTGGGACTTCGGCGAGGCCCGCTTCGATTGCTCCGCCACCGCCAACTGGTTCGACATCCTCGGGATCATCGGGGCGATCGGCGAGCGCAAGGTCGAGCAGGTCCTGAACGCAAGGCTCAAACCGCTGTTGCCGGAGGCGGTGCGCCGGCCTGGCTACAGCCCGCAGGCGGACCCCAACCTGGCCCGCACCATCGCGGACCTGTCGAGGGTCTTCGAGTTCGCCTCGCGAGGGGTCGAGGGTCGAGGCGGCGGGCCCGGGACCCGGGGCGAGCGCGGGGGCGTCACCGGGGCGGGCACCGGAGGCCCGGCGGGCGGAGGCGCCGGGAACCTGGCCGGAAACCTGAAGGACCCCTCCGCCTTCCTGAGCGCCCGGATGCCGGAGGACCTGCGCGTCCCCCTCTCGGCGAATGGCCTGGAACTGGTCGTGGCGAAGGGGGTGCTGTTCTTCCTGTCGGCGCGGGCCCGGGGGCGGCTGGATCAGCCGGTCGTGCAGACCCTGTCGCTGCGGGCGGAGGGCCAGGGCATCGTGGTCCGACCGTCGTCCGGGGCGTTTCGGGCCTTCAAGGAGTTGCGCCTGAAGGGCGTGACCGTGTCGCACGGTGGAACGTTCGATTTTGACTACGACCTGTCGGCCGAAGAGATGGGCGAGGGGCTGCTCGCGCTCGTGGCCCTGCTCGGGCTCGCGTCGGGGCGCGACGTGGGTCCGATCCCGGACGTGAAACTGCGCGAGGTGCGCCAGGAGATTGACGCCCGCCTCCAGAAGGAGGTCCCGCCACGGTTCCGCGCCTTCCTGAAACAATACGACCGGCTCGTCCCCGGCGTGTCCCTGATGAGCCTCTTCGGCGCATGACGTCGGGAGAACCCCCTCCGCGCACGGTTTTGCCACGAATTCGGTAGGATCGCCCGGCGATGCCGCCAGACCAAACACAGGGGGCGGGAGCGGGGTACCGGGGTCGCCGTCCGGGGCGCGGGCCGGGCTGGAACGCCGCGATTCCGTTTCTGCTCCTCCTCGTGGCCATCGCTTACATCCCGTATGCCAGCCAGCGGGCCGCGGTCCAGGGCGCCCTGGAGCGCGAGGAGTCTCGGCACGCCCTCCTGGTCCGTCACGTGGCCCAGCGGGTCCAGGAGCAGGGCGAGATGCTGGAAAGGACCCTGTCGCACCTGGCCGACAGGGTCGGGGTCGTCGGGGGCCGTGCCTCGGAAGCGGTCCAGGAGATGGACGCGACCTGGCGGCTCCTGTCTTCGTACTTCGACGTGATCGGGCTCGCCCTCGTGGACGAGGGATCGGTGCCGGTGATCCGGCGCGGGGTCGCCTCGCCCGAGGACCCCGAGACCTGGGCCGCGGTCGCGGGGGTCGTGCACCTCGCAATGCGGCGAGGGAGCGACACGCAAGGCGCGCTCTGGGAATCGGGGATCGGGGGCCTGCACCTGACGCTCGCCACTCCCGTCCGGGATGCAGAGGACCGGGCGATCGGGGCGCTCGTGACGGTGGTGGACCTGGAGCACCTGATTGACCGGCTGTTCCAGGGCGGGACCCAGGACCACGGCGTGTCGTTCACGGTGATGGCGTCGGACGGCAGCGTGCTCCTGCACTCCGGACTCGCGATGTCGCCCGGGGCCGCGATGCGCGACCCCTCGTCCTGCCGGTCCTGTCACGAGGGTCACGACATCCGGGAACGCGTCCGATCCCCCAGACCGGGCAGCGGCATCCACGCGATCTCCGGGCACGACCGGGTCGTCGCGTTCGCGCCCGTGTCCATCGCGGGCCAGGGGTGGACGATCTCGGCCTCGACGCCCGTGCAGGAGGTCCTGCGGCCCGTGGCGCAACAGACCATCGTCTCGATGTTCTTCACGCTCGCGGTCGCCATCCTCCTGGTGGGCCTCGGACTCCTGATCCGCCAGGGGCAGATCCGGCGCATCCGGCTCGAGGAGGAACTCGCTTCCCAACAGAAGATGCTGGCCCTGGCCCGCGAGAAGGAGCGCCTCGCCCAGGAGGTCCTGGCCTCGCGCCGGCTGTCCTCCATCGGCGAGATGGTCGCGCGCGTGGCCCACGAGGTGAAGAACCCCTTGCAGTACATCGGGACCGGCGTGGACCTCCTGCGCGAGCACGTCCGCGAGGAACCGGCCGCCGCGCTCCTCGGCGACATCCGGACCGGCGTGCAGACCCTAGACGCCATCGTGCGGGAGCTGCTGGACTTTTCGCGTCCGATGCGCCTGGAGCGCGTTCCGGTGGACCTGAACGACCTCGCGCGGGAGGTGGCCGGCCGCGTGGTCCCGCCCGAGGTCCCGATGACCCTCGACCTCGCCCCGGACCTCCCCGAGGTCCAGGCGGACGGGTACAAGATGCGCCAGGTGATCGAGAACCTGTTGAGGAACGCGGTCGAGTCCCTGACAGGACCTCTGGAATCCAATCAGGTCGGGATCGAGACCCGGGCCGAGGAGGGCGCGGTCGTCATCGGAATCCGGGATACGGGGGTCGGGATCGCGCCGGAAGACCTGGAGCGGGTGTTCGAGCCGTTCCATACGTCGAAGACGAGCGGGTCGGGCCTGGGGCTCCCCGTGGTCCGGCGGATCGTGGAGGCCCACGGCGGGTCGGTTCGCATCGAGAGCCGTCTTGGGGAGGGGACCCTCGTGGAAGTCAGGTTGCCGCTCGGGGCGGCGCGGGACGCCCGGGGGGCGACCGGGAAAGGAGAGGGATGATGACGCGGTCGGTGCTCGCGATTGACGACGAGGCGATCACGCGCAATCACCTGCGCCTGATCCTGCAAGGGGATGGGTACGAGGTCGTGGTCGCGGACTGCGCCGAGGAGGGGATCCGCGCCCTCGCGGAGCGCGACTTCTCGGCGGTCCTGTGCGACATCAAGATGCCGGGCCTGGACGGGATGGCCTTCCTGGACTGGGCGCGGGAGCACCACCCGCGGACGCCCGTCATCATGATCACGGCCTTCGCGACGATCGAGAACGCGGTCGAGGCGATGCAGCGCGGCGCGAGCGACTACGTGACCAAGCCATTCACTGCGGACCAGATCCGGATCGTGACGCGCCGGGCCATCGAGCGCGTCGAACTGGAGTCCGAGGTGGTGCGCCTGCGGGGCGAGGTCGAGCGCCGCTACGCCTTCGGGAACATCATCACGCGCAGCCCGGCGATGCTCCGGGTCCTGGAACTCGTCCGGACGGTGTGCGACACGGACGCGACCGTGCTCATCACCGGGGAGACCGGGACGGGCAAGGAACTGGTCGCGCGCTCCATCCACTTCAACAGCCCGCGGAAGGCCGGTCCGTTCGTCGCCATCTCGTGCGGGGCCCTGACCGAGACGCTGCTCGAGAGCGAACTCTTCGGCCACGAGCGCGGGGCCTTCACGGGCGCGATCCGCCGCAAGGAAGGGAAGTTCGAGGCCGCGCACGACGGGACCCTGTTCCTGGACGAGGTCTCGACCATGTCCGCGGCCATGCAGGTCAAGTTGCTGCGCGTGCTCCAGGAGGGGGAGTTCGAGCGCGTGGGCGGGACGCAGACGGTGAAGACGGACGTGCGCGTGGTCGCGGCCACCAACGTGGACCTGATGGACATGGTCCGGGAGGGGACGTTCCGCCAGGACCTGTACTACCGGCTCAACGTGGTCCCGATCCGGCTGCCTCCGCTGCGGGAGCGGCTCGACGACATCCCCCACCTGGCGCTGGCCTTTCTCGCGGAGTTCCGCAAGTCGTTCGGCCGTGGCCCGGATGCCTTCTCGACCCGGGCGATCGAGCAGATGCTGTCCTACCCGTGGCCGGGGAACGTGCGCGAACTGAAGCACGTGGTCGAGCGCGCGGTCCTGCTGTCGAGGGGGTCCGTGATCGAGGGCCTGGACCTCCCGCTGGTGGCGGTGTCGCCGGAGCGCCCGCCCGAACCCAAAAGGCTTCCGGCCCTGCGGGACTACCTGCGGGACTGCGAGCGCGGGTACTACCGGGAGTTGCTGCGGCGTCACGGGGGCAACGTCACGAGCGCCTTGACGGAAGCGGGGCTGCCCAGCAAGACGTTTTATCGCCGCATCCGGGCCGTGGGCCTGGACCCGGACCTGTTGCGGTCCTGACGCGGGGCGTGTCGGAAACGACAGGCCACGGGTGACAGGGCGGGGAAGAGGCGTTCACAACACCGTGACATCTCAAGACAACGGGAGTATCGTCGCTGGCACCGGCCTTGCAGAACGGGATCCAAGGCGTTGAGTGCCGGGTCCGGAAAACGGGCCCCGGGGAGGTGAAGGATGAGGCGAGCGATTGTCACGTGGATCGCGGGGTTTCCGGTGGCGGTGGCCCTGGGTTGCGGCGAGACCACGACGACGGGCGTGCCGGCCCCGCGCGTGCTCGTGACCGGGGCCGTGGCCGTGGAGGTCGGGGCGACGATCACGTTGCAGGCGGTCACGGAGAACGGGCGCGACTCGGCGTACGAGTGGGCCTCGTCGGACGAGGCGGTGGCCACGGTGGACGCGTCCGGGACGGTCACGGGGGTCGCGGAGGGCGTGGCCGTCATCACGGCCACGGGCGCGGACACGAAGGCGAGCGGGTCCTGGGGCGTGCACGTCTGGCGGACAACGGAAGTCCCGGTGCCCGTGCCGTCGGTGGTCGTGGGCGGACCCGTGGCGGTCCAGGTGGGCCAGAGCATCCGGCTCCAGGCCCAGACCGTGAACGGGCAGGACTCGGGCTACGGCTGGTCCACCTCCGACCCCGGCGTGGCGAGCGTGGACGCACAGGGCCAGGTGACCGGGGTCGCCCCCGGCGAGGCGGTCATCACCGCGACGGGGAAGGACACGGGCCGGTCCGGGACCTGGGGGGTGCACGTCTTCGAAGCGGTCGAACCCCCGAAGCCTGAACCGCGCGTGACCATCGAGGGCGGCCTGTCCGTGACCGTGGGCGGGACGCTCCCACTCACCGCGAAAACCTTGAACGGCGTGGATTCTGGGTATGCCTGGGCGTCGTCGGACGAGGCGGTGGCCCTGGTGGACGCCGACGGAAAGGTTGTCGGCGTCTCGGCGGGCGAGGCGATCATCACCGCGACCGGCCAGGACACCGGTGCCTCCGGGGAGCACGGGGTCGTGGTGGTCCCGCCCGATATCCAGGTGCCGTTCGAGGACCTGTGGTCGCAGTCGGCGCACGCGGACGCCACGGCCGAGGCCTTCCGGCACTGGGACGCCTCCGGGACCATCCCGAAGGGGTGCGCGAAGTGCCACTCGACGCCGGGGTACCTCGATTTTCTGGGCGCGGACGGGAGCGCCGAGGGCGTGGTGGACGCGGACGCGCCGGTCGGGACGGTCATCACCTGCCAGGCCTGCCACAACGCGAAGACCCTGGTCATGGACCAGGTGACCTTCCCCTCGGGAGCGACGGTGTCGGGGCTGGGCGCCGAGGCGCGCTGCATGCAGTGCCACCAGGGGCGGGAGTCCACGGTCAGCGTGGATCAGGCCATCGCGGACGCGGCGCCCGAGGACGACGACGCGGTCCCGGTGGACGGCCAGGGGAAACCGGTCCTGGGCTTCAAGAACGTCCACTACTTCGCGGCGGGGGCGACCCTGTACGGCGGGGTCGTGAAGGGCGGCTACCAGTACGCCGGACAGGCATACGACGTGAAGTTCCAGCACGTGCCGGGCGTGGACGCGTGCCTTGCGTGTCACGACCCACACACGCTGGAGGTGCGCGTCGAGTCCTGCCAGGCGTGCCACGGGGGCGTCGAGACCGTGGACGACCTGAAGAACGTGCGGATGATGGGGTCCGTGAAGGATTACGACGGTGATGGCGACACGGCGGAGGGCATCTATTTTGAACTGGAAGGACTGAGCGAGCGCCTGTATGCCGCGCTGCGCCTGTACGCGCGCGACGTCCTGGGGCGCGGCCTCGCGTACGACCCCGCAGCCTACCCGTACTTCTTCGAGGACGGCGATGACGACGGGAAGCCAGACGTGGACGGAGGCGGCGCGCTGGTCGCCTACACCCGGTGGTCGGCGCGGCTCCTGAGGGCGGCCTACAACTACCAGTACGCCCAAAAAGACCCCGGGGCCTTCGCGCACAACGCGAAGTACGTGTTCGAGTTGATGTACGACGCCCTCGCGGACCTCGCGAGCGTGGTCCCGGTGGACCTGGCCGGCCTGCACCGGATTGATGCGGGCCATTTCGCGGGTTCGGAGGAGGCCTGGAGGCACTGGGACTCGACGGGGGTCGTCCCGGCCTCGTGCAGCCGGTGCCATTCCGCCGGAGGCTTCCGGTTCTATGTCCAGACCGGGACCACGCAGGACGAGCCCGCGACGAACGGGATGCTGTGTGCGACCTGCCACCCGGACGTGCCGGACTTCGCCAACCAGATCGCGGTGGCGAGCGCCACCTTCCCCAGCGGGGCCACGGTGGACACGGGCGACAACACCTCGAACCTCTGCATCACCTGCCACCAGGGTCGCGAGTCCAAGGTCAGCGTGGACCAGACGATCGCGACGGCCGGGGCCGCGGACGAGGACACGGTTCCGAAGGACGCGCAAGGCAAGCCCGCTCTCGGCTTCCTGAACGTGCACTACTTCGCGGCGGGGGCGACCCTGTTCGGCACGCAGGCGAAGGGCGCCTACGAGTACGACGGCAAGGCCTACGACGGGAAGTTCAGCCACGTGTCGGCGTTCCTGGACTGCAGGGACTGCCACGGCGTGCACTCGCAGGAGGTGAAGGTCGCGCTGTGCGGCGACTGCCACGCCGGGGTCGCGGCGATCGAGGACCTGAAGGACGTGCGCATGGCCGGTTCCATCCAGGACTACGACGGCGACGGAGACGCGACCGAGGGCGTGTGGTACGAAATTGACGGATTGCGGGGGCGCCTGCTGGCTGCGATGCAGAAATACGCGGCTGAAGTAACAGGTGTTGGCATCGTATATGATTCGAATACGTATCCGTACTTCTTCAAGGACACCAACGGGAACGGGCAGGCCGATGAGGGCGAGGTGTCGTACGGCAACCGCTTCGTGGACTTCACACCGCGCCTGCTGAAGGCGGCCTACAACTACCAGTACGCGCAGAAGGACCCGGGCGCCTTCGCGCACAACGCGAAGTACGTCATCGCCGTCCTGTTCGACAGCATCGAGAGCCTCGCCGCGCGGGTCGCCGTGGACATGACCGGCCTGCACCGCAACGACGTGGGCCACTTCGACGGGACCGCGGAGGCCTGGCGGCACTGGGACGGGGACGGGGTCGTGAGCGCCGCGTGCGCGCGCTGCCACAGTCCGTCCGGGTTCCTGACCTACCTGGAAACCGGTGCGAATCCGGCCGAGGCGCAGCCGGTGTCGTGGGGCCTCACGTGCGAGACGTGCCACACGGGGTCGGACTTCGCGGACGGGGCCCCCCTGCGCGTGGCGGCCTCGGTGACGTTCCCGAGCGGGATCACGGTGCCCAATCCCGGCGACGACCCGTCCTTCCTGTGCATGACCTGCCACCAGGGCCGCGAGTCCAAGGCGACGATTGACGCGGCCATCGCGGCGGGCCAGATGTCGTTCAAGAACGTCCACTACCTGTCGGCGGGCGCGACCCTGTACGGGCACGAAGCTCAGGTGGGGTACGAATACGACGGCCAGACCTATGCCGGGAAGTTCGAGCACTACGGGGCGGAATCGGCCCGTTGCGATTACTGCCACGAGGTCACGGGCGAGCGCCACGCCTTCGAGCCGCGGGTGACGCCGGCGTGCAAGACCTGCCACACCGAGGCCACGGTCGGGGACGTGCACACGATCCGGAAACTGAGGCCGCTCGACTACGACGGGGACGGCAACAACCAGGAGCCCCTGCGGGACGAGATCGAGGGCCTCGCGGCCCTGCTGCTCGCGCGCATCCAGGCCGTGGCCGCGGGGAACGGGGCGCCCATCGCGTACGACGGGACGGCGTATCCGTACTTCTTCGCCGACGCGAACGCGAACGGCACGGCGGATCCGGGGGAGGGCAAGTACACGGCCTGGACCCCGGGCCTGCTGAAGGCGGCCCACAACTACCAGATCTCCCGCAAGGAACCGGGGGCCTGGGCGCACAACACGGACTACGCGGCCCAGTTGTTGATCGACGCCATCGCGGACCTCGGAGGCGACGTGAGCGGCCTGAACCGGCCGTGACGCCCGCCCAGGGGGGAGGGAGGCGGGTCGTGGAGCCCTCGAACCGGTGCCGCTACCTGGAACCGGACCCGGTGCCGGTCTGCAAGGCCTTCACCGGGGGCCTGCGCACCCCGAAGGACCTGGAACTCGATCACCTGTGCCGTGGCCGCGACCACGTCCTGTGCCCGTGGTACCGCAAGCGCGTCGAGAGGGAACGCCCCCCCATCGAGAACACCCGACGCAACGATTCGTGATGGGCGCAAAGTGCGCCTTTGGACTGCTGCGAGCAATCGCAGTCTTGTCATGCGCGCTCAGAGCAATCCGCGCTGTAGGCGCGGATTGCGACCCGGCCACAGCGCGGCCGGCGTGGGGGGTGCGGGGCCCCAGTTCCGATGTGAAGGCCCGAAG
>JBBIPO010000139.1:0-9976 GCA_037442805.1 Deltaproteobacteria bacterium
GCGGAACGTTCAACTGCCCGGGCCACGTCTCCGTGAGCCCCTCCAGGCTTCAATGGGGCCGCGGTCCGAGGACCGCGGAACGCGCGGCCCGCTGGCTCTCTCCCTGAGAGTCTAACGAGTGCTTCAATGGGGCCGCGGTCCGAGGACCGCGGAACGCCTGCCGCCAAATGTCTCATGCGTGACGGCAGGTTGCAACTCGAATTTCGAGCGGTCGTATCCAGAGCAGCGCCAGCGCGCAGGGAATGGCGGCAGAAGGTTGCCATAACCAGTCGGAAATACACGGTTTCGAGCGGTGACCGGGGGCCGGGCGGCACTGGACCGCTCGCTGACGGATGATCTTTCAGCAAGTCAGACCACCGTGGGCCTCCGTTCCCTGGGGCGATAGGGAAGACCGAGGGCCTCGATGCAGGAACCGCCCCTGCCATCCGCGGGGCCGAGGTCCACGACCAGGATCTGGTCGTTCGCGTGGTTGATGATCGGGTCGAGCGCGGACTTCATGATCGCCACTTCCCGCGCGGACAGTTCACATTCGAAGACCGAATACTGGATGTGAAGCCCGAACGCCTTCATTTTCTTGAAGACTCGTCGCAATCGCTTTTCGTCGCAAATGTCGTAGGACACAAGATATCGGCTTCGCATGGCATCACCTCGGGAGAATGGCCGGGAACTCCGAGATCTCGCCCAGGAGGAAGCGACCCAGCAACCGGGCCTGGACCTCCAGGACCTTGCGGTACGACACCTTGTAGCCGAAGACCGGGTGCGCGATGACCTGGTCGAGGCGGCGCTCGTAGGCGGTGATCAAGCGCTTGCGGGCCTCCGACTTCAGAGTCACGGCCCTGGAGGCCCGGACAAAGTCCGAAGGTCTGATCTCGCCGTTGTTCACTGCGGTGATGACCGTGGAGTCGGCCAGGATGGGCCGAAACTCCTCCATCAGGTCGAGGGCCAGGGATTGGCGACCGTGATGCACCGTGTGGAAAAAACCAAGGCAGGGATCGAATCCCACGGCGGCCGTCACGACCCCGCAGTCCTTGGCCAGCAGCGAGTAGCAAAGCGACAGCATCGCATTGACCGGGTCGAGCGGAGGCCGGCGGTTGCGGCCCTCGAAGTGGAAGGCGAAGCGGTCGGCAGGGTCCCGAGGTCGCAGCATCCGGGCGAACTGCTCGAAGTAGGTGCGGGCCGCGATGCCCTCGATGCCGAGCAGGGAATCGCGCGACGAGGCGCGCGATGCCTCGTCGGCGAGTTCGTCCAGGCGACGCAATGTCTCGTCGGGCACGCCCTCGGCGTTGCGGCGAAGGAGTGTCCTCTGGTTCCTGATCTTCGCCACCACGATCCGGCGAGCCAGGGCCAGACAGAAGGCCTCGTCGTCCGCGCGCCGAAACTGGGCACGGCGCAGAACGACGTTGCGGCTCCCGAACCCTTGGGCGATTCCGTAGAACCTACCGGCTGTCGAAAGATAGCAAATAGGAATTCCTCTGATGCAAAGTTCATGGACGGCCTGCGTCGTGACCTGAACGTTGCCGAAGATCGCGAGCTGGCTCATCTGCATCAGTGGAACCTCGGCGGCCTTCTCGCCGCCTACCCTGACGACGAGGCATTCCCCTTGTTTCGCCACGGAAGCGCCCTGCTCCTCGACATACACGGGCAAGGCATCGGGTAGGATGGGGTACAGGCGCCGGACCTCCTCGTCTTGCGGCTTGACCACGGTCAGTTCCGGAGAAAGGGCGCGGGTTTCATCGGGGAGGCAGATGCCCACCAGGGAACACCCCGCGCACTTGGGGCTGTCGTCGAGCGGGGCCGGGGGGGCCGCGCGAGACGCGGCCTGACGAAGGGCCGTGGTCACCTGGCGTACGCGGTCGAGTAGGGGGTCCGTGATGGGCACCTCGACGCGATCCCGTGACCCGACGTAGTACACGATGCCACGCTCGCAGCGATACCCGTTGGCCCGCAGGACGAGGGCCTGCGCCGCGATCTGGATCAGGTCGGGGTCCCACACCCCCTCGGGTCGATCCGGCTTCTTGCCGTGCTTGTAATCCACTGGCGTGGCGTCGCGGCCCTCGGCCTCGACCAGGTCCATGCGCGCGATGATGCCGGGGTCCTGGGCCGACAACATGACGGAGCGAGCGTGGATCACGGGGGGCGCCTCGCCCTCGGGAACCTCGTCGGGTTCGGGCAGAAGCGGCCCGGCCACGTCCACCCGCCGGTGCTGGTGCCGGCCCTCGATGGTGTCCGCCGAGTCCTCGAATTCGCCCTGAACCCACTCAAGATACGCCAGGCGCGGGCAGTAGACAAACTCGTTCAACATACGGGCCGGGATCAGGTCCCGGTCCAGATCGGACGCGCCAACCGCGGAAACCGAATGTTCGTCGGACATGAGATCCTCCCCAAGACAGGACCAACATCGTGTGAACGCCGGGGGGAGGGACCCTATTCGGGAGTGTCTTCGCCCTGGGTGCCGGGGCTCCCCTCGTCAGCCTCGTGAATCCGAACGCGGCCCGGCTCGACGATCCACAGATGACCTTGCAACGGGCTCCCGCTCCAACAGGTCAAGAACCTGTTGAACAGGGGCTTGAATCAGTGGAAGCGTGGGTTCCACGGAAAGACGAATGATGATGGTTCCAGGCCCCTCTCGCGGGGGAAAACGCAACACATCAGAGAAATCCATCTCGAATGTGACCGGACAGCGATGTTCGAAAATGGTGACTCCACGTACCCGGACATGGGGCGCCCCCGGCAACCCCTCGTCCCTGACCACGGCGATCCGTTCCAGCAGAGGGTTCATGGCGCACCTCCCGGGACCCGCGGGCTCCGATGGGCTTCACTCGAAGCCATTGTCGGCGGCAGGGATCGGTGCGTCAAACGGGCCGCCATGGCCCCACAGATTCGATTTTCAAGGAACGGACGGGGCCTCCTTCAATCGTCCGGGACGAAGAGGCCGAGGCCGAAATAGCGCCCGGCACCGATGACGACGGGACCCGGGACCCCGATGGGCTCGCCGCCCTCGCTTCGCCATTCTATCCGGATGTGGAGGGCCGGGAAGCGCCGTAGGTGGTCGGGTATCCCGTAACGGTCGGCGCGTTCTACCCCAGGCAGAAAACCCGTCCGGCTCCATTCGACCAAAGCGTTCGCGGCGAGTGCGCGGGGAAAACCGGACTGGACGATCGCTTTCCGAATCAGTTTGTCAGTCCGTTCCGAAACGCGAGAAAGGAGGCGTTTCTGCTCCTCGCTGCTGACCCGCGTGCGGAGGCGTCGTCGAAGATGCGCCGGGTCGTCGTAGCCTGGAAGCACCACCGGGGTGACAGTTGCCCATCGAACAGCGGTCCCCCGAACTTGTCGGACCATGACGTCGTTTTCCGAGATCCCGGACAGGATCGCCTCGGTCTTCCCGTCCTTCGCCGCCACCAAGGGCTCGCCTGACAACGTCCTCTGGGCCCAGTCCACCTCGGCCTCGAAGGGTCCGCGAAAGGCGGTTATCAGGACTCTCCGCACGCTTCCGACCACGCGTCTTGCGTGGCCTCGGTGTTCGATGGACGGTAGAGGCAAGTACGCAAAGCGAGGCGATTCGAAGTCCTTGCCCTGCCCATGCCCAAGCACGACCCAGTTCACCCGGTCGGGGTCCCAGCCGGAACGCTCCGCCGCGCGACGAACGGCGCCTCGAACCATCCCGGCGACCGTCAGCGAGTATCGGGCGGTGTCGAACGTGCGAAAACCATCGGCGTCCGGTCGGAGAAGGGCGAAGGACGCGATCGGTCTTGGATCGATCTCGCTTTCGAGACGATACCCGAAGGTCTCGAACACGGTGATAGGCGGCGGCACCGTCAGGCCATCCGGCCGGACCCGTTGCATGAACTGGCGATACCGGTTTTCGAGATCGGACAGGCTACCCGCGATCGGGACCCGGAGGCCATCTTCAAGGCCCCCGATTCCCGGCGTCCATCTCAATCCGGACAGGTTTCGCGCCTCGTCCTCCGAGATGAGCAGACCGTTTCCTGCCACGAGGTCCATGCCCCACCCGAGCGCCACGATGCTCCGGGCCACGTCCTTCAAGGTGTTCACGTGTCCCTGTTCCTCCGGCGACAGCGCAGCCGGAAGCGGCCACAGGTATGAGACAGTATCCCCGTCGAGCATATGGACGCGACGAACCCTTTTCAACGTCCTGAGTTCGCTCGGCTGCTTCCTGGAGACCCCGTTGCGTGCCCATTCTCGTGCGATCACGTCCATATCGTTGTTCGGGACCGATACGCGGTACGGCGTTCCCTTGACGGACATCGGCGCAACGATCACGGGTGCCGACAGGCGCTCCAGCCAGCGGAGGGCCTCCGCCACGCGGTCTGGAAGCCGCTGCCCCCGCCAGCGCATCCCGGCTGCCGAAACCAAAGCCTGGAACACGCGCATGGGCGATGGGGGCCACTCCCATGCTCCATCGCCCCGCTGTCCATGGAAAACGGGCAAGAGGAAACGGACCGACAGGCAAAGGTAAGAAGCCATCAGCGTCCCCCGATCTCCTCGGTGTTCTTGGATTTCTTGACCGTGGATGCAGGGCCCGCTTCAAGGTCGCGTTTTGCCCTCTCGACCTCGAACTGGACGGTCCTTGGTGGGGGAACATCGAACTTCTTGGCCGCCTCGCGCGCGAACTCCAATGCCTGGCCGTGCGTGATTTCGAACGGCGCTCGCATGCCATTGTGTTCAACCACGAACGTCTCGACAGGTCGGTCCTCGTCCCGCACAAGGTTGCAGCCCTGACGCAGGAAGGACGGCGTGGTGCATGTGAATGCGGTGAGCGCAAGTCCCAACACGTATCGGCGCAGATCCAAGGTCTCTTCTTCGCTTTTCGACGCCAGGAACCTCAGGGCCGCGAGGTGCAAGGTCGCGTCTCGCCGAATTCCCCCAAGGGCCATGACGCCCCCATGCGTCCCGGTCGCCGGGACATGCAAGAAACCCCGCTCCGAATGGAGATCCCTTGTCTTCTTGTCCGCTGGGTTCGGTATCAACCCCTCCTTGACGTAGTCCAGGGCCGGAATGTATTGCGCGGAACGGGTCAGCCTGCGGACGTTGTAGGCCCGAATCACCGATGCGAGCAACCTCGGCGCCTTCACTTGCGTGTCGCGGGAATCCCAGACGCCAAACACCAGGGAAGTCGGTGCGAGCCTCGCAAGCGGTGCTGCGTCGCCGGCCGCCAGGGCCTCGAATGCGTTGTGAATCTCCTGTTGGAGGGACGAGCATCGCACGATGGCATCGGCGGCGCGGTGGCCTACCTCCAAGAGGGAGACCCGCTTGTTGCGACCCGCCTGGATCACGACCTGAGGGACCAGTTCGCTGTACGGTTCCTTGGCAAAGAGGGGTTCGATCCGGTTCGCCTGCGAGCCCACGCTGTCTAGGAGGCACACGTTGGTGCCATCGGGGAACTCGTCAATGTTGTACCCACCCTTGAACGTGCGATCCTCGCTCGGGGGGTATGTGGGTGGGAAGACAACGCCATCCGTCCCCTCGACGGGTACAAGCCACTCCCGCAGGACCAGTGCGGCGGGACCTCCATCCTTCAGCCAGGGATCGAACCGTGTCAGGACTTCACTCATGGCGACCTCCTCTCAGCATGACAGCACGACCCAGGGCAGCGTAGCTGCCTCTACTCACCACCCTCGCGCGGAATCGGACGGACGGCGGAACCGTGACGGCGCAAGCTGCGGCGGCCGATGCGACCGACGGCGGCAATGGGCGCCCCCATGTTCCGTACTCGAAGCCTTCCCGGTCAGAGGACATCCGGGGCCTGAACCGCTGGATCCCAACCGCGGCGAGCATCTCAACCACCGGAGACGACGAGACCTTGATATTTTGCTCGTTCGGTGAGAAGCCAACGTCCAACGCCTCCCACGCCGCACCGGGGTCGAAACCAAAGCGACCGGACAAAGGTATCGTCGCAAAGAATATCTTTTCCGTCAGAAACGGTTCCCGACTGCTCATCTGCGCTTGAAGAGCGGCACTCAACGCCTTCCAGATCCGCATCGAGGTCTGCTGCCCAGACCAGAAGTTCCAGGGGGGATTGGCGATTGCGACGACTTGGCCTTTCTCGCGACCGAACGTCATCCACGCATCGAGCACGAGATGACGGTCCCCGGGGAGCGACAACCGGAGCGGCGCGATGAGTGGCTTGACCTGAAGCCCATTCTCCAGGCTGGTCATTTCCTCCGGCGGGTTCTTGACCAACGCATCCAACACCTCGCGAAGCGAGCAAGTCCCCGTTACAAGGAAACTCTTATCGGAAAACCACCCCTCCGCCCCGTCGTCTTGGAGCCGATCCGCGATTTCCAGGAGACCGCAACACGCGAAGAAATGGCCAGGGTTCGTCGGATCCACTCGCACTCGGATAGCGGGTGCTGGCGACCGGCTCATTGCGTCTCCTCCCTTGACGCGAGGATGTCCGCTGCTCGCACGAGCGATTCGAGATACGCAAGTCCCCACCGTCCGTATCGCCGCTGGAGCCGCGCGAAGCGACCCGGCACTTCCGCGCAGATGAGCGCGACTGTGTCATCCGGATAGTTGGGGTCGAAGGTCTCGTCGGGAAAGAAGTGGGGCCTTGCCCGACCGTGATGTGCTGCGATCAGGTGCAAGACCAGGTCGAGTTCATCAGGGCTCAACGACGCCAATGTCGTACCCGCGCCGTCTGTCTGCTTCGCATCCATGAGGGACCCCAATTCGTGGCGATAGCGGGTCAAGTCCGGACGAAACCCTCGTGTGCTGGACTTGGCAAGCGGGTGGGATGTGTCCTCGTTCCCGACCATGAGTTGCCAGACCTCGCGGGCCTTGCCCAGGTCATGCATGCCCGCTGCCAGGACGACGGCTTGGACGATTGTCTCGGGAAGCCCGAGGCGGCAGACAAGCGACTTGGCGATGTTCCTGACACGGTTGAGGTGTTCGTCGAGCGGAACCGACTTGTCAGCCCTCGTCCGATGGTCATCGTCGGCCCCGCGTGACCGTGCAAGCCAGTACCAGTATCGGCGGACCGGTTCTTCCAGACCCTCTTCTTCGTCGGCCTCGGGCAGCGTGTCAATCGTCCGGACGACCCTCATTCCGGGCGGACGCGGGTCATCATCCCAGACGCGACATCGTAAGCGCTCCCCATTCTCGTCCAGCACCTGATCAGACACGTCGTAAGACAGAGAATCCGACGGATCTGCCGAGCCATCCAGCATCCCCTCGCGCAGTCCACCGACCGACGGTGGAAGAATCACCGTCCGCCAGGCGATATCGGCGCGTCTCTCTTGGATGAGGTGACCCAAGGTAAGGACCTCGACTCGACCACTGTTCGACACAAGCCACACACGACTCGCAGGATACTTGCTTCCTAGTTTCTTCAACTGGGTCAAGACGCGGTCTGCGCGGTCACGCAGGATTTCCTGCGGCTTCAGCGGGTAATCGTCGAGAAGATCTGACAGGTCCATGCTGGAGAGGACTCTATCCTCGAGCACCTCCACCTCATCGCGCCAGGCTACATAGGCTTCCGGCGGCTCCCAGTCGCTGAGGCCGTGCAGCCAGTCCGCGACCGGAGGGCGGCCGGGGAGTTCCTCGCGGACCGAGGTCAATGCCCAGGCATCGAACAGGAAATCGGACACCGGAGGTGCAATCGGGGATGGCGCGAACGCCGCGGCCCACTCCGATGGGCAGGTCCTGGCCCGAAGGTCGGCGAGTGCCGCCGGGCTCGCATCGAGCATACCATCCTCACGTCGAGGCAGACGCTGAAGGAGACCAAGCGTTCGTTCGAGGGCGGCGTCCAGACCAGACGCTTCTGTGCTCCCGTCCTCGGACGTGAAGGCTGGATGGACGACATCAATCCGGGCCTCCCGCTCTCCGAACCGATTCACCCGACCCAGTCGCTGCACCATCGAATCCAGCGTGGACAGGTCGCAAATCATATGGTCCGCCGAGATGTTGATCCCGACCTCCCCGGCCGATGTACAAACCAAAAAGACGGTTCCCGCCTCGGGAGTCACCGCCGGATTTCGATCGGTCGCGGTCTGAAACCTGGCGAATACCGGGTCGTCCCTCACCATCCTGTCGCGCTCGTATCCCCGCATCGTGCCCGTGAGCCTCTGAACCTTGCCCCGCGGCAGCCCTGCGGCAACCTTCTCCACGTCCTCCACGGCACGAACGAAAACCAGGATCGCGCAGCCGTCATCCCGATAGTTTCTTGCTAGTCCGATCATTCTTGAAACAACGTCACTCCGTTCTTCAACACGATGCAAGAAAAGCCACTTTTTCGCTCGGAAACGTTTCTGCACCAAATCGTTTCTGAAGTCATCGTCCTGGAGCCGCAGGGACGCACGTTCATCGGTCCGAGCCGTCGCGGTCAACGCCATGACGCGGATGGGGCGAAGGTCCCGTCCACGCGCCTGCTCGGCGGTGATCCGCGTCAGCAAAGCCTGAAACACCGGTTCCAGGTGGGCCTCGTCATGGACGATCAGCGCGTCCTGGCCGAGAAACCCGGCATGCAGTGGTTTCGATCGGAACCCGCGTCCATACGCGGAGAACAGGAGACGACTGCCAATCATGTCCACAGTCCCGATGACCACGGCAGGCCTCGCGGGGTCCTCGCGCCATTCGGCGTTGTCTGCAAACTGACCCCTCAGGGTGCTGATCGCAATCAGCGGACCCTCCGAAACCACGGCCATGGAACGCAACGCACCAACGATGCAGGCGAGCCCACGGTCATTCGAGAGCCGCTCGCGCAATCGTTCCACTTCCCGCGTCGCCTGATCCACGACCGTCCTTCGGTTGACGACATACACGAGCCGGCGCGGGAAACCGTCAGTGCCACGCGTCTTCGCCAAGGCCAGGAGCCAGATGGCGATCGCTGCGGTCTTGCCAAGCCCTGTCGGGATGTCGCAGGCGCCGGGGAAGCGACCGGCTACGAAGTCGTTGAACAGCCGGACTTGCCACGGAAGTGGCTCGTGCCCCGTCCACTGAAAGAAAACCTCGCAAAAATCCCAAGAAGAATCGATCATCGGCTCTCCTCGAACGGGCATCCATCCCCTACACGCTGGACCTCTCGCGTTCCTGTTCCGTTGCGTCTTCGAACCATCGGCACCCGCGGCCCATGTTTCGCCTCGCTGGATGGATGGTGCGAGCCCGATCCTAGGGGCTCGTCCCAGGCCCCGTCAACCCCTGGCTTCGCGGCGAACTCATCCACCGGACCCGTGGCCCATTGGCCCCTTCCGCTTCCCCCGGATGACCCGCAGGACTGGGGGACTCGATGACGGAGTCTGCCCGCTGTCTGCCTTCTTCGCGCGACGACCCCGCACCACTCGCAGGCTCTTGCGTAGCTGCCGCAGCCGCAGCCTCTCGAGCGCCTTCTCCTGGTCCTTCTTCCCGAGGTCGCCCGCCAGGGCGAGCCACTCGATGGGCCACCGGAAGAGGGCGGTCTCGCCGTCCTCGTCGGGCATGGCCAGGTCCAGTTCGCCCGCCTTCTCCAGCATCCGGAGGTCGCGTTCCTCCAGTTTCATCAACCGTTCGAGCCCTTCTTCGCTCAACGTGAAAGGCTGCTCCCAGACCGGGCGGTTCCGGCGGTTCTTCGCTCTCTTGCGGCCCATCAGAACCCCCTTTCGCTCGACAGGAACACCTCGATTTCCACCCGCTTCCACGGGTCGGGGTCCTCGCGCAGCGAGGCGATGCGGGCGGTCAGGCGCGCGCCGCGGTCCATCAACTGCGAGGCGGCCGCGTTCTCGACCCGGGGGAGGTAGCCCAGTTTGCGGCCTCGCCACTCGACGCGCACGGCGCGGGCGTCGTATGGGTTGTCGGGCTCGCGAACCAGGGTCAGCGGGTCGCCGACCTTCAGGCGCCGCCACAGGCGCGCCCCCTCGTGAAACTGGTAGCCGGCGAGGGGCGAGGTCTGGAGCAGGGTGCCCGCGGGCTCGGCCCGGGCCAGGCGCGCCAGGCCGAACAGCGGAAAGCCGGTCAGGAATCTCAGGAAGGTCCGACGTTCCAT
>JBBIPO010000140.1:0-9956 GCA_037442805.1 Deltaproteobacteria bacterium
CGGCGCCCGCGCTGCGGGCGCGTCGCAATCCGCGCCTACAGCGCGGATTGCTCCACTCGTTTTTCCCCTTGACCCGCCCTGGACACTGGTATATGGGGAGGCCGGGAATCGGCCCGGAGGCCGGCCTTGGGCGGCGACGAACCGAAGAAGACGGCCCTGTACGGGGCGCACGTGCGCGCGGGCGGCCGCATGGTCCCCTTCGCCGGGTACTGGATGCCGGTGCAGTTCGAGGGGATCAACGCGGAGCACCAGCGGGTGCGATCGGCCGTGGGGCTCTTCGATGTGAGCCACATGGGCGAGGTGGTGTTCCGGGGCCCCCGGGCCCAGGACGTGGTCCAGAGGCTCCTGACGAACGACGTGGCCGCGCCGCCGCCGGGCAAGGCAATCTACTCGCCCGCCTGCCTGCCATCCGGGGGCATCGTGGACGACCTGATCGCGTACAAGTTCGGGTCGGACCACTTCCTGTTGTGCGTCAACGCCGCGAACCGCGACAAGGACGTCCGCTGGTTCGTGGAACAGGCCCGCGGGGAGTGCGAGGTCGCGGACCGTTCCGATGAGTACGCCCAGATCGCGGTCCAGGGTCCGAAGGCCCCGGACTTGCTGGCCCGCGTGTTTGGGGACGACGTGCTCGGGATGAAGCCCTTCACCTTCCGGATGCTGTCCCATCGGGGTCACGACGTCCTGCTCGCGACCACGGGCTACACGGGCGAGCGCGGCGGGGAGGTCTATCTGCCGAACGAGGCCGCGGAATCCCTGTGGTCGGAACTCCTGGAGCGGGGACAGGACCTCGGGGTCGCGCCCATCGGGCTCGGGGCCCGCGACACCCTGCGCCTCGAGATGAACTACTGCCTGTACGGACACGACATTGACGAGACCACGACCCCCCTCGAGGCGGGGATCGGCTGGACCGTGAAGTTCGACAAGGGGGAGTTCCTCGGGCGCGACGCCTTGCTGAGGCAGCGGGAATCGGGGCTGACCCGGAGCCTCGTGGCGTTCGTGATGGAGGAGAAGGGCATCCCGCGCCAGGGCTACCGGATCCTCGTGGACGGCCAGGTCGTGGGCGCCGTGACGAGCGGGGCCTTCTCGCCGAGCCTGAACGTCCCGGTGGGACTCGGCTACGTGGCGAAACCCCACGACGCGGTGGGGAGCGTGATCGGGGTGGACTTGAAGGGATTGCGCACGGCGAGGGCGCGGGTCGTGGAACCCCCGCTCCTGCGGCGCGGCAAGTGACAGGAGGAACCATGTCGGTCCCGAAGGACTACCGGTACACCGAGACGCACGAGTGGGTGCGCGTGGAAGAGGACAACGTCGTGGCTGTGGGCATCACGGACTACGCTCAGGAGAAACTTGGGGACATCGTCAGCGTGGAACTGCCGCGCGTCGGCGACGAGGTCGAGCGGGGCGAGGCGATCGGGATGATTGACTCCCAGAAGGCGTCGTCCGAGGTGATCGCCCCCGTGAGCGGCGTGATCCTCGAGGTCAACGATCTCCTCAACGACGACCCAAGCGTCATCAACTCCGACCCGTACGAGGAGGGCTGGATCGCGCGCATCGAGATCGAGGACATGGACCAGGTGGACGACCTCCTCGGCTCGGACGACTACGAGGAACTCGTGGGCCGCCTGGAAGAGGAAGAGTGACCTCGGGGGGCCACGGTTCCCCGCCGCTGGAAAGCGCGGATGCAGTTCACCCCGCACACGGACGCCGAAATCGCCGAGATGCTCGCCACGATCGGCGTGGCGAACATCGAGGCGCTCTTCGATGCCATCCCGGCGGATGTGCGGCTCCGGGAGGACCTGAACCTGCCCGGCCCCCTCGACGAGGCCGAGGTGGCCCGCCGGATGGCGGCCGAGGCGGCCCGCAACGCGACCGTGGACGGCGTTGTCTCGTTCCTCGGGGCCGGGGCGTACGACCACTTCGTGCCCGCGGCGGTGCGCGCCCTGGTCGCCCGCGGGGAGTTCTTGACGTCCTACACGCCGTACCAGCCGGAGCTGTCCCAGGGCACGCTCCAGGCCCAGTTCGAGTTCCAGACCCTGGTCGCGCGGCTCCTCGGGCTGGATGTGGCGAACGCCTCGATGTACGAGGGCGCGACCAGCCTGGCGGAGGCCTGCCTGATGGCCCGCCGGCACACGCGGCGCACCCGTGTCCTGGTGTCGCGCGCGGTCCATCCGCAGTATCGGGCGGTCCTGAGGACCTACCTGGGGCCCGAGGCCCTCGATGTCGTCCCATTCGGACCCGACGGGGCCACGGATCCGGGTGCCCTCTCGGGCCTCGCCGGGGACGACGTCGCGGCGGTGGTGGTCCAGTCCCCCAACTTCTTCGGGGTGGTCGAGGACCTGTCGGCCGCGGCTGCTCTGGCCCACCGCCACGAGGCCCTGCTCGTCGCGACCTTCACGGAGCCGCTCGCGTTCGGGCTGTGCGAGCCCCCCGGGGCCCTGGGCGCGGACGTGGCCGCCGGGGAGGGCCAGTCGCTCGGGCTGCCGCTCGCGTTCGGGGGACCGTACGTGGGGCTGTTCGCGGTCCGTCAGCCCCTCGTGAAGGTCATGCCGGGCCGGCTGGTGGGGAGGACCGTGGACTCGCGCGGGACCCCCTGCTACACGCTCACGCTCGCGGCCCGCGAGCAGCACATCCGGCGCGCCCGGGCGGGGTCCAACATCTGCACGAACGAGGGCCTGTGCGCCCTGACCGTGGCGGTCTATCTGTCCCTGCTGGGCCGCACCGGCCTGCAACGACTGGCCCTGTACAACCATGTCCGGGCCGAGCGCCTGAAGGCGATGCTGCGCGAGGCGCCGGGTCTGTCGCTCCCCTTCTCGGGACCCACCTTCAACGAGTTCGTGGTGCGACTGCCGGGGCCTGCGGAGGTCGTGGCCGAGCGCCTGGCGTCCGAGGGCCTGGTCCCGGGCTATCCGTTGGACCGGGACGATCCGGGCCTGCCCGACTGTCTGTTGGTCACGGTCACCGAACGGCGAACGGACGCGGATTTCGAGCGTCTGGTCGGCGCGTTGTCTTCCGCTTGACGAAACCGTCGCGGGGGTTACAATCGGACCGTCCCTTGACCACGAGGTGTCCGGTGGGGCGCGCAACGGTTGAGGTCCTCGTCGCGGCGTGTCTTGCGTGGGCCTGCGAGTCCCGGGCCCCGTTCGAGACCTGTCAGATGAACCACCGGATGAAGAGGGACTGCGACCTCGCGCTGCTGAGCGAGCAGTGCGAGGCCTCGCAGACGGCCTGCTACGCCACCTGCGTCATCCTGGACCACCCGCAGTGCGTGGACGGCCCATGCATGATCTACCAGTACCGGCCGATTGACTCGAAGGAGGCCTATCAGTCGGGGCCGTTCTGCACGTCCACCTGCGACCCCGCCGACCCGGACGCCTGCCCGGGGGACGGGCAGTGCCGCGAGGTGCTCGGGGGACACTACTGCGTCCCGAACCAGACCGTGACGGTCCAGTAGCCGGCTACATCCCCGCCACGATCCTCCAGACCCCATCCTCCCGCACGAACTCGAGGCGCGCGAAGTCGTTCTTGGCGGCCCAGCGGTCCTTGCCGCCGTCCACGTAATAGAACTTGTAGTAATATTCGTATTCCGCGAACGCGCGGTCGCCCTGGAACTCGATGCGGCGCAGGTAGATACGGAACTGGACCGACTTCACGTCCTGGGTCAACAGCGGCAGCACGTTGGACTCGAACTGGTCGTATCCATAGTCGTCGTCCGGGTTCGCCGTGGTTCCGGCGTTCTCGAAGTACCGGCGGGACATCATCTCGCGAAGGGCCTCGGTGTCGCGGCGCTCCACTGCGACCCGGTAGCGCTCGACCAGGTCCGCGATGACCCGGTTTTCCTTGGTGTCGGGGACGTTCGTCCCCTCGATGTTGCGGGGCGCGCAGGCCCACAACACGACGACGACCCAGAACGCGCGTTTCATGGCCGAGACCTCCTTCGCGTCCGACGCGGACATCCTATCAGAAGATCAGGCTGGATCCGATCATGGCCGAGAGGTCGTGGACCCGGATCGGCTTCTCGGCCAGGCGCTGGGTCTGCCCCGAGAGCGCGAGGGGGTCCAGTTCCAGGCCCATCACGTCGCCGAATCCGAAGGCGTACTTCAGTCCGAGCGTGGTCGAGAAGGTGATCCGGTCCGTCTTCTCGCTCCCGGTCACGTCGTACGGGGACAGGAAGGAAAACGCGATCGTCCCCCCGACGAAATGGATCCGTGACTCGGCGAAGCCCGAGATCGACCGCTCGGGCGCCACGTCCGAGAAGACCCCGGCGCTCAACGCGTGCTGGGGTCCCAGCAGGAACTCGCATCCCGCCCGGCCGTTCACGCGGAAGCGGTCGTTTACGCCCGTGTCCTCGTCGCGGAAGGGCGCAACCACGTTCACGTCCGCGGACACGGTGAAGCGCCCGGGCTCGCTCCAGGCGGCCCCGACCGTGGCCGAGAAGGGCGAGGCCATCTTGAACCCCCACTCGGTCCGGTCGAGCGTGGGTTCGTCGTACACGTTGTTCTGGCCCGCTGGCAGGGCCTGGGCCTCGAGCCACGACCCCTGGGACGCCCGCAAGAACCGGAATCCCGGCAGTCGCAGCGTCACCCCGAGGCGCAGCCGCTCTCCCATCAGGCGCGCCTGCGCGGCGACCACCGGCTCGAACCCGACCTCCGTGGCCGACAGGTCGCCGCTGTTCACGAAGAAGTAGTTCTGGCCGGACTGGGACCGGAGGTCCAGGTTGAAGCCTGCCCGCAGCGTCTGGAGCGAGTACGTGGCGAACAGGGACGCCCCCACGGCCAGGGAGCGGCCGATCCGCATCCCCCACGACGGCCCCAAGTAATAGACCGTCCGCTCGACCTGGAGGTGCATCTTCTGGTGATACTGAAAGTTCGTTCCGGACTCGGGCTCAACCTCGGCCGTGTCGAGGGTCAAGGACTTCGCGAACTTCACGGACTGCGGGACGAAGACGGACAGCGCGACGCTGTGGGCCGTCACGGCCTGCGCGGACGGCGTGCCAATCCGATAGACGTACGTCAGGGAGGTGGGCACGACCTGAAACGACGTGACGTGGAACGGGTCCGCGTGCGCGCCCGACGGCAGGGTCGTGCGGACCAGTTCCGGGATGCGGACGAACTGAAGAAAGAAGGCGCTCGCGGACACGTCGAGCGAGTAGCGCTCGTTGAACCCGAGGCCGGCCGGGTTGTACCAGGCCACGCTCGCCTCTTCGGCCATGGCCGTGTAGGCCCCGGCCATGCCAGCGGCCCGGCCCCCGATCGGGAAGGTGTGGTCGTTGCCGGCGCGGGACGTGCGCGCGGCGAGCGAAGCGGTCACGACCATCGCGAGCGCGGCGAGGGGACGCGTCACGGTTTCCTCACGTCCAGGTGCAGTTCCGCGAGTTGCGCGGCATCCACCTCCGACGGGGACTGGGTCATCAGACAGGTGGCGCTCGTGGTCTTGGGGAACGCGATGACCTCGCGGATGGACCTCGCGCCGCACAGGAGCATCACGATCCGGTCGAGCCCGAGCGCGATCCCCCCGTGCGGCGGGGCGCCGTACTCCAGGGCCTCGAGCAGAAAGCCGAAGCGGGCCTGGGCCATGTCCTCGGACAGGCCCAGGGCGCGGAACACCTGCTGCTGCACGTCCCGGCGATGGATGCGGATGGACCCCCCGCCCAGTTCCACGCCGTTCAGGACCACGTCGTAGGCGCGGGCCCTGACCCGCAGCGGCTCGGACTCCAGCAAGTCCAGGTCCTCGGGGACCGGGCTCGTGAAGGGGTGGTGCATGGCCACGGGCCGGCCCTCGGCCTCGTCCCACTCGAACATCGGGAAGTCCGTGACCCACAGGAAGGCCAGGCGGCCAGGGTCGCGCAGTCCCAGGCGTTCCCCGACCGAGAGCCGCACCGCCCCAAGCGCCGTACGGGCCACGTCCGCCTGGCCATCCGCGACCAGCAGCAAGAGGTCGCCCGGGGCCGCGCCGGTGCGCGCCTGGAGGGCCTGCCGCTCGCCCGCGGTCAAGAACTTGGCCGCCGGTCCCTGCCAGTCATCCTCGCGGACCTTCAGCCACACGAGTCCCCTGGCCCCGTTGTCCGTCGCGACCGTCGTCAGGGCGTCCACGTCCTTGCGGGACCATTCCTGGGTGCCCCCCCCGGCCTGTCCCCCGGCTGCGGGCACCCGCAGGGCCACGATGCCCCCGCCGGACCGCGCGGCGCCGGAAAACACCTGGAAGGACGACCCGGCGAGCGCGTCCGTCACCGTCACGAGGGGCAAATCGAAGCGCAGGTCCGGCTTGTCCGAGCCGTAGCGCTCCATGGCCTCGCGATAGGAGACTCGCGGGAACGGGAGGGGGACCTCCACGCCCAGGACCCCGCGCCAGAGGGCTGCGAGCAGGCCCTCCGTGATTTCCTGGACCAGGGGCGGGGTCGCGAAGGAGACCTCCAGGTCAATCTGCGTGAACTCGGGCTGGCGGTCTGCGCGCAGGTCCTCGTCGCGGAAGCAACGCGCGATCTGGTAGTACCGGTCCATGCCCGCGACCATCAGGACCTGCTTCAGGGTCTGGGGCGACTGGGGCAGGGCATAGAACGCCCCCGGGTGCAGCCGAGAGGGGACCAGGAAGTCGCGCGCCCCCTCGGGGGTGCTCTTCAGGAGGATCGGGGTCTCGATCTCGAGGAAGCCCTGGGAATCGAGGTACTGCCGCACCAGGCGCGTGGCCAGGGCCCGCGTGACCAGGTTGCGGGTCAGCGGGGTCCGCCGGAGGTCCAGATAGCGGTACTTCAGGCGCGTGACCTCCAGGGCATCCACGGTGTCCGCGATGGGAAATGGCAATGGTTTCGATGGGTTCAGAAGGACCACCTCCCGGGCATGGACCTCGACGTCCCCGGTCGGAAGGCGGGGGTTGCGGTTGGGACCGCGGTCCGCGACCTTCCCGCGGACCATCACGACGCTCTCGGCCTTCAGGTCCCGCACGAGCCCGGCCATGTCGGGAGCCGCGGTGGGGTCCACCGTCACCTGCGTGACGCCGTGCCGGTCCCGCAGGGCCAGGAACAGGGCCCCCCCGTGGTCGCGCACGCTCGCAACCCATCCCATCAACGTCACGTCCCGGCCGCAATCCTGAAGCCGCAGGTCTCCGCACGTGTGGGTGCGGCGGATGTCCGTGTCCATGGAACCTCCCGGCGGACCGTCCCAGACGAGCGACGATGATAGTCCGTTCCGGTTGTTTTCGGAAACTGGGTTCTCGCCTCCTGTGCTCGAAGTTTCTTGTCATTGTGAACGGACGGGCGCGGTGGTACATTTTCTTCCTCTTCAACCGGAGGGAAGGCCGATGGAGTCCAGGAAAAACCAGATCGGGTCCTCATGGTTCGTGGCTGTCACGCTGATTCTGGCGCTCGCGTGCGGGGTGGCGGGGGCGGCAAGGTCAAGGTCGGGGAGTTCTGCTCGAACGACCAGGAATGCGAGACCGGGCTGTGTCTGTCGTTCAAGTGCCTGGACCCGGACGGGGACGAGGACCTGGACGGCCTGCGCAACGGCATCGAGAAGGTCCTGAACCTCGATCCCCTGAACCGCGACACGGACGGGGACGGGGTCGCGGACGGGCAGGAGGTCGTGACGATCCAGTCGCCGGCGGACGGGGACGGCGACAAGAGGATTGACGCGAGCGAATCGTCCCTGCCGACGGCGGACCCGGACCAGGACTGCCTGCCCGACCAGTTCGACCCACACAACGACGTGCCCGAGACGGACGTCACGCCGGAGCAACTCGGGGAGGTCTGCGCGCGCACAGGGGTGTGCCTCGCGAACAAGGGTCTGGTCCTGGGTACCTGTCATGAGGGGGTCCTCGAGTGCGACTTCACCGCGGTCCCGGGCTACGAGGAGACGGAGGCCACCTGCGACGTGATAGACAACGACTGCGACGGGCAGACGGACGAGGGGCTGACCGGGTGTGTGACCGTGGCCTCGTGCAACCAGCCGGACTGCACGCTGGACCTCGGGGGCGGTGCGGGCCAGCCCTTCGATGTCACGAACCGGCATTCCGGGGTGGGGGTGGACGAGGACGGGAACCTCGTGATTGACGTGACGTCCATCGCACTGCCGTACTTGTGGATCGCGAACGACAACGACCAGACGATCAGCAAGATTGACTCGCGCTCTCGGCGGGAGGTCGCGCGCTACTCGGTCGGCCCCGAGTGCTCGTCGCCCTCGCGGACCAGCGTGGACCTGGAGGGCAACGTCTGGATCGGGTGCCGCGAGGGGTCCTCGGGCACGCGCCTGGTCAAGATCGCGGCGGACCCGGTGTTCTGCGTGGACAAGAACGGAAACGGCACGATGGATACGATGACCTGGCAGGTGAACCCCGAGACGGGTGAGCGCACCCCTGTGATGCCGCCCTGGCAGGAGGACGAGTGCGTCCTGTTCAACGGAGCCCCGAGTGCGCCGGAAGGGGCGCCGGGCGAGGTCGCCCAGAATCCGGTCCCGTCCGACTGCAACGCGACGATCCGCGGGGTGGCCGCGACCAAGGAGCGGACCGTGGTCATCGGCGGCAACCGAGGGTGCCGGGAGGGCCACTATTGGGAGGTCCGCTACGTGTACGACCCATCGCGACCGTACCTCGAAAACGTGAACCCCGGCGTCGAAATCGTGGACCACTGGTATCTGCCGGACCTCGAGCACGTGGACCTCGCAGGCAACCCGTGCAACGACCCGGGCGCGACCGGGTCGTACGGGCTCGCGATTGATGCGAAGGGGGTCGTCTGGATCGCGTCGCTCGACAACTCGAACCTGTCGATGCTCGACCGCAAGAACCGTCGTTCGTGCGCGTGGAGCACCGGCACGCCGTATGGCATCTCGATTGACTACGCGGACCGGGTCTGGCTCGGGTCGTGGACGGGGGACGAGGCCGTGGGCCGCGTCTTCCTGCCGGAGACCTCGACCTTCTTCGAGATCACGAAGACCATGGCAGGCGAGGGGTGGACGACCGGCACGAACCTGTCCTCGGGGCAGTTGACGCGCGGGGTCGCGGCCTCGTCGGATCCGCAGGACGCGCACGGGTACTTCGCCCTGACCGAGGGCGCGGCCGGGGTCGTGGCGGTGCGCGTGACGAACGAGGACCCCCAGGCCTTCGATGCCCGGGTCGAGTCCGTGGCCCGGATGGACTCGAACGCGGTCTGCTCGTACACGGGCGGGTCGTCCGGCGTGGGGATTGACGGGGAGGGCGACGTGTGGGTCATCCACATGGGCCACTGCGGGCACTCGCTCCTGGACGATGCCGACCACAACAACGCGGTCGCCATCGAACTGGACCAGTCGAGCCTGACCGGGGGGGTCAACCCCCAGACCAAGGAGGAGGCCCAGGCCGTGGTCTCGGGGATCGTGGACACGGGGTCGCACTCCTACACATACAGCGACTTCATCGGCCAGCAGCTCGCGACCATCGTGGCTCCGCAGGGGGTGTACGAGCAGGTCTTCCAGGGGTGGAACGAGCCGGGCGTCACGACCGAGTGGGTTTATGTCAAGGCGGGCCTCGTGAACCCGCTGTCCGGCGACGCTTTGTTCGCGGCCTTCCGGACGGCCGACACGCTGTGGGAACTCGGGACCATGACGATGAGCGCGGAGACCCCATTCACCTGCACCGGGACCGAGTGCACGTTCCAGTTCCCCGCCGGGACGGCCGGACGGTTCCTCGACCTGAAGGTCATCCTCAAGACGGACGACCAGGGCCAGTCCCCAGTGATTGACAAGGTGTCGCTGGCGCTGAAGAAAAAGACCCTGCCTGCGACAGGGGACTGACGACCTCTCGAGCAATCCGCGATGTCGATTGGGCCAAGATCCATGCGGCTCTCCTCGAGGTCTCAGAACTAGTCTACCCCACGAATTCTGGGTGTCGGATGCGGTTTCAAAGAGTCCGGACACCATTCCAGGGGGGCGTCGCACGCCCCCCCCCGTCTATCGGACGGTCCACTGGACCGTCCTCTCGCGCTCGCTCGCTTC
>JBBIPO010000141.1:0-9870 GCA_037442805.1 Deltaproteobacteria bacterium
ACGCCGGCCGCGCTGCGGCCGGGTCGCAATCCGCGCCTACAGCGCGGATTGCTCCGCGCGCAAAAAAATTGCATCGTCCGCCGGTTCCCTGTAACATCCGACCCCGTGCCTTGCCGGCACCGGCTGTGGTTCCTTTCTCGAGGGAGTGTGGTCATGAAAAGGGAACTCGTTCTAATGGCGACGGTCGCGTTGGCCGCCGGCTGCAAGGAGACCCCGCAGAAACCCGAGGGCCCCGCGGCCCCGAAGGAGAAGGTCGAGGTCGCCTTCCACGTCATGTCCCAGTGCCCCTTCGGGGTGCAGGTCGAGAACGCGATCAAGCCCGTCCTGGACCAACTGGGTCCGGCCGTGGACTTCAAGCTCTACTTCATCGGGGACGAACCCTCGCCGGGCCAGTTGACCTCGATGCATGGGGACGCAGAAGTCAAGGGCGACCTGCTCCAGGTGTGCGCGGCCAAACACGCCCCGGACCGGTACATGGACCTCATCGTCTGCATGAACAAGAACGCGCGAGAGATCCCCGGGAACTTCGACGCCTGCGCAGCGGAGGCCAAGCTGGACGCTGCCCGCATCAAGCAGTGCGCGGAGGGCGAGGAGGGCAAAAAACTCCTGTCCGAGTCGTTCGCGGTCTCGAAGCAGAAAGGGGCGCGGGGCTCCCCGACCATCTTTGTGGCGGGTGAGAAGTACCAGGGCGGGCGCCAGACCGACCAGTTCCTGCGCGCGATCTGCCAGGCCTTCAAGACCGAGAAGCCCGAGCCCTGCAAGAACATCCCCGAGCCCAAGAAGATCGCGATCACGGTCCTGTCCGACAAGCGCTGCAAGGACTGCTTCCCGGATCGGATCCTTGGCCAGTTGAAGAACATGTTCCCCGGGTTGCAGCCGAAGTCCCTGGACTACGGCGACCCCGAGGGCAAGCAACTCTACGAGCAGATCCGGGGGCAGGGCATCACCATGCTCCCGGCCTTCCTCTTCGACCCGGTCGTGGCCGAGGACCCGGGTTACGCCCAGGTCCAGCGGTTCATGAAGGACGCGGGACCGTACAAGGTCCTCCAGATCGGGGCGAAGTTCGACCCGACCGCCGAGATCTGCGACAACCAGCAGGACGATGACGGCAACGGCAAGGCCGACTGCGAGGACCCGGGCTGCAAGGGCCAGATTGTTTGCCGCGAGGTCAAGGAGAAGCAGCTCCAGGTCTTCGTGATGAGCCAGTGCCCCTTCGGGATCAAGGCTGAAAACGCCATGCGGGAGGTCCTGGACGCGTTCAAGGACGACGGTCTGGACTTTCAGATCCACTTCATCGCGGACGAGACCGCCCCCGGCGAGTTCAAGGCCCTGCACGGCCCGTCCGAGGTCGAGGAGAACATCCGGCAACTCTGCGTGATGAAGTACTACCCGAAGAGCTTCAAATACATGGACTACATCTGGTGCCGGAACGAGAACATCCGCGACGCGAACTGGCAGGAGTGCGCGAAGAAGGCCGGGATGGACGTGGCGAAGATCGAGAAGTGTGCGACCGGCGAGGAGGGCAAGAAACTGCATGCCGAGGACATCAAGATCGCGAAGGGCCTGGGCATCGGCGCGAGCCCGACCTGGCTCGCCAACAACAAGTTCAAGTTCTCGGGCCTGGCCCCGGAGCAGATCAAGCAGAACATCTGTTCGTACAACAAGGACCTCAAGGGCTGCTCGAAGACCCTGACCACGGACGTCAAGGGTCCGCAGGGCGGCTGCGGCGGCTAGCCTGGATCCAGGTCCCCCTCCATCCCCCCGTTCAAGCCGATACGGGTCGCGTACGGCAACTCGACGGACAGTTTGATCTTGTCCGTGTCCAGCCCGGGTTCCGAGGCCGCGGAAACGAGGGACGGCACCTCATCGGCGCCGCCTGGCAAGATTCCCTCTTTCTCGCGATATGACAGCGGTCAGGACGCGGTCGCGACGCCTTCCAGGGCGCGGACGTCGGGGATGAAGAAGCGCTTGCCCTCCCACGAGATCAGGCCGTCGCCCTTCAGGCGGTTGAGGGTGCGGATGGTCGTCTCGAGCGTGGTCCCCGTGATGTCGGCCAGGTCCTGGCGCGTCAGGGCCAGGTCCAGGATGACCCCCCGGCAGTCCCCGAAGATGCCGTACCGGCGGGCCAGGTTGGCGATGACCTTGCACAGCCGCCCCTCGACCTTGTACACCGCGAGGGACGAGAGGTTCTCCATCAACTCGCGGTACCGCTGGCCCATCTCGCGCATGATGTTGCCGGCCACCACCGGCCATTCGGCCAGGATCTTGTGGAAGTGGTGGGCCGACAGCCTCAGGACGATCCCGTCCGTCAGCGTCTTGGCCGAGGCCGCGTACGGCTTCCCCTCGACCAGAGAGGCCGCGGTCAGTTCGTCGCCGGTCGAGTAGATCTCGATGATGGTGGCGGCCCCGGTCGGAGCATGGCGCACCAGTTTGACCCGCCCCCGCAGCAGGACATACAGCCACTCCGCGGGCTCGTCCTGCCGGAACAGGTACTCGCCCTTGCCGAATTCCGACTCGACCGCCAGTTCCTCGATCTTCAGGAGCTGTGCCTCGGTCAGGCCATCGAAGATGGCCACCTTCCGGAGCCGTTCGCTGTTGGTCATGGCACCATCCCCCAGGAAAGCCACCTGACCTTGACATTCAGCAATACCTGTACCACCTCGGTTCGAGGGGTGGCACCTCGCGAGGGCTGGCCTGTCTGCTCGCATTGTCTTGCAAGGGACTTCGCGCTACAGTGCCATCGGTCTTAACGGCAAGCGTGCGGGGGGAACGATGAAGACCATCATCGAGCCGTTCCGGATCAAGATGGTGGAACCCATCCGGATGACCACGAGGCGCGAGCGGGAACTGATCCTTCAGAAGGCCGGTTACAACCCCTTCCTGATCCCGGCCGCGGACTGCCTGATTGACCTGCTGACCGACTCCGGGACCGCCGCGATGAGCACGGAGCAGTGGGCGGGCATGATGCGCGGAGACGAGTCGTACGCCGGGTCCCGGTCCTTCTTCCGGTTCGAGGATGTGGCAAGAAGTCTCACCGGGATGAGGCATATTCTGCCCACCCACCAGGGGAGGGCCGCGGAACGCATCCTCTTCTCGCTCGTGGCCGGGCGCGACCAGGTGATTCCATCCAATACGCACTTCGACACGACGCGCGCGAACATCGAGTTCGAGGGGGCGCGGGCCGAAGACCTCCTGTGCCCCGAGGGATACGACCCAGCGACGCGGGCCCCGTTCAAGGGCAACATGAACCTTGACGCGTTGGGGCATCTGCTCGCGGAACTCGGCCCGGAGCGGATTCCCCTGGTCATGTTGACCGTGACGAACAATGCGGCCGGGGGGCAGCCGGTTTCGATGGCCAACATCCGCGGTGCCCGGGACATCGCCAAGTCCTACGGGGTCCCCCTGTTTCTGGACGCGTGCCGGTTCGCCGAGAATGCCTGGTTCATCCGCGAGCGCGAGGAGGGTTACCGGGACGCGAGCCTGATGGACATCGCGCGGGAGATGTTCTCGTACGCGGACGGTTGCACCATGTCCGCCAAGAAGGACGGGCTCGCCAACATCGGTGGCTTCCTGGCCCTCAACGACGACGACCTGGCCGCGCGCGCCCGTTCGATGCTGATCCTTACCGAGGGATTCCCCACGTACGGCGGGCTGGCCGGCCGCGACCTCGAGGCCATCGCGCAGGGACTCCTGGAAGTCCTGGACGAGGACTACATGCGGTACCGCATCCGATCCGTGGAGTTCCTGGGCGAGCACCTCGCGGCCGCAGGCGTCCCCATCGTCGAGCCTCCGGGCGGACACGCGATCTACATGGATGCGGCCCGGTTCCTGCCGCACATCCCCCCGCACGAGTTCCCTGGCCAGGCCCTGGTGTGCGCGCTGTACCTGGAGGGAGGGATCCGGGCGGTCGAGGTCGGCAGCGTGATGTTCGGCCGAAGGGGGCCAGACGGCGAGTTCATCCCGGCCCGCCACGAGCTGGTGCGCCTGGCGATTCCCCGGCGGGTCCTCACGCAGAGCCACGTGGAGTACGTCGTCGAGGTCATCCTGGAGGTCCAGAAGCGGCGAGAGCAGATCCGCGGTCTGCGCTTCGCCCGCGAGGCCCCCATCCTGCGCCACTTCACCTCGACATTCGAGCCGGTGTGACTCGGCCTCGACCGTTCACTCGCGGTGCCCCCGCGCCATGAACATGGCGAGGAAGGCGCGGAGGGGATCCGTTTCGCGCCCGTACAGGTACCCAGGACCCAGCCGCACGCGGCCCGCCGCGTCCGTCAGGGCCGCGGACGGGGACGCCTCGGGCTGGAGCAGGGCCGTCCGTTCCCCGGATCGTTGCCTCCAGGTGGCCCGGCGCGCTCGCTGCTCCTGCGCCCACTGGGCTTGCAACTCGACCAGGGCATCCAGTTCCAGCGGCAACTCCGGGGCCATGGCCAGAAGCAGGCGCACCACCGCGTCCGCGTCCGCCGTGGCCCGATGGGCGGTCTCCATGGTCAGGCCGTACCGGGCGATCATGTCCCCGAGGGAATGGCGACCCTGGGATACCAGGCCCCTCGCGAATACGAGCACGTCTACGAGCCAGCACCGGGGAAACTCCAGGCCGACCCGCTTGAGTTCCGCCTGGAGCATGGGCAGATCGAAGGACAGAAGGTTGTACCCAACCAGCACGCGGTCGCGGATGCGGTCCACAACCTCTGCGGCCACCTCGCGAAACGGCGGATAGCCCTGAAGGTCCTCGTCCCGGACCCCGGTCTTCTGAACCGACTCGGCCGACAGCGGACGTCCCGGGTTCACCAGGCGGCTCCACTCCTCGACCTTCTCTCCTCCGGAGTAGGTCACGAGACCGATCTCGAAGATACGATCCTCCACGGGAGACAAACCCGTGGTCTCGGTGTCGAGTCCCACGAGCGCATGGTCCTTCCAGTTCGCCATGGGGGTCTCCGAACAGGCGCGGCAACAAGTCACTGATTCGTTCAAGAAAAAACTTGACGAACCACTCCTGGAAACGTAGCATGATATTGCTGGTTTCGGCCAGCCCCCTCCATTGTTCCTTTTCCCCTGCCGGTGGGGGAGACAACCGAACCGCCCGTTCTAGCCCGCTCTCTCCCGCCGGCAACCATCTTCGCAAGACGTTCCAGGTTTCCTTGGCGACGAGCGGCGGCGTGGCCAGCCATCACAACCTGAAGAATTCGACCTGACATCAGGGCACGACCGGGAGGCGCGTCTCGTCCGAATTGTCAGTGGCGCCGTCGTCATGATAACGATCCCGTCGTGTTCGAGTGGTGGGCGGGAAACATGCGCGACTCGATGAAGGTCCTGGTCGTGATCTCTTGCCTCGCCCTGTCCGGTTGCTTCGAGGGCCTGCACGCACCGAGGTGCCGGACCCTCGCGGACTGTCCCGTGGACCAGGGATACACGTCCTGCGAGGACGGGTACTGCCTGCGGTCCTCGGGATGCGACCAGACCGCGCCCATCCCCGGGGACGGCTGCTGTCCCCCGATCGAACTGGACCGGACCGCCGACACGGACTGTCTGGTTCTCGACGTGGATTTCGGCGCGGGAACGGCGCTGACGATGCCGGCGACGGACCCGACCGGCGCGATCCTCGTGGCGGGGACCGGTCTCGATCCTGGGGGTGGCAAGGCCGTGATGCTGTGGAGGGTCGCCTCGTCCGGCGCGGTCACGGGTCCGGTGAAGGTCGGACCAGGGTCGTTCGCGCTGCCGGCCCTCGTGAGTCGCGGGTCGGACGTGTACGTAGCCTTCCAGGACGGCGTCATGCGGTACAGCGCGACGGAGCTTTCGGAGCGTGCCGTCATCCCGTCCGCGAGCCCGATGGCGGGCCTGGCCGCGACGGGGAGCCAACCCTTGCCCATCGTGGCCTGGCCCGCATCTGGCGGGCGTGTCGTCCTGTACGACGAGACGGGGGCGCGTTCCACCATGGTCCTCGAGCTCGCCGAGGCCTTGTCGGACCCCGGCCTGCGCGCGGAGACCTTCCTGGCCCCGGTGGTGTCGGACTCCGGGCGCCGGATGTACCTGGCCACGGCGGGCGGCCGGTTGGTCGGGGTCGAGGTCGGGGCAAACCCGTTAGGCCCCACGGCTCATCGCGCGACGGGCCTCGCATTCACGGGAGCGCCCGTCGCATGGGCTGGGCGGGTGTTCGTCGCGGCCAGCGACGGCACGCTGCGGGCCTATCGCGAGCGCGACCACGCCTTCGAGGAGGCCTGGAGCGCGAGCCTCGGTGGCGTCGCGACCGGGGCGCTCCTCCTGGACGACACGGGGGCGGTGATTGCAGTGCTCCGGAACGGCGACATCGTGCGGGTCAGCGACCGGGACACACGCGGCGAGGTGACGACGCTCGCGCGTCTCGGCGAGGAGACGGGGGACTGGGCCCCGGTTCTGACGACGAGGCCCCGAATCCTTGCGTTGGCGGCATCCGGGGGGGCCGTGGTGAGTGTGCGGGGGGACGCCGACGGGTCGTGGCGCAAGGGGTTGCGATTCGACCTACCCTCCGCGGCCGTCGCGTCCCCGACGTTGTCCCGCGGGAGGCTCCTGGTCGCCATGGCCTCCGGTCGCGTGGCAGGATGGGCCCTACCCGAAGACCTTCCGGCGTCGGGATTCCCCTTGGGCGGCGGGGATGCCGGCAGTGCCCGGAAGGTACTGAAGCCTGCCCCGTGACGCGCCCTGGCCGCGGGGATGGAACCACATCGCCACGGCTTGCGAACGAGGGACTCTCGATGAGACTGACGTTCATCGGACATGCCTGCTTCCTGTGCGAGTCGGACGCGGGAACCCGCGTCCTGCTGGACCCCTACCGGCCAGGGGCCTTCGAGGGTCGCATCGGTCTGCGCCCCTTCCTGGAGCCGGTGGACATCGTGGCCTCCACGCACCACCACCTGGACCACTTCCACCTGGACCGCGCGTTCGGCAGGCCCGAGGTCCTCCGGTGGGCGGCCTGGACCCATGGGCCCGAAGTTCTTGTCCACAGGCAGGTGGTGCGGGGGATCGAGTTCCAGGGGATGCGCCTGCCGCATGGGGCAGAGCCAGGTCGCGACGCAGGCTGGGTCACGGGTCTGCGCTTCACGGTGGATGGGGTCTCGGTCTTCCACCCCGGGGACCTGGGTCGTCCCCTCACGGAAGACGAGGTCCGGGCGCTGGGCCGCGTGGACGTCCTGCTCGTGCCCGTGGGGGGGACATTCACGATCGGACCCGAGGAAGCCCTGGTTCTCGTGAGGTCCCTGCGGCCGGCCGTCGCGATCCCGATGCATTACCGGATGGAGCAGATCGTGGACCTGCGCCTGCGCCCACGCGACGACTTCCTGGACCTCGTCTCGAAGCACGAGCGCGTTTCTGTCCAGCCGGTATCTTTGCACTACGATTCGCTTCCGCCACCCACGCGCGTCCTGGTGCTGGACCCGACTCACGCGAGTTGACGGCGGTCACGACCGGCGAGTCGGGCGGAAGGCCCCTCGCCAGGCGAGGATGGCTCCGACGATCAGGGGTACGAGCGGACACGTTCCGGCCCCACCTTGACTGGACGCGCATCCTCCCCCGGACGGGCGTTGGACCTCAGGGCCCCCGTCCGCCTGGGCGGGCCTGGTGACATCAGCAGACTGGACCTCGGCTCCTGGAGGTTCCGAGGCGTCCAGGGTCACGTCGCTCGCCCCCGGAGGGTCCGGGTTGCTGTTCGGAGATCCGGACGAACGGCACGCGCCAACGTCATCGTCTTCTCCGCCGTCCGGGCGATCGCAGCGCTGCCCGCCGTCGCAGTCCTCGTCCTTCCGGCAGGCCCGGCGGCAGACGGCGCCCTCGCCCTCGTTCGCGCACACGAAGCCATCCGCGCACGGGGCGGACACGTTCGGGTCGCATGCGTCGCCCTCCGCGAGTCCGCCGGAGGCCACGCACCTCGAACCCTGGCCCGGGACCAGGACGCAGGCGGCTCCCTCCGCGCACGTCCCCCCCAGGGGGTCGCACGGCGGGGGTGGGAAACAGGCGGCGATTTCCGCCTCGCAGTGTTCCCGGGCGCAGGGGTCGTCCACGGCCAGCGGGGTCACGGTCACGGCACAGTCGGCCTCGACGAGACAGGCGTCCGCCGCGGCCCAGGCCGCCTTCGCGTCTTCCGTCGCACCCGCGTCGCACGCGAACGGACACAGGGCCGACCCACCCGCGCACGCCTCCCGGCACCCGGCGTACGTGGCGCAGTCCACGCCGGAGCCCGAGTGCGTCACGCAGTCCTTCCACTGGGAGGCGCACGCCGACTGGATACAGGCGGGCATGTCCGGCACCCCCTTGCACTTCGTATCAATACAATATGAGAGCTTGTCAAATGCGACCTCATCGTCGGGCCGGGTCAGGACCCGGCAATCCATGGGGCACGCCTCGTTGCCGGCGTCGCATCCTGAGGCGCAGGCGATAGACTCCAGGCACGTGCGGGTGCGGCACACGGTGTCGTCGCATCCCCCGTCGGGACGGCAGGCCTCGTCGCACAGGCAGACGCCCTGCTCGCAGGATGGGAACGTCAGCCCCGTGACCTCGGCGATCCACGAGAGATGGACATCCACGCGCGTGTAGATCCCGATCCCCGTCAGGCACGGGTCCCCGGGGGTGGTCGGGCTCTCCGTGCCGGCCGACACGACCCCGATCTGGAACCACGTTCCGTTGTCGTCCATCTGGAGCAGCCCCGGCCCGCCGGAATCCCCGTTGCAGGTGCCGCTCCCCTGCGGTTCCGTGTAGTAGGCGAGGGAGTCGAACCAGGTCAGGGGCATCGTGGTCTCGCGCTTGATCCCGGAACCGGTCTGTTTGACCCCGTCCGAGACCCCGAAGCCCACGTACAGGACCTCGGCACCCAGGTGCCGCCCGCGAAGAGGCCACCGACTGATGGGCACTGGCTCCACTCCAGTCACGTCGGTCTTCAACCGCACGAGCCCGATGTCGTGCCCCACGGTCAACAGGCTCGGGTCGTAGTCGGGGTGGGGGAAGAACTCGTCGGCCTGGTACAGCTGGCCGGTCTGCGGCTGGCCGCCCCAGGAGGCGTTGGCGTCCGTCCCCACGTAGAACTTGACGAAGAACGGGAGGATCGGCATCCCCTGATAGGAACTGACGCAGTGGGCCGCGGTCAGGACCCACTGCGGCGCGATGAGGGTGCCCGTGCAGAACGGACCCATGTACCCGTAACCGGGGACGTCGGCGACCAGGGCCCCGACCGCGGGCCAGCCCGAGGTCTTCACGCCGCCGACGATGGCCCCTCGAGTCAACGCGGGTCCCTGCATCGGTCCAGTCGTAGGGCTGCAAGCGGTCGTCACGAACAGGAGGCTGGCCCAGAGGGGGAGAACGCGATTCATCATGCGGCTCCAGAGCGGAACTTCGCGGCGTCCGGAACCAGCGGCCGCTTCCTGCGGAGTATCGGGATCGAGCGGACGGATGTCAAACCAGTCCGCTCGCGCGAAGGGAATCGCGAACTGCCTGGACCAGAGGGTCCGTGGGCGAGGGCACGACGGGCACGGCGCAAAGGGCCTCTACGAGGGCGCGACGGAAATCCGCGGGCCGGCTGTAGGGCGCAGCCACGCGCACCCCGAGGCGGCGGGCGAGGACCGCGGCCGCGAGGACCAGCGCCTCCCCGACTGACGCCTCCCCATCGAGTCGAAGAGGGTCCGGAAACGCCGCGGGGATCTCCGGATAGGCCATCACGACGTTGTATCCCATCGCGGGCAGGTCCTCCGGCCGCCCGTCGGGGAACACCGTGACGATGCGCGCGCCTCCGAGCAAACCGCCCCCCTTGGGTCGGGCATGAAACCGCATGACGCCGTCACGCGGTACGTGGATGGCGGCACAGGCCGCCGCGAGGGCGCGGGTTGTCCGGGCCACAGTCGGGTCGCGGGCATC
>JBBIPO010000142.1:0-9813 GCA_037442805.1 Deltaproteobacteria bacterium
CCGGGTGGGACGACGAGGTCGGGGTAGAAGCCGAACGCGACATTCATGGCGTGGAAGGCCATCTGCACGGGACCCTCGGCCGCGAGGAGCCCGTACGACACGGTGTCCCCGAGCGCCGCCCAGTAGGGGAACTCGCCGCTGTGGCCGGACGGTTCGAAGCCCGGACCCGGAAAGTGGGTCCGCAGGCCATCGCCCATGATGAAGGCCACCTGGACCGGGAGGTCAAGCGATGCGGCCGACGTGTTCGTGACGTGGATGTCGAGCGTCAGGAACTCGTCGTCAGGGCCGAGGGAATACTCGTACACGATCTCGCATCCGAGGGGGTCCGCCGGTACGAGGTCCGCCAGGAAGGACGCGAGCCACGGGAACGGAGCGTCGCGGCCCGCCACGCGAATCACGGCGCGACCTCCGGCCCGACCGTCCGACGTGACCTCGACGGCCAACGGCTCGAACAGCCGCAGGTTAAACCCGAAGAACAGCTCGCCCAAGCTGGCTGCGGCCCGGTTCGCCCTCCGGCCGCACCACGTCCGCGTCCACCGGCACGCCCCCGTAGCGCTTGTACCCGGAGGCGAGCCCCGCGTCCTGCACGATGAACGCGACCCGGCTGTTGTAAATCTTGTAGTCCCCGACGCGCCCCTTGGCGGTCCGACCTCCAATGAGGTCCTCAGGCTTGACGACCCTCCCGGCCCGCACCTGGCCCGGGGCGAGGCGTTCGCTCAGGTCGAGGGGCGGGGGACGCGTGTCCGGTTCGGAGGCGTCGAAGGCTTCCGCCACCCCTTCCGTCGAGACGTCGTCCGGGGACCCCACGTCGTCCGGGCCGGGGTCCGGAGGGGTTGCAACGTCCGCGACGTCCCCCGGAAACGTGTCGGGTCCCGCGTGGGTGCCCCCGCCGCATGCCGTGACGACGAGGGTCCAGAAAACGACCGCTCGAGAAGTTCCGTCCATGGTGTCGTCCCTCGCAACGGACGATTTCAGGATAGCGGCCAGGCCGGGCTTTGAAAAGCGCGATTGACAGTCCTCTGGTCACCCGACCATGATCTGGACCGAAGCGGGGGGTGGACGAGATGATCCGACCAGGCATCCCGGGGGCCGTCGTCCTGCTGGGGCTGGCCTGCGGCTCGCAAGGCAAGGTCGGTGACGACCGGGACGCCGCCGGCGTGGGCACGGGATCCGACGCGGGCGAGGCCGCGGACAGCCGCCCGGGCGATGCCTTCCGTCACCGCATGATCACCCGCTCGATCCCGGAGGGCCGCCAGGGGGTCGCGACCGGGTCGTTCACGGACCCGGGCGTCGAGTACCCGGCGATGGAGGTGGACCCGAGGTACACCCATGTCCTGAACTTTCGCATGGCCGCGTTCGCCCCACCCCTGATGAGGCCGGTCCGGACGTACGGTCCAATCATTCTATACGACGATGATTTGAACACGATTGTCGTGTCGCCGATGGACCACGTCTTCGAGACCGTGATGTGGTTCGAGGCCGGGCGCGTCCGGTCCGGGGTGCAGGGCGAGCTGGACGAGGTTCCGGCTGGGTGGACGCACCGATTTCTGTGGGTGGAGGGGAAGGGGATCAACGCGACCGTGGAACGCTGGGGGGACCTGATGCTCGCGGACCGGGGGCGCGGGCGGACCGACCGGTACGCGGACGCCGGGCTGTCGTACCTGGGGTACTGGACCGACAACGGCGCGTTCTACTACTACCACACGGAGCCAGGCCTGAACGAGGAGGACACCCTGCTCGCGGTCAAGGCCGAGGCCGACCAGCGGGGCATTCCTTACGGCCATTTTCAGATGGACTCGTGATGGTATTTCAAGGCGCCCGGGGACACGCCGTTCGCCCCTGGGGGGACCCTCCTGTGGGAGCCGCGACCCGAGGCCTTTCCCGACGGCCTGGCCGCGTTCCGGGCGCGCCTGGGCCTGCCGCTCGTCGCGCACAATCGTTGGTTCGCGCCGGACACGCCCTACCGGGACCGCCATGACTTTGTGGATGGCGAAGGCCTGGCCTTCCCCACGGGCCCCGGCGTCTTCGAGGAGATGATGGGCCACTGCGTCGAGTGGGGCATCGAGACCTACGAGCAGGACTGGTACTCGCTCCAGTGGTGGAAGACCCCGTGGCTGAGGCAGGCCGCGGGCCGCGGGGACGCCTGGATGCGGCACATCCACGAGGCGGCCTCGGCGCGCGGGGTCACGGAGCAGTTGTGCATGGCCGAGGCGTCGCACCTGCTCGCGGGCCTGGACAACCCGAGCGTGACGACCATGCGAACGTCCGTGGACTACAAGGCGGGCATCTCAAAGGAGACGTTCTGGCCGCAGTTCCACACCACGGGCCTGCTCGCGTGGGCCGTGGGGGTCTGGCCGTTCAAGGACAACTTCTGGTCCTCGGAACGATGCGGGGAGCAGGAGGCCCTGATCAGCATCCTGAGCGGGGGCATCGTGGGCGTGAGCGACGGCCTGGGGCGGGCGGTGCGCGACGTCGTGATGCGCACCTGCCGCGCGGACGGGCTCCTGCTGAAACCGGACCGCCCCGCGACCCCGATTGACCGGATGTTCTTGCCGCACGCGAGGCCGTTCCTGACCGCGGCGTGGTCCGAGCGTCCGGGGCTCGGCCGGTGGACGTACCTCGCGGCCTACCACCTGGCGAGCGAACACCCGGAGCGCACGGTCGAGGACCGGCTGTGGGCGCAGTTGCAGACCGACCCGGGATTCCCGGTCGAGGACATGTTCGTGTTCCCGGAGCGCGTGACGGACTGGCACGTGGACCTCGCCGACGACCTGGGCCTGAACGGTCGGTTCGTCGTGTACGACTGGCGCCGGGGCGAGGCGTTCGCCCCGGAAGACGGTCGCTTCGAGATGACCCCCTTCGAGCACCTCTACGACTTCGCATACTACGTCGTGGCCCCGGTGCTCGACAACGGCCTGGCGCTGATTGGAGAAACGGACAAGTACGTGACGCTCGCGGACCGGAGGTTCGAGGGCGTGGCGGTGAACGGGGACGCCGTGACCGTGACCGTCGTGGGCGTCCCCGGGGAGCGGGTGACCCTGCGCGCATACGACGTCGAGGCTGGGGCGTTTCTTCCTTCTGTCACGGTCGAGATCGGGATCGAGGGCCAGCAGGAGGTCACCATCCAGAACGGAGGGCGTGCCCCCTCGGGCCGCTCTGGGCGACCGAACTGACACGCGATTTGGCGGGACGCAGAATCGCGCTGATGGTGCATCGGGCGCAAGAGGTCGCGGTCGGGTTCGAGGTGGATGGCATGGAGAGGTGGTGGAGGGTGTCATGACGGAACGGGAACCGGCGAAGGCGTCCCCGGCGACCGTGACTCCGGCGACGCAGAAGGGGTCGGAACGGACAGCGGCGAGGACCCGGCGGCGCGGGGAAGTTCGCGGACTGTCCTAGGACGAGGGGCACAAGGCGCTGTCGCCCGACGCGGCTGACGCATCGAAGGCGATGGCCCCGAAACCTCCGGAACTGGGGTCGGCTCTGGTGATCGCCGCGGGCGTGGGGCCTGCCGGCGCGGCGCAGGTGATGGCGATCGGGGCTCGGATTGCCGCCATGGCCGCGCAGTGGGGGCTTGCGTTCGACCGCAAGGCGGTCCGGCCGGCGACGGACCCGAGCGGCCAGACCGTGGTGGCCCTGGACTGGCCCGCGGGGCTGGGGACGCCGCCCGCGACGCGCGTCATGCCGGATGGGAGGATGACCCCGGTGGACGCGCGATTCGCGATGACCGCGGTGCCGGCGTTGCCCGGTTGGGGGAAGATGCCGCCGGCCGACCAGGCGAAGTTGACGGCGCTGCTGGAGGGCGAAACCAATGCGGTGTCCGAAGCGACGAGGGACTATTTGCGTCCAAAATTCTTGGATTTGAAGAAAAAGCCGGAGCCAGAGCAGCAGGCGGCGCTGTCAGCGACCATAGGCCATCGGGAGGCCACGCCGTCGGTGGTGGCCGAGCCGGTCGAGACCGAGCCGGTGGCCGTGACGCTTTCGGGTCCCGCCGAGGTCCCGCAGTACGAGTTTCGAGGCAAGAAGGCGGATGCCCACGTGTTCACCGCCGCCTACGGGGACGGGACCTCGCTGAAGGTGGTCGCCCCCAAGGCCCCGGACCCCGCATACCACCAGTACACCGCGACGCAGGCGGCGCAGGCGGCGCGCTATCTGCCGAAGAAGATGCGGGAGGTCCTGAAGGAGATCCGTCTGAACCCGGTCGAGAATCCAGACGATGCGTACTGGGCCGCGCAATACGCCATGCCGGACTTCCATTCGTTCATGACCGCCGGGAGCGAGGGGGTGGTGACGATCTACCCCACGGCGGCGGCGAAGGGGACGCAGCCGGCCGAATCCTACATGCGTGGGACGATGATCCACGAGTCCGGGCACTCCTGGTCCTTTCGCAACTGGGGGAGCGACAAGACCAAGGGCAAGTGGCTGGACTGGAAGAAGGCGATGGAATCGGATCGCGTGTCGGTGTCGCGCTACGCGGGGACGGATATCCAGGAGGACGTCGCCGAGACGATCCAGGTGTACGGAAGCACCAAGGGCAAGCCAAAGTACGAGGAATACAGGAAGATGGTCCCAGCGCGCATGGCGATTCTCGAGAAGGAGATCGGGTGAGGTGTCGCGGAGGGCGCGCCGGACGATATCGAGCGCGGCCGTCCTGTGGACGGTGGCGGCCGTCGCATGCTCGGCGTGTCCCTGCCGCCCCGCGACCCCGGGGCAGGAGGCGAGCATGAGTCAGGCATTGTCCCCGGCGGGCGAACCGCATCCGGGGGAGATCCTGCACGAGGACCGCGTGACCGGTCGGACCTGGACGGCGCGGGCGAGCGACGTCCCGCAGGGGATCGCGTGGGTCCGGGTCGGGGAACGCTGGGAGCCCGTCGTGCGAATCGAGATCACGGGCACGGCGGACCAACGGCGTATCACCAAGTACGGGCAGGACGGGACGATGCTCGAGTCCACGGTGCAGGCCCCGCCTGTCGGTCCCCGTTGACCCGGGCGCCGGGCGGACGGGCGCGACCGCTGTGGGAACGCAGGGGATGGGCTCGGGGGGAAGGCCCTACCCCTTCAACTGCGCTTCCACCTTGGCCGCGTCCTTCTCGGAGTAGTAGGAACAGCCGCAGCGGACCTTGGCGGGCTGGAGCCCGGCGTCCTCGATCGCCTTCTTGACCTTCGCGGGGGAGACCCCGAGTTTCTTCGCCAGGGCCGCCGCCGTCACGAGTCCTTCGTCCTTCTGGGTCGCCATGGAATGCCTCCGTTCATCGCGCGACCGGATTGTAGGTCCGGCAGCGGCCGCGTCAAGCGGGAGGCCGTAACCCTACGGCGGGCAAGGAGAAAACGCGCCCCAGGACGACGGCTGCGAGCCCATCATCAGGACCAGGCGGCCGCCCGAGACGATGTCGTTGTGACGCAGGAAGGGCCGCGAGAGCGGGTGGCCGTTCCAGGTCGCGGACTGGATGAAGCGGTTCGCGCGGGACGCGCCCGGGGCCTCGATCTCGAAGGTCTCGCCCGGGCGGCCGTGCGGGGTCAGGTCCAGGACGATTTTCTCAAACAGAGGCGAAGACAGCCAGTAGAGGCCGTCCCCGGGCGCGACCGGGTACAGCCCCATCATCGCGAACACGAGCCACGCGGACATGGCCCCGGCGTCGTCGTTGCCGGGAAGGCCGTCGGGCCGGTCGGAAAACGAGGCGTCCACCAGGTCCGGGACCAGGGCCTGGGACTTCCACGGCACCCCGAGCGCCGCGTACATCCACGGGACCTGGAAGTCCGGCTCGTTGTCGGCCCGGAAGAGCCCGCGCTCGAAGAACTCGTCCAGCCGGGCCACCAGGGCGTCGCGTCCGCCCATCAGGTCCGCGAGCCCGCAGACATCGTGCGGCACGAAGAAGGTATACTCCCAGGCCGACGCCTCGGTGAATCCATTGCCCCACGCGGTCGGGTCGAACGGCTCGACGAAGTCGCCGGCGGCGTCCTTCTGCTGCATGAGGTTGTATTTTGGATTGAAAATATTGCGGTAATTCTTGGAGCGAGCGAGGAAGTAGTCGCGGTCCGAGGGTCGGCCCTGGAGGTCCGCGACGACCGCCACGCACCAGTCCGCGTAGGCGTGCTCCAGGGTCAACGAGGCGGACTGGTCCTTGTCGCATTCCCGCGGCACGTAGCCGTTCTCCACGTATTCCCTCGGCGTTCCCCGGTTCAGGTACCCGCACAGGCCCGCGCCCGCGAGGGGGTCCTCGTCCTGCATCGAGCCGCGGTACAGGGCCTCCCAGGCCGCGTCCTGGTCGAAATCGTCGTGACCCTTGGCCAGGGCGTCCGCCACCACGCAGAACTGCGGGTTCCCGGTCATGACGCGCGAGTCCCCGAGCGCGTTCCACGGGCACTTGGGCATGTAGCCGCCTTCCACCGCGAGCCACACGAGGGACTGGACCATGTCCGACACGACCTCGGGCTGCATCAGGGTCTGGAGCGGGTGCGTGGTCCGGAAGGTGTCCCAGATGCACCAGTCGTCCGTGTAGAAGCGGCGTCCGTCCGCGTCGTGCTCCCGGCCGACGCCATCCGCGCCGCTGAAGAAGCGCCCGTCCTCGGTGTAGTCCGCGGGTTGGAGGAGGGCTCGATAGAGCGCGGTGTAGAACATCGCGCGGTCGGAGTCCGTCCCGCCCTCGACCTGGAGGCGGGCGAGGAGGCGGTTCCAGGCATCGCGCGCCTCGGCGCGGACCTCGTCGAAGGACCGGTCCTCGCACTGGGACTCGCGATTCGCGCGGGCCTGGTCCGCCGACAGGAAGGACACGCCCACGCGGACCTCGACGGTGCCCGCGGCATCCCACTCCAGAAAGGCCCCGGCCGTGGTCCCCTGGCCCTCGTCCGACCCCTCGTGGACCCCGGCGTCGTCCCAGGTCCCCCACGAGGCCGCGGGACGGCTGACCCTTGCCGAGACGTACACCGTGCTGACCCCGGTCGGTCCCTCGAACGACCGGTCCACCCCCGCCGCGACGAACGGATGGACCTGGTGGACCCCGCGGCCCTCGACGACCTCGCCGTCCAGGACCCGGACAGTCGCGGCCAGGGGCATCCCGCGCGTGTGGCCGAGGTCGAGCAGGATGCGCCCCGCCGTCCCCGCGGGAAATGTGTAGCGGTGCACCCCGCAGGCCGCAGTCGCGGTCAGCTCGGCCCGGACCCCCGGGGCGGACAACGTAACCGCGTAATAGCCGGGCTCCGCGACCTCGTCATCGTGCAAGAATCGGGACGCGCGGTCCTCGGGACGCACGGACAGGGGCCCGACCTGCGGGACGACCAGGACCTGACTGTACCCGTTCGCGCTGCCGCCAGGGCCCTCGAGGTGGGTGTGGCTGAAACCCGACAGGCGCGGGGCCGCGTACTCGTAGGCGTCCACGGACTCCTCGGGCTGGTACGAGTCCGGCGACAACTTGACCATCCCGTGGGGTACGCAAGGACCGGGGATGGCGTTGCCGTGGCCGAGCGTCCCGTTGAACAGGTTCACGACCCGCGCCAGGTCCGGGAGCGGAGGGGGGTGGGCATCCGGGGCGTCGGGGATATCCGAGGCGTCCACGCCGGTCGCGTCGGATCTCGAGTCGCTGGCCGCACCACAGCCAACGCACGCCGCCAGGACAATGAGCGTCACGGGCAGGCGTAGCGTCGGAAGAGCGTCAGAACCAAGCAAGATCGTTGACATGATTCATTTCCTGGTTGTCGGGATGAAACGTTTTCGCGTTTCCTTCGATAGAGGGGGCGGTAGGCCGGAGCGTCCGGGCCGGGCCATGGACCGGTGAGGGCGCCACCGTTGGGTGGATGGAGGGCACGTCGGCCAGGAGGGCCAGGCGTGGCGGGAGTGGTCTGCCGGTTGGCCGGGAACGGTTGCGGGGCTCCGCGGGGGGCCGGGGGGGAGGGTTGCTGGTAGTGCGCCCATGAAGACTTTTTTGATAAGATATGGTAACACGTGCAACAATATCTTGCAGTACTATATCATGTGGCAAGGTTACCTCGCCACCGCGCCACCTTCTCCGGGTCGAGGGGTCTCCATCGGGCCTGGCCAAAGCGCCGCTCGACTTCCGCGGGCGTCAGCACCAGGCTCGTCACGTGCCGGCCATCCCACGTGAACACGTGCGTGCGTCCGCGAGGCCCCAGGACCACGACGGTGTTGCGGCGGGTGTCGTGCAAGACCCGTCCCGGCGGGGCCTCCACCGCGTCCCGCAACGCCTGGCCCGTCGGGCGGACCCGGCTCCCGTGGCGCTCCTCTGCGTGGCGGGTGCGCCGGGACGCGGCCCGGAACAGGCGCTCGAGGTCCGCCCGCAGGTGGGTCAGCACGGGACCCGCGCCCTCGTCCAGGCCGTCGGGGAATCCGCGGCGCTCCAGGTCCCGGGCGCGGCGGCCGAGCGCATCGAGCCGGTTGCTGACCGCCGCGAACATCCGCGCGAGGGCTCGGGCCGGTCCCGCCTCGCGGCCCGCCCGGCTCATCGCGTCCGCGAGGTCGTCGGGCCGGACCCCGATCACGTTCAGGCGCAGGCGGCGTCCCGGTCCGGGGCCGCGGGTCTCGACGATCTGGACCGTGAGGGCGCGACGCGCGTCGCCCGGACCACCCAGCGGCGGGGGGAGGAAACCGCAGACGACCTGTCCCCGGACGCGATACGTGAAATCGTCGCGCGAGAACCCGGAGAGGTACTCCTCGGGAAACTCGCGCTCGCCGAGGACCAGAGCGGCCACCGCCGGGGGCGTCGCGTACAGGAGCTCCACGCGGGGGTCCCCACGGTCCATCAGGACGTCGGGGAATGCTCGAAACACAGGGCGTCCCCCGGTTGTGAACCCACAGAAAACGTTTGCCGGGTCGGCGGGCGCAGAATGTTCGCAATCAGGTCGTTTGCAGTGAAAGCAATAGACGCGGCCGTTCCGAAACGTTCCCAGGCCCCGGACGGCGTCCACTACCCTGCGTCGCGCCTCGGCCAGGAACGCGCCCTGGCTCGTGTCCGCGGCGGGGCCGAGGCGCACCGACACGGGGAGAATGACCGACAGGTCCGCGGTCGTCGGGTCCGGCCGGAACCCCTCCCGCGCGGCGATGGCTCGGGCGAGCGCCGTGGCATCGCGCTGGATGCGCCCGGCCAGGGCCTCGATGTCGCGAACCCTGGACCCGGTGGGATGGGCTTCATGAGGCCGGCGGGCGCCATGCGACATGCCGCACCCCCAGTGGACGGTGCGCCGAGGAGGGTCCAGGCCGAAGTCCTAGTCGCCCTTCAGTTGCTGGGTCAAGTAGATCTCGTACCCCATCTGCTTGATCTGGTCCACCTGGGCTTCGAGCCAGTCCAGGTGGTCCTCCTCGTCCCGGAGGATCCCCTCGAGCAACTCGCGCGTGCCGAAGTCTCCGGCATTCCCGCACAACAGGATGGCGTCGTTGTAAGCCCGGATCGCCCCGACCTCGGCCTCGATGTCGTGCTCGAACTGGCGCTTGACGTCTGGCCCGACGTGGATCGGGTTCAGGCGGCTGACGATTGGAAGTCCCTCGAGAAACAAGATGCGCGCGATCAGTTTCTCGGCGTGTTTCATTTCGTCAATGGCGCGCTTCTCGATGCGCTTGTGCAGGCGCTCGTAGCCCCAGTTGTCGCACATCTCCGAATGGACCATGTACTGATTGATGGCGGTCAGTTCATCGGCCAGCAGGGCGTTGAGGACCTCGATGACCTTGTCGTTTCCCTTCATGTCATTTCCTCCGCGAAAGATGGCCCGACGACCGGGGGCAGGATAGCAGGACGCGCGGGTCGGGGCAATCGTGATCACTGGAGGAGCAATCCGCGCTGTAAGCGCGGATTGCGACCCGGCCGCAGC
>JBBIPO010000143.1:0-9699 GCA_037442805.1 Deltaproteobacteria bacterium
GCATCCAGGTCCTCGCGTCCGTCCAGCGACCCCCTGGGGACCTCGCGGACCAGGTCCGTCGCGCGGCCTCGGGGATGGTCCTGAACCTGGCGGAAGGCGCGGGTCGCAGCGGCCAGGACCGGACGCATCACTTCCGCGTCGCGTACGGCTCCGGGCTGGAACTCAAGGCCGCGTTGACGCTGCTGGTGGCGACGGGCCATTTGACGGCGGACGCGGCGCAACCGGTGCTCGGGCTTGTGGACCGGGTGTGCGCGATGCTCTGGAGGTTAATGGGGAAGTAGGACGGGGGTCGGGCATCCGGGGTCCGGCACGGACTCCGCGGCGGTCACGGACTCTGAGACGGACACGGTCGCGGTCACGGACGCGGACGCAAGCTCCGGGATCCGGCGTCCGGGGTCCTGCAGGAACTCCGCGGCGGACACGGACACAGTCACGGACTCGGTCTCCGACACGGACCCGGACTCCGTCACGGTCACGCCACGGCCTCCGCCACGGCCATGCCGTCTATCCCTGCATCAGCACGATGGCCGGGTCCGTCCGGGCCGCGGCGCGCGCTGGCACGTACGCCCCGACTAGGGCGAACAGGACCGCGCACGCCAGCCCCGCCAGTACGACCCAGGGCGAGAACACGAAGAGGTTCGAGGGACTCCCCGGGATGCGGCCCAGCACCGGCGCGGCCAGGAGGTTCGCTGCGACGGAGACCCCGTACCCCGCCAGGACCCCGGCGGCACCCCCCACGAGGCCGAGCCACGTCGCCTCGGCGAGGATGAGGCCCCGGATGTCCCACAAGGTTGCGCCGACCGCCCGGTACACCGCGATTTCCGTTCGTCGTTCCGTGACCAGCATCAGGAAGGTATGGGTGATGTTGATGGCCGAGATCGCCAAAATGATCAGACTGATCAGCGCGAAGACCACCGTCAGGATGGCCAGGACGTTCGCAGCCTTGCGGCCCTCCTCGCTCCGCGGGGACAGGGTCAACCCCAGCACGCGGGCGTCCTCGACCAGCGCGGGGATATCCTCGTTGCGCTCCGTCACCACCACCACGCTCGTGAAGTCCTCGGCCTCTTCCCGGCCCCGCAGCGCCGCGTTGGCCCGGACCACGTACGGCAACGGCATCGTCACGCCGAACTCCATGGCCTTGGGCGAGAAGCCAACCACGCGCGCTCGCCGCACCACGCGCTTCTCGACGCGCTCGTCCTCGACGAAGAACGACTCGCCCAGGAGCATCGCGAGCCGCACCCCGAGCATCACCTCGAGGCCCGCCAGACGACGCAGGCCCAGGGCTGTGGCGGCCACGCTGTTGTAGACCTCCAGAAGGAAGGGCGACAGAATCACCGGGATGGGGGCCATGCACCGGCCCTCGGAGGCCAGGACGCTCGGGGTGGCGCAGTAGGTCCCCTCCGGGCACGGCGTGCCCGGCCCCACCTCGCCCCGCAGCACGGCCCAGTCCTCGCTGAACTGGTCTCGGGCGTTGCGCAGTCGGCAGGCCAGACGCCGGCACGCGCGCGAAACCCCGCTCCCCTCGCAGACCTCGCCCGGGCGACAGTCCTCCGTGTTCCGGCATCGGGCCCGGCACTCTCCCCCCACGCACGCGAGCCCCTCCGCACACGAATCCTCGGCGTCGCAGGCCATCCGGCAGGTCCCGGCGCGACATGCCTCGCCCGCTGGACAGTCCCGGTCCGAGGCGCACCCCAGGACGTCGCCCAGGTCGCGGAAGGACTCGTAGTACGTCGTCCGGCGACAATCCCTCCCCCCCTCGCAGACAACCTCCTCCGGCCCCAGGACCTCGCGCTCGGCCGCGCGCAGTTCCTCGCGGATCAGGTCGGGAGGCAGACCGTCGGCAAAGGCCTCGAGGTTGGCCTGGTAGCCCAGGACGTCCCACCCGCCCCACAACTTCGCCTGGAACTTCGTGCGCTGCTTCGGGAAGACCCCCCGGACTCCCGGTAGGGAACGCAGCGCGTCCAGGGTCGCGCGGTCCAGCCGGGCCGGCACCTCGACCCCCAGACCGAAGAGCCGCACGACCTCGCGTTGGAACTCCACCTGGTTGACGGGGTACAGGCGGTTGATGACCCGCTCCCGGATCCCGGTGGACAGGGCCAGGAAGAAGGCGAGCGTCGCCGTCCCCACCACGAGTCCGACCGCCGAGAACAGGAAGTGTCGGTGGCTGCGCGTGAGGTTGCGTCGGACCAGGGTGATGCCTGCGCCAATCGTCATGCGTCGTCCGTCTGCGGCTGCCCGTCGTCCCGCACGACCCGTCCGGCCTCGAGCGCGACCCGGCGACTCGCGGCCGCGGCCACCTGCGGGGAGTGCGTCGCCACCACGAGCGTGGTCCCGTCCTGCTCGTTCAGTTCTCGAAAGATGTCCAGGACCACGGCCCCGGTCGCCTCGTCGAGGTTTCCCGTCGGCTCGTCGCACAGGAGCATCCGGGGACGATTGAGGATGGCCCGGGCGATGGCGACCCGCTGCCGCTCGCCTGCGGACAGACGGGTCGGGCAGACCCCGGCCTTGCCGCGCAGGCCGACGCGCTCGAGGGCCACGAGGGCTCGCTCCACCGTGCTGTGGGCGGACCCGACGCGACCGAACAGCCCGGGGAGGGTCACGTTCTCGAGCACGGTCAAGTGCGGTAGCAGATGGAACGCCTGAAACACGAACCCAATGCCTCGATTGCGCATGTCGGACAGGTCACGGTCGCCCAGGAGGGCCAGGTCCCGGCCATCCAGTATGACGCGGCCCTCGTAGTCCCGGTCGAGCCCCCCCAGGATGTTGAGCAGGGTCGTCTTGCCCGACCCGGACCGCCCGGTCACGGCCACGAACTCGCCGGGGCGGACGGCCAGCCAGACTCCCTCGAGCGCGGGGACCTCGCGGGCCTGGCCCCGATACACCTTGCGGAGGTCTTGGACCTGGATGGTCACCGCAGTCGAGCCTCCACGGCCAGGACCGGCCTCCCGGCCTCGAAGGTCAGAAGGGCCACCACGGACCGCACGGACCGAACCAGGTGGCCCAGGAACTCGAGGCGCGCCCCGCCGATCGCGTCAAGAAGCGCGCCGGGTTCCAACGCCAGACGAACGACCGTCGTGGGGTCCCGCCCAAGGGAGACGACCTCCGCGACCGCGCCCGGGATCACGGGTCGCCCCGCCTCGGACCCGACCAGCAAGTGGTCGCCCTCGGCTTGGATTCCCGCGGTGATTCCCCCGGGCCCCGTCCAGGACACGGTCCCCGTCGCGGCCGGCACGGAGCCGTCGGAGAGGGGGGACCTCGACGCGGCCATCGCCCGCACGACCTGCTCCGCATCCGCGGGTGTGCGGAATCGAGCCGCCGCGACCCATCGCAGCCGTTGCAGCGCGGCGGCCAGGCCCGCTGGAACGGGCGCCGCGCGATGGTCACCGAGGAGGACCCCGACCCCCAGTTCCCCGGTCCAGCGCTCCCACGGCCCGTGTCCCGTGCCAGCCGGTGCGCCGAAGATCAGCCTCGCCACGGCGCCTTCGAGCCCCGCGGGGAGGGCGACCTGGAGAACCGCCGCCAATCCTTTCGGCGGCGCCATGTCCAGCGCACCGGAGGGCGCCGGCGGGCCGACCGGGCCTGCCGCCACCCGCACCCGGACCCGCTCGCCCACACCCACGGCCCACCGGACGTCCTGCAACAGCGCCAGGGTCACGCCCACCCCAGGTTCCCGGACCGGGACCCCCAGGACCTCGACCGCCTTCCTCAGAAGGTCATTGCGCACCAGGCCGACCGCGACGAAGTCCCCCGCCCCCAGTTCTTCGACCACGGGACGCGGGTCCCATCCGGTCCGCGGCGAGTCCGCCGCACACCTGGCCCCGACCCCAATGCAAACGAACGCGAGCCCCGGCGAGGACCACAAGACGGCCTTCAAGTCCTTGCGGTCCACGTGGCCAAAGGACTCGCGGTCACCGGGACCCGCGTCTTCCCGCGCGAATCCGAGCCTCGCCAGGCGAAGCCGCAATCGCCGCAGTCCCAGTCCCTCGTCGTGGAGGGGAAGCACGGCCAGCACCGCATCGTCCCACAGGGCAAACGCCGGCCCCCGGGAGGGGTCGAGCCCGCTCGCGCGAGTCCCGGCGTCGTCGTCCAGGCACACGCCCACGACCGAACGCACGACGTCCACGACCCCGATCGCCTCGGGGAGCCGGTCCACGAGCGACACCACGGACTCCCGGACCCGGGAGGGCGCAGCGAACACGACCAGGGCCCCCGCGTGCGCGGGCAGGACCGACGCCGGGTCCGGCGCGGCCCCCTTGCACGCCACGACGGCCGCTGCGAACGTCCAGATCCACGTGGGTCCTACGCGCTTCACGGTGCGCAACCGTAGTGGAAATCCCGCGCGGAATCAACCGGCCTTGCAAGGTCGGGAACCAGTGGCACCTAGGTCTGGGATCCGGGACCGGCAGTGACTCCGTGGCGGTCACGGACTCCGACACGGACACGGTCAGGGTCGCGGTCACGGCCACGGACACGGGTGCAGACACGGTCTCCGCCACGGTCGCGGCGCGTGGTGGCGTCCTTCATCCACGTTCCGCAACGACCCTGAGATACCGGAAATCGGGAATAATAGACCTCGCCGCCGGGTTTGGACGGCGGTCGGGCCCCCCGTTGCCGGGAACCGGAGAATCCGCGAAGGAGGTGGACCATGCGAACGACCGCACGCCTCGCCATCGTCGGCGTCTCGGGCATCGCGATCGCCGCTGCGCTCTTCTGTCGGACCCCAGACACGCCGGCCAAGCCCGGGGAAGGCGGCCGGATCTGGACCGACGGCGATCCCGCCGCCGGGCCGGCGGTCCCGGCCGGCTTCAACCCCCTGGTGGGGTTCGCGGACTTGGTCGAGAAGGCCAAGCCTGCGGTCGTGAACATCTACACGACTACCATCATCCAGGGGCGCAAGTTCTTCGGTCGCCGCCAGCCGTCGCCGTTCCACGACTTCTTCGGGGACGAGTTCTTCCGTCGCTTCTTCGGAGACGACTTCGAGATCCCGCCCCAGAAGCGAAACTCGCTCGGGTCTGGCTTCATCATCGCCGAGGACGGCTACGTCCTGACCAACAACCACGTGGTCGCGGATGCCACCGAGATCGCGGTCAAACTCGAGATCGGGAAGGAATACAAGGCCAAGGTGGTGGGACGCGACGAGAAGTACGACCTGGCCCTCCTGAAGATCGAGGCGAAGGAGCGCCTCCCGGTGCTCCCGTTCGGGGACTCGGACCGAATCCGGGTGGGCGACTGGGTCGTGGCCATCGGCAACCCCTTCGGGCTCTCGCACACCGTGACCGCGGGGATTGTCTCGGCCAAGGACCGCGTGATCGGGGCCGGTCCCTTCGATGACTTCATCCAGACGGACGCCTCGATCAACCCCGGCAACTCGGGAGGACCGCTCTTCGACACTCGTGGGCTGGTCGTCGGGATCAACACCGCGATCCACGCGGCGGGACAGGGGATCGGGTTCGCGGTCCCGATCAACATGGCGAAGCGTTTCATCGAGGACGTCCTGACCCGGGGGCGCGTGTCGCACGGCTGGCTCGGCGTGGGCATCCAGGACCTGACGCCGGAGCTGGCCTCCGGCCTGGGCCTGTCCACCACGAGCGGGGTCCTCGTGTCGCAGGTGTTCCCGGACAGCCCGGCCGAGAAGGCGGGCTTCAAGCGCGGCGACGTGATCCTCGCGTTTCAGGACCGGAAGGTCGAACACGCGAGCGACCTGACGAGGCTCGTGGGGACCACGCCGCCCGGCACCGAGGTCACCGTGAAGGTCCTGCGCGACGGACACGAGAAGAATCTGTCCGTCCGCATCGCAGACCGCCCCAGCGAGGCGGAGGTTGCGGGAGGTCCGGCAGGTGGTTCATCCGAGGTCCGCGGCCTGCTGGGCTTGGAGGTGACCCCCTTGTCTCCCGAGGACGCGCGCCGATTCGGCCTGAAACCGGGACAGGGCGTCGTGGTGCGCGCTCTGGACGAGGAAGGACCGGCAGCCAACACGGGCATCCGACCGGGTGATGTGATTCTGGAGGTCAATCGCACGCCGGTGGGGTCGCCGGAGGAGTTCGCGCGCGTGGTGGCCCGGGTCGCGCCGGGGGACTCGGTCCTCCTGCTCCTGGTGCGCGGACCAAACTACTTCTACGCGGTGGTCCGCAAGCCCTGACGGGACCATTCCGCCCGAATGGCGCCCGCTGGCGGTCCGAACGTGGTAGCATGACGCGCCAGGTGGACCCGAGTCGTGATCTGCGGGGTCGGGTCCTCGGCTGAAGAGGAAGGTCTGGCCATGTACGACGAAGAAGACAACGACGCCCCAGGGCCGTCCGACGAGGACCTTCCCGAGGCCGCGCCCGCCCGCCCGCTCGTCCCGGTGCGCGAGGCCGAGACCCGCGTGGACCTCTTGTACCGGTACATGCGGGAGGTCCAGCGCCACCCTTTGCTCACGCCCGAAGAAGAAACGGCGTTGACCCGGGAGTACGCGCGGACCAGGGACCCGCGCATCGCCTATCGTCTGGTCACGGCGAACCTGCGCCTCGTGGTCAAGATCGCCTTCGAATACCGGACGTTCACCCACCAGGTCCTGGACCTCATCCAGGAAGGGAACGTGGGGTTGATCCAAGCCGTGAAGCACTTCGACCCCTTGCGCGGGGTGCGGCTTTCCCACTACGCCCAGTACTGGATCCGTTCATACATCATTTATTATCTATTGAATAACCATCGGATCGTGAAACTCGGGACCACGCAGGCCCAGCGCAAGGTGTTCTTCAACCTGCGGCGCGAGCGCCAGCGCCTCCTGGCCATGGGCTTCGACCCCACGCCTCGATTGATCGCGGCGAACCTCGACGTCCCCGAGAGCACGGTTACCGAGATGATGGAACGCATGGGGTCTCCGGATTTGTATCTGGAAGCCCCGCTAGACCAGGACGGGTCGAGGACTCTGATGGGGACCCTGGCCAGCGGCTCGGACCCCGTCGAGGAAACGGCCTCGGCCGAGGTGGGCGAACGGCTCAGGCAGAAGATCGAGGAATTCGGCCGTTCGCTGACCGCGGAGCGCGACCGCTACATCTGGGAACACCGCCTGATGAGCGAGGAACCCGTCACCCTCCAGGAGATCGGCGAGAAATACCGGGTCAGCCGCGAACGCGCCCGCCAGATCGAGGAACGCATCAAGAAGAACTTCAAGGAGTTCCTGCGGAAGGAACTCGGGGACGACTACGTCGAGACGGAAATCCTGAGGCGTTGACCGGTTTCCACGTTGCGTTCATCCCCGCGGGCTCGCCCCCAGTTCCGCGAGGAAGTACTCCGCGGTCCGGCGGATCCCCTCGCGCAGGGGGACCCTTGGCTCCCATCCGAGGACCCGGCGCGCCACCGAGATGTCGGGACGGCGAACCTTGGGGTCGTCCACGGGGAGGGGCTCGCGCCTCACCTCGACGCGGCGGCCAAGGACCTCCTGGACGATCTCGGCGAACTCCGCGATGGTGTGCTCGTCGGGGTTGCCGATATTCACGGGGTCCTTGTAATCGGACCTGAGCAGCCGGACGACCCCCTCGACGAGGTCGTCCACGTAGCAGAACGACCGGGTCTGCGACCCGTCCCCGAACACGGTCAGGGGCTCACCGCGGATCACCTGCGACAGGAAAGCCGGGACCACGCGCCCGTCCCCGGGCCTCATCCGCGGACCGTACGTGTTGAAGATGCGAACGATGCGCGTGTCCACGCCGTGATACCTGTGATACGCCATCGTCATGGCCTCCGCGAACCGCTTCGCCTCGTCGTAGCAGCCGCGCGGGCCAATGGGGTTGACGTTCCCCCAGTAGGACTCGGGCTGCGGGTGGACCGTGGGGTCCCCATAGACCTCGCTCGTCGAGGCGAGCAGGAAGGTCGCCCCCTTCTCGCGAGCGAGGCCCAGGGCCTTGTGCGTGCCCAGCGCGCCCACCTTCAGGGTCTGGATCGGATACCGGAAGTAGTCGTTCGGGCTCGCGGGGGACGCGAAGTGCAGCACGTGGTCCAGCGGACCCGGCACGTGAATGTAGTTCGTGACGTCCATCTTCAGGAACGTGAAGCCGTCGCGCCCGAACAGGTGCTCGATGTTCTTCAGCCGCCCCGAGATCAGGTTGTCCACGCACACGACCTCGTGGCCCTCCTGGAGGAATCGGTCGCAGAGGTGCGAGCCCAGGAAGCCCGCGCCCCCGGTGATCAACGTCCTCATGGCCTCTCCCGGCGCGTCCCGGCAGCCCCGGCCCACCCCGGACCCGGGACCTGGACCTCGTAGCGCTCCAGGACCAGGTCCACGCCCTGCCGGATCAACTCGGCCACCGGGACCTTCGTCCGTTGCTGCACCTGCTTCAGGCGCATGTCCTGCTCGGCCGTCAGATAGACCGTCGTGGCCACCTTGCGCCTGGCCATCGCTCGCCTCCCCTCCCCCAGGCACCGGGAGAATGCCGCGAAACGGAATCGGGTGTCAACCGGTCCTGAATCGGGGTCCGGCGACCGGGCTGCGGGGTCCGGGGGGCTCCACCGCGTTCACGGACACGGTCCCGGTCACGACCACTGCCCCGGCCACGGACACGGCAGCGGACAGGAAATGGGAAACCGGAAACCGGAAATGGGAAATGGAGGAGGCGAGGAGGAGTCACGCAGCCGGGGTTGCGCGCGCAGCGCGCCTTCTGGATCGCACGCCCCTGACGGAGTCCGTTCGAGGCAGCGGGAATCCAAACGCGCCCCTGGCTCACAGGCGGGTGTGTCGCCTGAGGACCTCCAGGGCGCCCGGACCGAGGCCGGGGATCCACAGGAGGTCGTCGTAGGACGCGATCCCGCCGTTGCGTTCCCGGAAGTTCACGATCTTCATCGCGAGCCGGTCGCCGATCCCGGGCAGGACCAGGAGGTCCTCGGGCGCGGCGCTGTTCAACGGAATGCGCAGGCCCAGCGCCAGCAGGCGCGCACCGTCCATCACTCCGAACGAGAGCCTCCCGTCCTCGCGCAGGACCACACGCTCCCCCGAGCGCAGGCGGCGGTTCCCTTGGTGAAACCGGATGTCGCCGCGTCCCACGACGGCAAGAAGCGACTGGACATCGGACCCCGGGGGAAGGCGATAAACCGTGGACTCCTGGCCGGGGGCGACGAACTCCGCGAAGATCGGCTCCCCCGACGCCGTGGTCTGGAGGTCCGTCGGCATTCCCCTGGCGGTCGCCAGGGGTACGGTCGGGGAGAAAAACGAGCGGTCGGCAAGGACCGCGAGGCCGCCGCCGATGACCGTGGCCAGGGCCATGACCCACAATAACTTCCCGTAGTTGTTCGACTCGGGTTCCATGACGAGACCTCCTCGCGAGCCACCCCGGGGCGAGCCGGGAAAGCACCGGATCTATCGGGTGAAACGGGGAAAGCGTTTACCGCGACGACAAACGGGTCTCGCAGGGACTCCGCAGCGGACACGGACCCCGTCACGGTCAGCGTCACCGACACGGACACGGTCCCGGTCACGGACGCAGTCACGGCCTCCGTCGCAATCACGAAATCCGTGCCGGCGGAGGTCTGCCGGGAACGTCCGTCGCGTACCGGGGTGCAGTCAGAGGGCTTCCCGCGGGATTCAGCTGGCGGCCGGCGCGGCCTCCTCCTCGCCCACGGGCGCGACCTCGGCCCCGACGCGGACCTCGACGCGCCGGGCCAGTCCGGGGAAGCCCGTGCCCGCCGGGATCAGGCGGCCCATGATCACGTTCTCCTTGAGCC
>JBBIPO010000144.1:0-9563 GCA_037442805.1 Deltaproteobacteria bacterium
GGGGCGGCAGGGCACAGAGGTGCACACCGGCCTTCTCGCGCAGGACCGGCAGGGCGTACGGCACCCCGAGGGCCGCGCGGATGGACAGCACGGTGGGCTGGCATCCCGCGAGGAGCGCCGGCAGCATCCCGATGACGGCCCGCAGGCCCGCGTGAACGGCCCGGACCCGCCGTCGTGTCCAGCGCATGGCGCTGTCGGGCTCGACCTCCGGCCAGGCGCGGACCGCGATGGCCTCCGACAACGTGCCGGGGCCCCCTGCCCCGGACGGCCATTTCAATACGTCACGCCTCGTTGCCGCTTCCAGATCGCGACCGGTGCGTCCGGCCAAGCCGACTCGTCGGAGGACCCGCACGCCCCTCCGGACAGGACGGACCATTCCGGGACGCACCGCCCCATCCCTTCCCCGAATTCCGACCCCCGACCCCTTGCGCGAGGATGTCCTGTCTATCCGGGAAAGCATGCCGGGTGGATCACGCGTCTACGCGGGAGCCAACAGCCGGGTCGGGACGGAACGTTTTCGCGGATCTCTCGATAGAAATAGTGGTAGGCCGGAGCGTCGGGGCCGGGCCATGGACCGGTCCGGACGCCACCGTGGGGCGGTGGAGGGCGCGTCGGGCAGAAGCCCAGGCGCGGCGGGAGTGGTCTGCCGGATGGCCGGGAACGGTTGCGGGGTCCCTCGGGGGGCCGGGGGGGAGGGTTGGCAGCAGTGCGTCCTTGACGAACCATAGCAACACAAATAATATGAGAAACGCGTAAGACCCCCGACCGCCCCAACCGCTTCAGAACGCGTCAGCCCTCAGTGCCTCGGCGCGGTCCGTTCGCTCCCAGGTGAACTCGGGTTCATGACGGCCAAAGTGTCCGTACGCGGCCGTGGGCGTGTAGATGGGACGCAGGAGGTCGAGTTGCCGCGAGATCATCCCCGGCCGGAAATCGAAGTGCTTGCGAACCAGGGCCGCGATCCGGTCGGCGGGAATCTTCTCGGTCCCTTGCGGGTCCACGAGGACGCTCACGGGCTCCGCGACGCCGATCGCATAAGCTACCTGGACCTCGCATCGGTCCGCGAGTCCGGCGGCCACGATGTTCTTCGCCACGTAGCGGGCGTAGTACGAGCCACTGCGGTCCACCTTGCTCGGGTCCTTGCCCGAGAAGCAGCCCCCTCCGTGCCGCCCGAAGCCGCCATACGAATCCACGATGATCTTGCGTCCGGTGAGGCCGCAGTCGCCCATCGGTCCGCCCACCACGAAGCGACCGGTGGGATTGACATAGACCTTGGTGTCGCGGGTCATCAAGGACGCCGGGATCACGGGCTTGATCACGTGCTCGATCACGCCCTCGCGCACCTGGTCCAGCGTGGAATCCGGCGTGTGCTGGGTCGAGATCACGACCGCCGTGACCTCGCGCGAGCGTCCATCGTCGTAGAGGACCGACACCTGCGACTTGCCGTCGGGGCGGACGAACGGGAGGATGCCCTGCTTGCGGACCTCGGCGAGGCGGCGCGTCAGTTGATGGGCCAGCATGATGGGCAAGGGCATGAGTTCCGGCGTCTCGTTGCACGCGTAGCCGAACATCATTCCCTGGTCTCCGGCGCCCTGCGTCTCGGGGGTGCCGCGGTCCACGCCCATCGCGATGTCGGGCGATTGCTTGTCAATGGAAGTCACGACGGCGCAGGTCTTGGAATCGAAGCCCATGCTCGGGTCGGTGTAGCCGATCCGCTCGATGGTCTGGCGGACGATGGCGGGGACGTCGGCCCAGGCCGAGGTCGTGATCTCCCCGCCCACGAACGCGAGGCCCGTGGTGACTAGCGTCTCGCACGCGACCCGGCAGCGCGGATCCTGCGCGATCAGCGCGTCGAGGATCGCGTCGGAGATTTGATCCGCGACCTTGTCTGGGTGACCCTCGGTCACGGACTCGGACGTGAACAGGAATCGTTCCAGCAACATGATCAGCCCCTCCGGAAACGCCGGCGATTTCTAACGCCCCGACGGGGTGAAGTCAAGGAATTGATTTCCCCGGTCCACCCGGGTCGCGCGGCGAGGCGTCCATCCGCGCGCCCCAGCGGGCGAGGAGGACCGTCGCGACCATCAGGCCCACGAAGGCCGCGAGTCCGATGCCCTGGCCCACGGCCCCCGCAAACCACGGGGCGGGTTCGGAGGCCAGGACGGGCTCGCCCGTGGCGCTGACCTTCTCGGAAAAGTCCACCCCGATGCTCAGAAAGCGGACCGCGAACCCGGTCTCCTTCAGGCGGAGGACCGCGCTCAGGATGCCGAAGATCGCGGCGCCGGCCATCAAACCCGACGCGATGAGCATCCCCTGCTCGGTGCGGGCCCGGCGCACGGCGTCCGAACCGCCGCTGCGCGCCACGAGCCACGCCACGAAGCCCCCAACCAGTTGCGCGGACGTGAGCGAGATGGGCAGGTACATGCCAAGCGCGAACGCGAGCGTGGGAAGACCGGCCATCGTCACCAGGATGGAAATGAAGGCGCCCAGCGCGTACAGCAGGTACGGCTGCTCGCCGCCGGTCATCAGGCCGCGGACCACGGCCGCGATCATGTTGGCCTGCGGCGCCGGAAGGACCTCCTCGTTGGACACGAGCTGGCCGCCCTTCTCGACCAGGAAATGGTACCCCTGGTCCATCAGGGGAATGACCACGGCCACGACGAGGGCCGCGACCGCGAGCCCCGCGAATTTCAGGACCTGCTGGTTGCGCGGGGTGGCGCCGATCCAATAGCCGATCTTGAAGTCCGAGATGAGGGCCCCCGACGTGGACAGGGCGGTGCACACCGCGGTGCCGATCACGAGGGCCACGAAGATGCCGGCCTGTCCGAACAGCCCGACCGCGGCCATGACGAGGGACGAAAGGACCACCGTGACGAGCGTCATGCCGGACACGGGGTTCACGCCCACGATGGCGATGGCCTCGGCCGCCACCGGCGTGAAGAGGAAGCACAGGAAGAACGAGATGGCCATCCCGATGACGGAGTACAGGAGGCTCGAGCCCGCATCGTACCCACCCTGCTGCGTGCAGACCACGAAAAAGAGCACGCCCATCCCGAGCGTGGCGAGCGACTGGATCCAGAGGACATTGCCGGGGCGCAGGTCGTGGTCGGTGCGCAGAATCTCCGTGGCGCCCTTGCGACCCAGACCCTGGAAGCCAAGCGCCACGGACCCGGCGATGATCCGGCCCATCCGGATCAGCCCGATCAGGCCGGCCATGGCGATCGCCCCGATCCCGATGGGCTTGATGAAGGCCGCGAACAGGTCGCTCTCGCTCATCCGCGCGATCTCGTAGGTGGACCCGGCGTAGGGGAGCTGGCCTGCGTGCTGTCCCACGAGATAGACCAGCGGCACCATGACCAGATACGCCAGCACCGACCCCGCGAAGATGATGGCGCAGTACTTGAAGCCGATGATGTATCCGAGCCCGAACAGGGCCGCGATGGCGGTCATCTTCAGTTCCAGGCGAAGGCCGTGGAGCCACTCGCCCGCTCGCCCGAGCAGGACGCGCGTCGTGAGCGCGGGGTTCCAGGCGTGGACCGCCTCCACCAGGAAGTCGTACAGGCCGCCGAGGCAGAAGGAGGCCAGCAGAACCTTGCCGGCCCCGCCCCCCGTGGACTCCCCGGACACGAGGATCTCCGTGGTCGCCGTCGCTTCGGGGAAGGGGAGCTCCCCGTGGCGGTCGCGGACGAAGTGGCGTCGCAAGGGAATGATGAGCACGACCCCCAGGGCCCCCCCGAGAAAGCACGCGAGGAAGATCTGCCACCAGTGCACGTCCGCGACCTGGTTCAGGTACAGCGCGGGGATGACGAAGGCGGCCCCGGCCGCGACCACGCCGGACGCCTGTCCAATGGACTGAACGATGACGTTCTCGAGGATGGACGCCCGTGGCGCGCGCATCCGGCCGAAGAAGATGGCGGCCACCGCGATGGGGATCGCCGTCTCGATGCCGCTGCCGGCTCGCAGGGCGATATAGACCGCCGCCGCGGCGAAGATGGCCACCATCAGGAGCCCAAATGCCACCGACCAGGTCGTGACCTCGGGCATGGGGCTCGATGCGGGCACGATGGGGTCGTAGCGTTCACCCGGTTTCAGAGGGCGATAGGCGTTCTCGGGCAGCAGCCTTCCTCGGGTTCCGGGCGCGTCCATGATTCCTCCTTCGCGACGGATTCAACGACCAGCGGAGGGTACCGCAAAGCCCGTCGAAAGGGGAGGGTGCCCCTTGACAACCCACGACACGTGCCCAATCTTGTGGTCGGCAAGGGCACCGGGCCGGCGATGGAAGGCTCGGAAATCAAAGCCCTTCAAAGAATACGGTATCCAGAAGGTCGTTGTAACGAAAGGAGGTGTACCATGATGCTCCAGAGGTGGGATCCGATCCGGGACTTCGAGAGGATCCACGAGGAGATGGACCGCATCTTCCGCGGTCTGACCGGGGCACGGACCGGGTCCATCCAGACAGATGTGATGTGCCCGTTCGCGGTGGACGTCTTCGAGGACAAGGACCAGGTCCTGCTCAAGGCGGAACTCCCCGGGGTGAATCCCAAGGACGTGGACCTGCACGTGGAGGACAACGTCCTCACCATCTCGGGTGAAAAGAAGCTCGAACACGAGGACAGGAAGGACTCCTACCTGCGGGTCGAACGGTACTACGGCAAGTTTTCGCGGGCGTTCACCCTGCCGCCCTACGTGGACGCGGGCCAGATCACGGCCTCGTACCGGGACGGCGTCCTGACCGTGACTCTGCCGAAGCGGCCCGAGACGAAGCCCCGCCAGATCGAGGTCAAGGTCAGCTGACCCTCCGCCAGGACCGGGGACCGGCCGGGAGAGTCGGTCCCCGGTCGCGCCTCGACGGAAGCTCCCATCCATCCCCCCAAGAAAGGCTTCCTGAGCAGGCGCGGGCGCTCCGCGCGCAAGACCGTGACCGTGTCCGTGATGGCCAGGAGTCCATGCCGGACCCCGGACACCCGACCCCGGACGCCGGAGCCCCGATCCCGGAACTCCCGCACGTGCCTCGCCCCTTCATCAGAAGGTTCAAGGAACCTCGCGTGGGGTCGTCCTCGCAGGCGCGCGTCCGCGCTTGCCTGAGCCCGCGAATGCGGTATGATTCGCGCCGGAACTCGTCGGAGGAACCGATGGGCAAGCATTCGAAGACCCCGAAGATGAGGCGTCGAGCCCGGCAGGCGAAGAAGAAGGCGCGCGAGAAGCGCAAGGCCGCGTCCCGCCGTTCCGGAGGCAAGTCGTGAACGTCGCTGATTGCGTCTTCTGCCAGATCGTGGCGGGCCGCATCCCCGCGACCATCGTGTACCAGGACGATGACATCGTCGCCTTTCGCGACATCCACCCGGTCGCTCCGACCCATGTCCTGGTGGTCCCGCGCAAGCACGTCGCATCGCTCGCGGAGGCAGGGCCGGAAGACGAGGCCCTCCTGGGGCGGTTGCTGCTCGGGGTGCGCAGGGTGGCCCTGGACCTGGGGATCGTCGAGAACGGGTACCGCACCATCCTCAACACGGGGGCGGGCGCGGGACAGAGCGTCTTCCACCTGCACGCGCACCTGCTGTCCGGGCGCCGATTCTCGTGGCCTTGAGAAGGCGCGGGCCGTGTGGTCGCGGCCCGGGCGCGTCCCCCGCAGGGCCAATCGGAGTGTTTCTATCCGACTAGTCTTGACAAGGCCCGTCCGGGTTTCCATGGTGCCTCCTGGCGGGCGCCGAGTCGTGGAACGGGCGCCGTTCTCAACCCGTATCTTCAGGAGAAAGCCGATGAAGAAGGACAAACCGGCGTTTCTGGCCGCGCGGGAGCCCTCCCAGGAAGCGGGCCACGTGACCGCGGTGTCGGATGCCACGTTCGAGCGCGAGGTCGTCCAGTGCGACCTCCCCGTCTTCGTGGATTTCTGGGCGCCGTGGTGTGGTCCGTGCCGGATGGTGGCGCCCATCGTGGAGGAACTCGCACGCGAGTACCAGGGGCGGATGAAGTTCGTGAAACTGGACACCGAGAGCAACCCGGTCGTGCCCGGTCGGATGGGGATCCGCTCGATCCCGACGCTCGTGATCTTCAAGGGGTCCGAGGTGGTGGACTTCCGGGTCGGGGCAGCGCCCCTGGAAGACCTCCGGCGCATGGTTGACCGCGCACTGGGCGCGAAGCAGGGCCTCTTGTCGAAAATCTTCGGCTAGCGACGGGCGATTCCCGAGGGGTCGATCAGACCCCGCCCCGGAGGGAAGCGCCTGATCATCCAGACCAGGAGGAGCAGGCCCGGCAGGGCCGCGAGGGTGGTCAGGGCGAAGTACTCGGCCCACGAGACGCGGTCCGCGATGGCCCCGCCCGCCGAGGCGAACAGGCGGCCGGCGAAGGCGGCCAGCGAGGACAGGAGCGCGTACTGGGTCGCGGTGAAGGCCACGTTGCACAGGCTCGACAGGTAGGCGACGAAGGCCCCCGAGGCGAGTCCCCCGGACAGGTTCTCGACCGCAATCGTGGCCGCAAGGGCGGGCAGGGAAGGGCCGACGAGCGCCTGGAACACGAACATCAGGTTGGATGCGGCCTGGAGGATCCCTCCCACGACGAGGCTCTGAAGGATGCCCAGGCGGGCGACGAGGATGCCGCCGACCCCGGTCCCCAGCAGGGTCATGACGAGCCCGAACCCCTTGCTGACGACCCCGATTTCGGCCTTGGTGAACCCCAGGTCCAGATAGAAGGGGTTGGCCATCACGCCCAGAAGGGCGTCCCCATAGCGGTAGAACGCCACGAAGAGGAGAATGGCTCCCCAGCCAGGGCGGGTCGTGAACTCGAGGAACGGCTGGATCGCGGCCTCGCGCGCGCGGCGAAGGAGACGGCGCAGGGGGCTCACGAAATCGGACGCGGGCGCGACCGGAACAGGGATGGCGGGCTCCGGGTTCCAGAGGGTGGCGAGGACCCCGACGGACATCAGGCCGGCCATCACGGTGTAGGCGGGGAACCACCCCGCGAGGTCCGCGACGACCAGGCATCCCCCGCCGGCCGCCAGCATCCCGATGCGGTAGCCGAACTGGACCGCCGCGGCTCCTGCGCCAAGTTTATTTTCTGACAGAATTTCAGTTCGATAGGCATCCACGACGATGTCCTGGGTCGCGGAGAGGAAGGCCACGACCAGGCCCCATGCAACGACCGCGCTCAGGCCGTCCGGGTCGGACGGGTCGTTGGACCCGAGCACCGGGAGCGCGGCCATCAGGCCGACCTGCGACGCCAGAAGCCAGGCGCGCCGCCGTCCCAGGCGGCGCGTCAGGAAGGGCAGGGGGACGCGGTCCACGAGCGGGGCCCACAGGAACTTGAGCCCATAGGCCATTCCGACCAGGGTGACGAAGCCGATCTCGGTCAGGGAGACGCCCTGGTCCCGGAGCCAGGCGGACAGGGTCGGACCCACGAGGAGGAGGGGAAGGCCGCTCGCGAACCCGAAGAACGCGATCGAGAGGACGCGACGGTCCCGATAGACGGCCAGGGCGCGGGACCACGAATCCGGCATCGTCACCGCCGCGCGGCCCGCAACTGGTGCGCGCTGCGGACGACGTTGAGCACGCCCAGGTCCGGCAAGCGATACACGACCGACGCGCCCCGGCGGTGGTCCTCCACCAGACCGACGGCCCGCAGGAGGGCCAGGTGCTTGGACACCGTGGACTGGTCGCTTCCGACGAGGTCGCGCAGTTCACTGACAGTGGCCTCCCCGCGACCCAGCCGGTCAATGATCAGGAGCCGGGACTCGGATGACAGGGCCTTGAGGACTCGGCTGACGTCCCGATAGACAGTGGGGCGGGTCATGGAGCACCTCCTCGACCCGGTGGGTAGGGCGGGACAGCGGGGAGTGCCAAGTGGACGGCAGATGAGGGAAACGGGGTCGGGGGTCGGGTCGGAACCCGTCGGGGACGCGAGCGCCTGCTCGCGGGTGGGTGCGCGGGCGCTGCCCACACAGGACCGTGACCGTGGGCCGTGACCGTGTCGGGGTCCGTGACCGTGTCAGGGTCTGTGACCGCGACGGTGACCGTGTCCGTGTCGGTAGCGGTGACCGTGACCGGGTCCGTATCCGCTACGGAGTCACTGCCGGACCCCGGACCCCCGACCCCCGATCCCGGAGACGGGATGGCGCGTCCGGCGCCGGCGTCGGTCATCCGGGATCGGGCCGTCGCCCTCCTCACCGACAGGATGTTCCTTGAACACTGGACCTGACGGACGGCAGCTCCCCCGTGTCCGGTTGTCCCCCAGGGCCCAGTCGCTCCACCACGCGGCACGCGGCGGCGAGCGTACGCTCCCCGGCGCCGTGCCCGAAGAAGGACATCGCGTTCTCGTAGTAGGCCATCTTTCGGTGTGAGGGCGGGGGCGTGACGCGGTAGTCCTCGGCGCGGTGCAGGTATCCGATGTAGCCATCGCACTGCGAGGCCGCCACCGGGTGCTCGATCCCGACGGCCCGCGCGTGCCTCTTGATCGCGAGTCCGATCCGCACCCCGAGGTCCGCGGGCGTCCCCACGATCGCGAACGACCCGACCCGGATTCCCTGCACCCGCGCGGTCCGGATGGACCGCGGAACGAGCAGTCCCAGGACCGCGCTCAGTGGCCGTCCGAGGATCCTCCCGGCCCCCTGGTCCTCGAAGAACGGGCGTGGGTCGGGGCGGGGCAGGTCCCACTCCTCGCTCGCGACCTGAACCGCGGCGGCGGGGGAGCATCGGGTCGCGAGCCGCGCCAGGTTCATCGCCGAGTGGGCGAGGGGCTCGGCCATCAGGGAGAGGTTGCGGTCCGCGGTCACCCCGGGGTCCTGCGGGAACAGGACGTCCACCCCGCCCAGGGACCCTTGCACGAATGCTGCGAATGCCACGTCGCGCTCCAGGAGGCGCACGACCTCCCCGGGGAAATCCGCCGAGACCGCGTGATGGTCCCGCTCCCCGACGATCACGGGGTGGGCCGGGTAACTGACGAGGACCCCGATCTCCTTCCCCCGGGCCAATCGCACCACGGTCAACTCCTCGTCGCGAGGTCCGCTCGGGTCGCGCCGATTCCCGTTCAGACCCGGCAGGATCGTGGACGCGGCCCGGACCTCCGCCGGCCGCAGCCCCTCCAGCGCCTCCCGCGCGGCACGCTCCCCGGCCTGGATCAGGCGGGGCACGCTCTCCGGCCGATATCCACCCGCGAACAGCCTCCCGAGCAACCCCGGCGCGTACCCGCCGACCGACGAGTGCGTGTGCGTCGCGTGGACCATCACGAAGGCCCGCGCGTCGTGCAACCTCTGCCGCACCCCGCGCGCCAGGTCTTCTACGACCATCAACAGGTCGTAGATAACGACTACCGCGCGGGTGTCCCCGTCGTCGAATGCCACCGCCCGCGCGAGCAGAGGGTCGCGCACCCGTTGCGATTTCCGCTCCCTCGCGTGGGCGTACCCCGCGAGGGGCGCGGGTCCCTCGGGCGTGAACTCCGCCCGTCCCCATCCTATCTGGAGCATCGCGTGCCTCCCGCGTCGCCCCGCGAGAGCATACACCGTCCTCTCGGGTCCAGCCGCATCCGTCCTGGGCAATCCGTGCCGACAACGCGGATGGCTCGAATCGCGTTGTGCCTTG
>JBBIPO010000145.1:0-9546 GCA_037442805.1 Deltaproteobacteria bacterium
GAGGTCCACCTTGCCCGTCAACTCGCCCTCCCGGGTGTACGCCGGGGCCCGATGCTCCCCGGAGTCCAGGCGGATCGCGTCGCAGGGGCAGGCCTCCTCGCAGAACCCGCAGAAGATGCACTTGATGTGGTCCACCTCGAAGACGACCGGGACCTTCTCGACCTCCCGGTTGTCCGATTCGCCGGCCACGATGTGGATGCAGTCCGCCGGGCACGCGGTCGAGCACAGGAAACAGGCCACGCACCGCACGCTCCCGTCCTCGCGCCGCATCAGGCGGTGCATCCCCCGATAGCGCGGGGCGTAGGGAAAACGTTCTTCCGGATATTGTTTCGTGACGTATCCTTTCTTCGTGAACAGGTTCACGAAGAAGTGCCGGCTGACCCGCTTCATCCCGTTCCAGGTCTCGGGCAGGTACGACTGGATCGTCAGGTCCGGCTCGGGCCGGTGCACCAGTTTTCCCACGGACGACCTCCATGATGCGAATCATTCGTCTTGCGTCGCCAACGGAACAGCGGCCGCGAGGCGGCCGCCGTGGGGGGTGAAACGGCACGAGGATGCGAGGGCATCCGAAGTGCCGGAGAGGGGGGCGTGCGGCGCCCCCCTTGAATGCTGTCCGGTCCCTTTGAGCCCACCCGATCCAGCGGCATCCACGGGAAGATTCGTCTTCTGAACGAGCACGAGGGGCGCATTCGTGGCGGCTTCGTGAACATCAAGGGATACCCCTCACACCCATGCCAGCACCCCCGCGGTCACCACGATGTTCGCGAGGCTCAGCGGCAACAGCCCCTTCCACCCGAGGGCCATGACCTGGTCATAGCGGAAGCGCGGCAGGGTCCAGCGGATGATCATCAGGACCCAGCACATGAACACGACCTTGGCCACGAACGCCCCGACCTGCAACGCCGCGACCCACCCCCCGGCCTGCCCGGCCGGGTCCACAAACGGGACCTGCCACCCGCCCAAGAACACCGTGGCCGCGATGGCCGCGATCACCACGATCTCGACGAATTCCCCCAGGAAGAACAGGGCGAAGCGCATGCTGGAATACTCGACGTTGTACCCCAGGATCTCCGATTCGCCCTCCGGCAAATCGAAGGGGGCGCGCTTGTTCTCGGCCATGGCCGCGGTCAAAAACAGAATGAAGGCCACGGGCTGCACCACGATCCCCCACTTCGGCAGCCATCCCCACAGGAGGTCCCCCTGCCCCAGGACCAGCCCCGTCAGGCTCACGGTCCCGAAGACCAGAAAGACCCCGACGAGGTTCAGGCCCATGCTGACCTCGTACGAGACCATCTGGGCCGCGGCTCGCAAGGACCCGAGCAGGGCGAAGGAGTTGTTGGACGACCAGCCGCCCAGGGTCGCGCCGTAGACCCCCAGCCCCGCGATGGCGAAGATGAACAGCATCCCGGTGTCGAGCGGGGCGATCACGAAGTGGGGGCCAGGTCCGAACGGGATGACCGCGAACACGCTCAGGACCGGGACCATTGCGAACAGCGGAGCCAGGAAGAAGAGGACCCGGTTCGCCCCGGCCGGGACGAAGTCCTCCTTGGTGAAGGCCTTGAGCATGTCCGCGATGGGATGGAACAGGCCGAGCGCGCGCAGGCCCAGGACGGACGCGCGGTTGGGCCCGATCCGGTCCTGGACGACTGCGGACAACTTGCGCTCCGTCCAGGTCAGCAGGGCCCCGAGCACCAGGGCGAAGACGAAGCAGATCGCCACGATCTTCACGACGGTCCACAACAGAAACTGCGCGTCCATCGTCACCCCGCGTTGGCCTTCGAGGCCGTGGCCTCCCCGGCGTCCCTCGGCCGGGCAAGGTCCAGGCCGAACTCCCCGATGTCGGCCCAGGTTAGTCCAACCCACTGCGGGACCGAGGCCGCCGCGAAGAGCCCCGCGGCCCCGCGTGCCGGCAGGGTCACCCCGGCGGCCTCGCCCGCGTCCAGCAGGATGCGCCACGGCTCGCGGACCTCGCCCGGGGGCTCGACCGCGCGACGCACCCTCTGCAACACATCGAACTCATTGACGAATGTGCCGTCCGCTTCGTAGGGGGTCACCGTGGGGAAGCCAAACGCCGCCCGCCCCAGGAGCGGAACGTCCAGGGCCGAGAAGACCACCGTGGTCGCCGCCGAGCCCGCGGCCCCCACGACCCGCTCGTCCGCCGCGTTGTGGTCGCCGAACACGAGGAGCGTCGCGGCCCTGCAGCCGGCCAGGCTGTCCAGGCCCTCGGCCCCGACCCCGGCCGCCGCCAGGACCATCGAGAGCCCGCGCCGGTTGGGGTTCTTGTCCGCGCGGATCAGGACCTCATCCTGGTCCCCGTCCGGGCGGCCGCCCACGAAGAAACGCGTGTCGGGCGCAACCGCCTTCACGACCCGGACCACGGCGAAGGCGTCCTCGCAGGTCAGGAACGGGGTCAGGACCACGGCGACCGGCCCGGCCTGGAGCGCCTCCGCGAGCCCGCGGACGGCGTCCCCGTATGCCACGGTCCGACCCCCGGCCATGACCGCCACGACCCGGTCCGCCTCGAACCGGTGGTACGCGAGCCGCCCGGCGTCGCAGGCCCAATACTGGTTGACCTGGGGGTTGTGGCGCGGCACGACGCGCTGCACCTTCCCGCGGTACGTGTCCACGCGCACGGAGCACCCGCGGCTGCACTCGGCGCACACGGACGGGGTCCCGTGCAGGAACCAGACGCGGCACTTGAACCGGAAGTCGCGCGTGGTCAACGCCCCGACCGGGCACACGTCCGCGGTGCACATTGAGTACGGGTGGTCCAGTTCGCGCCCGGGGAAGACGTCAATGTAGGTGCGCTCGCCCCGGTGAACCTGGCGCAGTTGCGGGGCGCGGGCGACCTCGTCGCAGACGCGCACGCACCTCGTGCAGTTGATGCAACGCTCGGCGTCGTAGATGACGTGGGGTCCCAGCACGCGGGCTTTGGGCTTGTGGTGCTTGCGGAACCCGAACCGCGATGGCTGATAGTCATACTGAAAATATTGGTCTTGAAGGTCACATTCACCCGCCTGGTCGCAGATGGGACAATCCACCGGGTGGTGCAGGAGGATGAACTCCAGGACGGCCTTCTGCGCGGCCCGGACCTTGTCGGACCGCGTCGAGACCTCCATCCCGTCCTGGCACATGTCATAGCACGAGGGCACCAGTTTGGGGCTCTTATTCGTCTCGACCAGACACATCCGACAGTTCGCGGCCACGGACAGCCCCGGGTGGTAGCAGAAGCGCGGGATCGGCACCCCCAGGCGGTCCGCAGCCTCGATGATGCGCGTGCCCGGCTCGACCGTGACCTCACGCCCGTCAATCTTCAGCGTCGGCATCTCGCCCCCTCACCGGTCAATCTCGCCCCCGATCATGTTGATGCTGTCGAAGGTCGGGATGATGTCCGCGACCATCCCGCCCACGATCATGTCGCGAAGCCCCTGCATGATCGCGAAGCACGGCGGGCGCACGTGGACCCGGTACGGCCGCCCCCCGCCGTCGCTGACCACGTAGAACCCGACCTCCCCGTTGCCGCCCTCGACCGCGTAATACGCCTCGCCGGGCGGGACCTGGACGCCCTTCATGATGATCTCGAAGTGGGCGATCATGCCCTCGATGGTGTCATAGACCTGGTCCTTGGGTGGCAACACGACGCGCCAGTCGTTCACGTTGACCGGCCCCTCCGGGATGTCGCGGATCACCTGGCGGATGATGCGAACGCTCTGCCGGATCTCTTCGAGCCGCACCAGGTACCGGTCGTAGTTGTCCCCCTTGTGCCCGATGGGGACATCGAATTCGAGGCGGTCGTACACGAGGTACGGCTGGGCCTTGCGCACGTCGTAGTCCACCCCCGCGGCCCGCAGGCACGGCCCGGTGAAGCCCCACGCGATGGCGTCATCGGCCTTCATGACGCCCACGTCCGCGTTGCGGTCTATGAAGATGCGATTGCGCGTGAGCAGGGTCTCGATGTCGTCGAGCAGCGACATCAATCTCCGTTCGCAATGCTCGTAGCGCTCGACCCAGCCTTCCGGCAGGTCCCACCGCAGCCCGCCGATGCGTGTGTAGGACGTGGTCACGCGCGCGCCCGTGATCATCTCGATCAGGAAGTAGAACTCCTCACGGGCCTGCATGGCCCACAGGAACGGGGTAAAAGCCCCGACCTCCAGGGCCGAGGCCCCGATCGCCGTCAGGTGGTCGCAGATGCGGGACACCTCGCTGACAAAGACGCGCACGTACTTGCAGCGCTCGGTGATCTCGAGCCCCAGCAGTTTCTCGACCGCCCCGCAGTAGCCCACGTTGTTGATGAGGGGCGACACGTAGTTCAGCCGGTCCGTGTACGGGATCACCTTGCTCCAGGTCCCGGCCTCGGCCATCTTTTCGAACCCGCGGTGGAGGTAGCCGATGTCCACGTCCGCGTCCGCCACGGTCTCGCCGTCCAGCCATAGGTGGATGCGCACGGTCCCATGCATGGCCGGGTGCGACGGCCCCATGTTGACCTGGAGGACCTCCGTGTGCAGGTCCCGCCCGACCTCGACCGCCGTCTTGTTCGCCATGGGTCACTCCTTGGGAACGGTCACCCCCGGGACCTGGTCGCCCCGCAGGCGCGGCATGGGGACGCGGGGTTGGTGTCCACGCCGCGGGTAGTCCTTGCGCAGCGGATGGCCCTGGAACTCGGGGTACAACAGGATGCGCCTCAGGTCCGGGTGGCCCTCGAAGCGAATCCCGAACATGTCGAAGACCTCGCGCTCGAACCAGTTGAATCCCTTGAAGAGCCCCACCGCGCTCGGGACGCGGGCGTCATCCTCGTCCACGCGGACCTTGACCCGGATGACCTGCCCCCGCGCCCTCGATAGGCTCCGCAGGTGATAGACGACCTCGAAGCGCGGCTTCAGCCCGGGGCCCCGCGGAACCGGATCCGGGTCCGTCAGGGGTGGGTTCATCGCGTCCACGTGGTCGCGCGGCCTCTCGCCCATCGCGAGCCGGTCCACGCACGTCACATCCAGGGGCATCCGGAAGTCGAGGTCCGGCTCGTCCCGCAGGAAGCGCAGGACATCGAGCAGGGCCTCGCGCCGCACCACCACCGTGTCGTCGCCGTGCTGCTGGTGCGCTTCGACGACTGCGTCCGGAAACCGCGCCCGGATTCTCTCGCTCACGAGGCTACTCATCCGCGCCTCCGACTCTCGTCCGATCGAACGCCCACTCGAGCGCGCCCTTCCGCCAGATCGCCCACAGCCCGAGCGCCAGGACCCCGATGAAGAGGACCGCCTCGGCCAGGGCCAGTCCCGCAAAGTCGGGGTCCTTCAGCAGTTCCCGGTACATCACCGCCCAGGGGAACAGGAAGACCGCCTCGATGTCGAACGCGACAAAGGCGATGGCGACGACATAATACTTGACGTTGAACCTTTTCCGGGGGGAGTCGGCGGGCGGGTTCCCGCACTCGAAGGGCCGTTCCTTGACCGCGCCCGGCCGCTTCGGCCCGAGCAGGGCGTTGAGGACCAGAATCGCCAGGACGAGCCCCGCGGACAGGACCATCGTCAGGACGATGGCCACGTAAGGCTGGAAGTCCGTTCCCATCGCCGTCCTCCGTACACCGGCAACCCGACGCCGGCGCGCATCGGACCATAGCAGAAACCTTCGGCGGGAATCAATGACCGGAATCTTCCGCCGCGATCCGGCGGGCGGGTTCGGGCAGGCGCTCGGGGTTCTGCCACATCCACCACACGGCCCAGTAGGTCACGCCCGCGAGCGCAAACCCGGCCAGGGCATCCACGATGTAATGCTGCTTGGTGAAGACAGTCGAGACCGCGATGGACAGCGCCGTCAGCAGGGCCCAGACCCCGAGGCGCCGGTCGGACTCGAGGATCGCGAGGGCCGCGAGCAGGGCCACGGCGCAGTGGGTCGAGGGCAGGCAGTTCCACGGTGGGTCCCGGCCATGGACGATCTGGAGGACCCACACCGGAAACGAGGACCACGTCTCGGGCAGCGAGGGTCTGGGGAAGGTCACGGGCATCATCAGGAAGACTGCGTAACTGACCAGGAGCATCACCACGTATCCTACCGAGAGTCGCACGAGGGTCCCGGCCCTCCGGGCGTGTACGAACGGCAGCAGAAACACAGGATACACCGTCAGGTACAGGAACACGTAGGACGGGTCGAAGGGGACGAAGCGGTCGAAGCGCTCCAGTTCCGGGGGGAGGAGGGTCGCGCGGGCCGGGTCCGTCACGAGCCCGATGAAGAAGTAGGACCCTGCCCAGAACCCGAACAAGAGCGCCCCGGTCACGGCCCACACCGGCCAGGGGGTCAGGGCGTACGAGGCGATGCGCCCGCGCTCCGCCCACAGGCGCCAGGCCGCGAGCGAGATCGGGATCACCGCGGGCAGGATCCACACCATCCAGGCCGGGTCGAAGTCGAGTCCGAGTCCGGCCACCAGCACGAAGGTGCCTTGCTGTCCGAGGATCACAAGAAATATGTAATGGAAAAGCGCGCGCCGCACGAGGCCATGGATCGCGCCGGGGCTCGCGGACCACGCGACTGGCCCCTCTCGAGGTCGCGCGACCTCCATCGTTCCCCCCGGACCGCCTGGCAAGGGCGTCCTCCCCACGAGGCGCGGGTTCAGTCTCTTCCGTCCAACGTCTGCGCCGCGGCCTCGCGCACCCCGGAATCCGGGTCGTTCTGCGCGAGGTTCGCGAGGACCGCGAGGATCCGGTTGTCGCCCCGGAGCCCGACCATGTTCAAGGCCGCAAACCTCCGGATGGCGGGCTTCGAGTCGCGGACCAGGGCGAGCAGGACCTGGATGCGGGTCTCCCGCGGCAGGGCCCCGAGGTTCCGACGGGCGAGGATGCGGTCCCCGTCCTCGCCCGAGGTCAGGAGCCTTCGCGCCTCCTTCAGAGCAGGGTCATCCGGCGCCGCGCCCCGCAATGGGTCCTCGACCTGCATCGCGGACTCGTGCCACCAGTACACGCCGTACCCGGCCGCCGCGGCCAAGACGACCAGGCTGCCCAGCACGACCCGGGGTGTCCTCGTCATGTCGTCCGACCTCGCGTTCCAGACTCGATGCGACCCGCGCTGGATTGTCTCGCATCCGCGCGGGATGTCAAAGGGCCCCGACCCCCGGCGCCTCCTTGTCCGACTTGCGTGCGGTCACGTTCTTGGCGGAGGCTCGCGGGGGGCTCTACAATCGGGACGACTCGATCCCGTCGCGCGGAAATGCGCCCGTCGGCGAGAAGGATGATGAGACCGCCAGCCAGACCGGAAGCCGGCGCCCTCGTCGGAGCATGCCTTTGCGCGGCGGCCCTGTCCTGCGGCGGCGGGCTCGCGCAGGTCGAGAAACGGGTCGCGGACCTTCAGGGACGCGTGGACGAGGTGGCCGGGGTCGCAAGGGCGAGCCAGTCGCGCCTCGCTGCGCTGGAAAACCGCATCCTCCTGTTGCAGGACGAGGTCGAGACGCTGCGGATGGCCGTCCGTCGAGGCGCGCCGTCCGGGTCCTGGGGCACCCCGGCGATCGCCCCGACTCCCCCCGACTTGCCCACGGTGCGGCTGACGCCGCCGGAGCCGAGGGAGACTTCCGCCGAACGGCCAGGACCCGCAAGACCGACCCCCGCGGCCGCGGTGATGGACGAGGGGATCTACCAGGAGATTGACGACGAGGGAAACGTGGTGACGCCGTCCGGAGGTCGCAAGACGGCCGCCACGGCCAGGCCGAGGCCGCCTGCCGCGGCGCCCGCCCCCGGACGGACGCCTCGCCGGGACCCGGACGGAGATGCTGCGCTTCGAGAATATCAATCTGCATATGAACTGTACCAGCAGGGTCGGGTGGTGGAGGCCAGGGCCGCGTTCGCCGCCTTCGCGGCGCGCTATCCGAAGCACCCGTACGCGGACAATGCCCAGTACTGGGTCGGGGAGTGCCTGTACGACCAGAAGGACTACGAGGCGGCGAGGCGCGAGTTCCTGCGCGTGATGACCGAGCACCCGGACGGCAACAAGGTGCCGGACGCCATGGTCAAGGTCGGCCTGTGCGACCGGGCCCTGGGCCGCCACGAGGACGCGGTCCGGATGTTCCGAACCGTGATGCTGACGTACCCGGACACGGACGCGGCCGCGGTGGCCATGAGGCTCGCGGGCGAATCGCCGTGAGCGGGCGGAGGAAGGCTCATGCGTGATGAAGATTGCGTGTCGCGAAATCGGGAATGGATCTCCGGCGCGGGGGAGGACCGCGAGCGATGGCTGGCCGAGCGCCGGCGCTTCGCACTGGCAACGCCGGGGGCGGATCGGCGGGACCCTGTCCCCGATCGCGGCCCCTGGCCCGGGGACCCCGACCTCACCGGCCATCGGACGACCTCGACCTGTCCGTGGCCCGGTCTCCTGCTGGGGGCGGCCCTCGCGGTCCTCGCTCACGGCGCGGTCGTGGCGCAGGAGATCACGGTGTCCGGGGCGACCACCGGCGAGGTGGACGTCTACGTCGCCGAGGAGGGCGACACCCTGTGGGACATCTGCGACCGGTTTTTCAACGACCCGTGGTACTGGCCGGTCCTGTGGTCCTTCAACCCCCACATCACGAACCCCAACTGGATCTTCCCCGGGGACCTCGTGTATCTGGTTCCCCCGAAACCGAAGCCCCCGGAGCGGGAGGGATACCGGGTCAGCGAGGCCCGATACTCGGTGGGGCCCCAGTGGGAGCAGGTGGTGGCCCGGAGGGTCGGTTTCGTCACGCCGGAGGAGTTCGCGGGGTCCGGCGAGGTCCGGTATTCCCGTGAGGAGAAGGCGTTTCTCTCCCAGACGGACGAGGTCTATGTCGAGTTCAAGACGGCCCGCAGGGTCAAGGCGGGCGACCTCTACCTGCTCTACCGAGTGGAGGAGGAGGTCGAGCACCCGGTGACGGGCAAGGACTTGGGGTACAAGGTGCGCTACCTCGGGGTGGTGCGCGTGACTTCCACCGACACCGAGGAGGACCGCGCCGTGATCCTTCGTTCCTTCGAGGAGGTCCAGCGGGGGGACCGGGTGGCCCCCTTCGCCCCCGTGGCTCGAGTCGTTCCTCCTGTGCGCAACGCAAGCGCCGTGTCGGGGAACATCGTCGCGACGTTCGACGACGTCGGCATGCTGGGCGAGTACCACTACGTCGTGCTGGATCGCGGGAGCGACCACGGGGTGGCGGCGGGCAACCGCTTTTTGGTCCGCCTGCGAGGCGATGGCCGCGAGGAGGTGGACGAGGACGACCTGGAACGGTTCCCGTACGAGACGTACGGCGAGATCCTCGTCATCGAGACGCAGCCGACGACGAGCCTCGGCGCCATCACCTACGCCCTCCGAGAACTCGCGGTCGGGGACCCCTGCGATATGCTCGCCGGCTACTGATCGGACTTTCCCGGAAGCGTAGACTCCGCCACCCCTCCACCCTGTCGCACGCGAAGCGCGCCTTCTGACTGCCGTATGCAGACGCAGCCTTGTCGGGTGCGGGGTCCAGGCCGCGCCATTCGGCACCCCAAAGGCCGGCGTCAGGCGTCTGGCGTCCGGGATCCGGTGTCCGGCACCCAGTCCCCGGACTTGTCCGGGGACCCGGTC